>SVMK01000013.1 GCA_015067465.1 Oscillospiraceae bacterium
GGTGCATCGTTAATACGGAACTGCCGGTTGTGTTCTGCATAGCGCGGACATAGCGGATGATCGCATCCGCGCAAAGCTTTTTGGGGCTGATAATGCGACTTTCGTCGCGTACGGCAAGCAGATTGCCAAACGCCGTATGGTCCACTTTGGTCAGCACCTGCGGCACGCCCAGCGTGTTGAGATACATGGCGAGAATCAGGTTTTCCTCGTCCATGTTCGTCAGCGTGGCAACGGCATCCATGCGCGTTACATTCTCTTCGCGCAGCACCTGCTCGTTTGTTCCGTCGGCACATACAACAACCGCCTTGGGATAGCGTTCGGCGAAAGCCGCCGCCGTTGCGGGATCGGATTCGATCACGCGCACATTCGCACCGGCATTGAGCAGCAGGAAGCAAAGATACTCCGCAACCTTGCTGCAGCCGATCAGAAGAACATTTTTTGCCTTTTTCGTGTTTGCACCGATGCTGCGCAGAATGGTGCCGAGGTGCATCGCAGAAGTGCAAACCGACACCTTGTCCCCCGCCTGCAGGGTGAAATTACCGTCCGGGATCATAACCTCGCCGCCGCGCTGCACGGCAGCAACCAGAACGCTGCACTTCAGCTTTTTCTTCATGTCCATCAGCCGAACGCCGTCGAGCACATCACCGGGTTTCAGCACAACTTCAATGATCTCAACACGACCCTTTGCAAAGCTGTCGCGCTTGAGAACGCTGGGGATCTCCATCAGGCGATACATCTCACGCGCGGCGTTCAGTTCCGGGTTGATCGTCATGGAAAGACCCAGCTCGTCCTTGAGCAGATAAAGCTGCTCGGCATACTCCGGCGCACGAACGCGGGCAATGGTGCTTTTGCAGCCGAGTTTTTTCGCAAACACGCAGCAGATCATGTTCAGCTCGTCTTCACCCGTGCAGGTAATGAGCAGATCTGCCGTCGGTACGCCGGCCGTTCGCATAACTTCCAACATCGCGCCGTTGCCAACAATCGTCATGCAGTCGAGGTGATTGCTGATGCGGTTGGTAACCTCGGTTTTTTCATCAACAACGGTGATATCGTGGCCTTCCATTGTCAGTTCTGCGGCAATGGCATAGCCAACCTTGCCGCCGCCCACGATCACGATTTTCATAATAGTTTCCTCCGGCGATAACTGAAATCTCAGTGTATTGTGCAAACCCATTTCGGCTTGCATCTCGTATCCACATATTTTACTTTAATCTCCTGCGAATTACAATCCCTCTTTTTCACCGCAAAGGAAAATCGCGCAATCGCAATCGGATTGTAATTATGATACATATTTGGTATAATAATTAATTATAGCTTTTCAAACACAAACAACCAAACGCATGGAAAGGAAACATTCATGGCCGAGCTGACAAACGTCATACTGACAGCTTCCAAATGGATATTGCCGGCACTCGCGGTGTGGCTGCTGCTGCGCTGCGTGCGAAGCATGCTGCAGGAAAACTGCGAACCGGAGCTTTGGGCCTGGCTTGAATTTCAGGACGGTTCGAAAGCACCGCTGAAGCACTGGGAATGCATCATCGGACGTTTTTCCGGCTGCGATGTTGTGCTGCCGCACGCCTCCGTTGACCGCACCCACGCCGCGCTGATCCGGTCCGACACCGGGAACTGGCGCCTTTATGACCTCGGCACCGACGGCGGCACCGCTGTCGGCGCCCGCAGAGACACCGGCTCCGGTCTGGATGTTCACGATGGCAGCGTTCTGTTTTTCTCCGATGTGGGCGCGGTGTTTCGCCCGCTGGACAACAAGCAGCTGCTGGAAAACAGCAGTCGGCGCGCGATGCCGGGACAGTATATCAGCCAGGGCATGACACTGCTGCTGCTCACCATCTTCCAGACCCTGCTCACGCTGCAGTTTGTCAGCGGACAGGCCCGGACACACGCCGCCAACATTGCGCTCGGCTTTGCTGCGCTTTGCCTGCTGCAATGGAGCTTTTATCTTCTGATGCGCGCAATGGACCGCCGCGGCTTCGAAATCGAAACGCTGGCATTTTTCCTTTGCACGCTCGGCCTCGCCGTTACCGCAACTGCAGCCCCCGAAGAGATCGGCAAACATCTGCTTCTGCTGGCCGCAGGCATTGTTTTGTTCATGTTTCTCGGCTGGTGGCTGCGCGATCTGCGCCGCACCAAAATTATGCGCTGGCCCATCGGCCTTGCCGCTCTGGGGTTTCTCGCGCTGAATCTGGTTGCCGGAACAACAACGAACGGCGCAACCAACTGGCTCTCCATCGGCGGATTCTCGCTGCAGCCTTCGGAATTTGTCAAAATCGGTTATATTTACGTCGGCGCGGCTTCCCTTGACCGGCTTTACCGTTCGCGCAACCTGCTGCTGTTTATCGCTTTTTCCGCAGTTTGTGTGGGTGCGCTCGCGCTCATGGGTGATTTTGGAACGGCGCTGATTTTCTTCGCCACATTTCTGGTCATCTCGTTCATGCGTTCGGGCAGTTTTGCAACGGTGTTTCTCGCCGTGGCCGGCGCTGCGCTCGTTGGCTTTCTTGTGCTCACGGTGAAGCCTTATATTGCCCAGCGTTTCGCCACCTGGGGCAACATTTGGGCCGATCCCTACGGCGCAGGCTGGCAGCAAACACGCGCCCTTTCCGCCGCCGCCGGCGGCGGTCTGCTCGGCGTCGGCGCGGGACGCGGCTGGCTGCACACCATTTTTGCCGCGGACACGGACATGGTGTTTTGCCTGCTCAGCGAGGAGCTCGGACTGATTATCGCGCTGTGCGCCGTGCTGGCGCTTGCGGGGCTGAGCCTGTTTTCCGTTCGCACCGCAGCGGGCGGACGCAGCGTTTACTACGTCATCGCCGCATGCGCCGCTTCCGCCATGATGCTCGTTCAGCTGGCGCTGAACGTATTTGGCAGCACGGATATTCTGCCTTTCACCGGCGTCACCTTCCCCTTTGTCTCCCGCGGCGGCAGCAGCCTGATCTCCTGCTGGGCGCTGCTCGCTTTTCTCAAAGCGGCAGACACCCGACAAAACGCAAGCTTTTCCGTTAAGCTCGCCACACGCAGGCGCGGAAACGGCGCAGCCGATGCAAACAGCGAGGTCATCCTTGCCGAGGAGGTGGAGGAAACGTGAAAAAAATCAAACGCCGCGCCTACAGCGCGCTGCTTGTTGCCATATGCCTGATTGCGGGCATGGGCGTTTATATTTATCGCTTTGCAACCCAGGGCGAAAGTTGGGCAAACTTTTCCGCCAACGAAGCCGTTTGGAGCAACGGCAAAATCATCACAGGAACGCTGACCGACCGCAACGGCATTCTGCTTTCCGGCAACGAAAACGGCAAGCGCAGCTACGCCGAGGACGATGCCGTCCGCATTGCCTGTCTGCACGCTGTGGGCGATCCCGGCGGAAATATCGGCACGGGCGCACTGCGCTGCTTTCCCGACGCGCTGAGCGGCTACAGCGCGCTGACCGGTCTGAAGTCCGGCGGCGGTGAGCTTGCCCTCAGCATCGACGCGAAGCTCTGCGCTGTCGCTTACGACGCACTTGCCGGTCACAGCGGCGCGGTTTTGCTCAGCGACTACACCACCGGCGAAATTCTTTGCATGGTATCCTCGCCCAGCTACGATGTGAATCTGGGCTTTCCCGCCGACAATCCCGCATACGACGGCGTTTACCTCAACCGTACGCTCAGCGCTGCCTACACCCCCGGAAGCGTGTTTAAACTCGTCACGCTCGCCGCAGCGCTGGAAACCATCGGCGATCTGAAAAGCCGCAGCTTTGTCTGCGAAGGCAGCGTTCTTGTAGACGGGAATCAAATCAACTGCACCGGCGTTCACGGCGCGCAGACCATTGAGCAGGCGCTTGCCCATTCCTGCAACTGCGCCTTTGCCCAGCTCTCGCTTGAACTCGGCGGCGACACGCTTGCCGCCTATGCCGAGCGCTATGGCTTCACCGCCCCGCTCTCCCTCAGCGGCATTGCTACCGCCGCCGGAAAATTTGAGGCCGCCGCGCCGGGCAGCGCCGCACTGGCATGGTCCGGTATCGGACAATCCACCGACCTGGTTTGCCCCTACGCGCTGCTGCGCTATGTTTCCGCCGTCGCAGGCGGAGGCGAACTCACGCAGCCGAGCATTCTGGCGCACCCCGACCGCAGCACCGAGCAGCTTATCAACGCCGCCACAGCGGCCGATATCAAAGCGATGATGAACTACGCCGTTGCATATTCCTACGGCGCACAGAATTTTCCCGGTTTGAAACTCTGCGCCAAGTCCGGCACCGCCGAAGTCGGGGACGGCACCAGCCACGCATGGTTCACCGGCTTTCTTGACGACCCGGCGCATCCCTACGCCTTTGTGGTTGTTATGGAAAACGCCGGCGGCGGACTGCGCAACGCGGGCGCTGCGGCAAACACGGTGCTGCAGGCCGCCGTTGGAAACTGACCGCTCTGCCCCACCGCTGCCGCAGCAAACAAAAACACGTTTGGAGATTCCAGCATGGTAGATATCTCAATCAAGGATCTTACAAAAGCCTATGACGACGGCTTTAATATTCTCAACGGTCTGAGCTTTGACATTCAGGCCGGCGAGCACGTCGGCATCCTCGGCCGCAACGGCTGCGGAAAAACAACGCTTTTCCGCATTCTCTCCGGCGAGATCGACTATGACGACGGCACAATGCTGATCGCCCACGGCAAGCGCATCGGTCTGATCTCTCAGATCCCGGTGTATCCGCCGGAATACACCACCGAGGACGTTCTAAAAACCGCGCACGCGCGCGTGGCCTCCATCCGGCGGAGGCTGGACGCTCTCGCCGTGCAGATGGAAACAGACGCAAGCGACGCTGTTTTGCGTGAGTATGACCGACTCAGCGCCGATTTTGAGCGCCTCGGCGGCTACGATGCGGACTTTCTGCGCGATAAGGTTGCAAACGGTCTGGACATCCCTGCCGACATGCGCAGCCGCCTGTTCTCGCAGCTCTCCGGCGGCGAAAAAACGCGCGTGAACCTTGCGCGTCTCATTCTTGAAGACACGGACATTCTTCTGCTCGACGAGCCGACCAACCATCTCGATCTGCACGCAACGGAATGGCTGGAAGATTATGTGCAGCATTTTCACGGCACAGTTCTCGCCATCAGCCATGACCGCTGGTTTTTGGATACGGTTGCGCAGCGCTGCATCGAAATTCACGACGGCAAGGCGGAATTTTATTCCGGAAACTACAGCTTCTATGTCAACGAGCGGCAGCGCCGCTTTGACGAGCATCTGAAAAAATACGAAAAGGACCAGGCAAAGCTGGAGCAGCTCAAGCAGGCTGCGGCGCAAATGCATCTTTGGGCCTTCATGGGCAACGACAAGCTGCACAAGCGTGCCTTTTCCATGGAAAAGCGTATGGAAAAGCTTTCCGCCACGGCGAAGCCGCAGGTGATGAAAAAGCTGGACGTCAAGTTTTCCGAGCGTGAGTTTTTCGGCGACGAGGTTTATTATGTGGAGGGTCTGAGCAAAGCGTTCGGCGAAAAGCAGCTTTTTCACGACATTGACCTGCTCATCGAAGGCGGCGACCGCATTGCCCTTGTCGGCGACAACGGCAGCGGCAAATCCACATTCATCAAAATTCTCATGGAGGAAGAAGGTCCCGATGCCGGACGCATCCACAAAGGCCCCAGCGTGAAAACCGCCTATCTTCCCCAAATCATCCACTTCAGCCACCCCGAACGCACACTTTACGACACAATGCTCTACGAGGAAAACTGCCTGCCCCAGCAGGCACGCGACCGTCTTGCACAATTTCAGTTCACGGGAGAGGACGTTTTCAAGCCCGTTTCCGCGCTCTCAGGCGGCGAACTGAGCCGTCTGCGCCTTTGCATGCTGATGCGCCACGACATTAACTTCCTCATCCTCGACGAGCCGACCAACCACCTTGACATCGTCTCGCGCGAATGGATTGAAGACGCTGTGGACGATTACGGCGGCGCGCTGTTGTTTGTCAGCCACGACCGCTGGTTTATCGAGCGCTTTGCAAATCGCATCTGGGCGCTGGAAAACGGCGAAATAACGGATTTTAAAGGCAGTTTCTCGCAATTTCGCGAATACAAGGCAAGGCAGGCGGCATTTCAGCAGGCAAACGCCCACACCGAGCCGAAGAAGAAAGACACTGCCGCACAGCCGCCCAAGAAGAAAAATCCCCCGCGTACCGACCGGCAAATAGCAAAGCTTGAGCGCGACATCGCAAAAATCGAAGCGCAGCTTGCCGAGCTTGACGCGCTGACCGAAGAGTTTTCCAGCGATTATCAAAAGCTCATGGAGCTTGACGCACAGCGCAGCGCGCTCAACGAGCAGCTCGACGAGCTATATCTGCAATGGGAGGCGCTGAGCGATTGAGTAAGTATAAAAAGAACCTGCCGTGGTTCATCCTTTCCGCGTTCTGCTTTGCGGCAGCGGCGTTTTTCGCCTTTGCGCTGATCGGCTACCGCGTGATTGCGCTGCTGATTGCCGGTGTGGGCGCGCTGATATTATTGTATCTGTTTCTTCCGAAAAAGCTCCGGCGGATTCTCACGGTTTTGATTGTGCTCGGCGCGCTCATTCTCTGCGCTGCGGAAATTCCCATCATAACCGCCGCAAAAGGCACGCCGGAGTTTGCAGCTGACTATCTCATCGTGCTTGGCTGCGGCATCAACGGCAGTTCGCCCTCCCTTTCCATGGTCAACCGGCTCAGCGCAGCGCTGGACTATCTCAACACCCACCCGGCCTGCATCGCCGTTGTTTCCGGCGGACAGGGACCGGGCGAAAACATGACCGAAGCCGCCTGCATGGCAAACTGGCTCACGGCAAACGGCATCGCGCCGGAACGGATCATTGAAGAAAACCGTTCCACCAGCACGGAGGAGAATCTTACATTTTCCCTTGCGCTGATTCCAAACGCCGACAACGCACGCATCGCCGTTTGCAGCAGCGAATACCACCTCTACCGTGCCGGACGCATTGCACAGCGGCTCGGCGTTTCCGTCGGCGGCGTTCCCGGCCGCACCAATCTGCCCGTGCTCAGGCTCAACTATTTTATCCGGGAAGGTCTCGGCGTTTTATACTACAGCGTGTTCGGCGGCATATAGCCCCCCGGCACATGCCGACCACAGACAAAAAAACAACCGGGCATGACCGCGGTCATGCCCGATTGACTGAAATGCGAATATTTCTTTTATATAACCGCCCGCCGGCTACGGCAGGCGGTTATATTTATGCTGCTTTGATCTCTTCGGCGTATACAACCGGCTTTTCCGCCGGTTCGATGCGGGAAAACAGCACCGTTACCTCGCTGCCGGTTTCTGCAACCACAGCGCAGACGGTGGCATCGTCCACAACAATCTCCAGCGCACTGCCGGGCGCAACCGCCGCATCACCGGAGGCCGTAACCTGCGCCGAAAAACCGCGGTCCGTCACCGCAGTCACCCGAACGGAAACCCAGCCGGTCGTTACGCCTGCGCTTTCTTCCGGCGCGGGCTCCGGGCACGGGGGTGCCATCGGTGCCATCGGAGCGGCAGCAGATGCGCCCGGCACCGCGTCAAATTCCGCCTCGCAGGGGGCGGCATCTTGCGCAACGGTCACAGGCTTTTCGGCAGCGGAATATGCAACGCTCTCGGTCATCATGCGCGCATCGCCGCCGGCGGGGGCAGATGCATCGTTTCTGCGTGGCAGGAGCGTATTGCTCAATGCGAAAACCGTGCCGACAGCTACAACAAGGCAGGCCGCCGCAGCCATGCAGTGACGCAAACGTATCAGAGTTCCCTGCGTGCGTTTTGCCTTAACGGCAATCTCCACGCGCTTCATAATAGCGGCATGGCATGTGTCAGATACTTCTTCAAGCTCCAGGGCGCCGCCGATGGCGGAAAACGCCTCGTACATCGCGCGGCAGTCATCGCATGCGGCAATGTGCGCTTCAACCGCAGCGCGGTCCGCTTCCTGCAGCTCGCCGTCGAGCATCATGCCGATCAGCTCCTGATACTCTTCGCAGCTTTTCATATCTGAACACCTCCTTCCGATCTCTTAGACGAAGATTCTTCGGAAATGTTCCCGCTCAAAAGCAAACAAATGCGTTTTCTTGCACGAAATATTCTGGATTTCACAGTGCCGATATCAATCTGCAGCGTTTCCGCAATCTCGGCATAGCTCTGCCCCGCCAGTTCGCGCAGCAAAAAGATCTGCCGCGCGTCGTCGGGAAGCTGCGCAAGCGCGCGGCTCACCTGCTCGCGCAGATCGCGGCGCTCTGCGATCGCCGCAGGGTCAAAGCGGCTGTCCGGCAAGTCAAATTCACTCTCGCCGTCCTCGGTTTCGCAGCTGAGCGACAGCGTGTCGCGTCGGCGGCGCAGCATATCAATGCAAACATTGTTTGTGATTCTGTACAGCCACACCGAAAGCTTGCTGTCACCGCGCATGGTGGCAAGCGCAGCATATGCTTTCATAAAAACCTCCTGCGCGGCGTCTTCGGCATCCTCCCGGTTGCCAAGGCTGCGCAGCGCAAGGTTATACACCATTTTTTCGTTGGCTCTGACAATCTCTTCAAAGGCTGCCGTGTCGCCCCGTGCGGCGCGCTCAACGAGCTTTTGCTCTTCTTGTCTTGTCACAACGTCACCTCATCACGCAGATCTCTTTTGATATCGCGGATCACTTTGCGCACATCTTCCAGCGTTTCCACATGAACAGCGCGCACCTTATACGGCCCGGCATACGGCACGCCGCGCAGATACCACGAAAGATGACGCCGCGCTTCCAGGCAGGCCAGACGTTCGCTGCGCAGCGAAGCCGACAGCTCAATCTGCTCCATGGCAATATCCATGCGCTCGGAAAGCGGCGGGCGCGCCGGAATCGGTTCATCCGCAATCGCGGCGTTGCCCGCGGAAAACAGCCAGGGATCGCCAAAGCTGCCGCGGCCGATCATCGCCGCATCGCAGCCGGTGTAGCGCAGAATGCGCTGCGCATCCTCCGCGGAAAACACATCGCCGTTTGCGGTTACCGGAATTCGTACGGCCTGCTTCACATCGCGGATAATATCCCAGTCCGCGCGGCCTTCGTACATCTGCACGCGGGTTCTGCCGTGAACGGCGATGGCAGCCGCCCCCGCTTCCTGACACATCAGTGCAAACTCCACGGCGTTGATGCTGCCTTTGTCCCAGCCCTTGCGGAATTTCACCGTGACCGGGCAGGACACAGCCCTGACCACGCGCTCGATAATATCGCGCGCAAGCTCCGGCGTTTTCATCAGGCCGCAGCCGTCGGCGTTGCCGGCGATTTTCCCCACGGGACAACCCATATTGATATCCAGAATGTCCGCGCCGGACACCTCCATCGCAATGGGTGCCGCCTCCGCCATCACTTCCGGCTCATGGCCGAAAATCTGAACGGCAACGGGTCTGTCCTCCGGGATGCAGTAGAGCAGATCTTTGGTTTTCTTGTCGCCATACACCAGTGCTTTGGCGCTCACCATCTCCGTTGTGGTCAGCGCGGCACCGTGGCGATAACAGATATGGCGGAAGGCCGCGTCCGTCACGCCGGCCATCGGCGCGAGAACAAGCCTTCCGTTGATTTTAACGTTACCGATATTCATAGTTCAATTTCCAGCCCGACCGGGCAATGGTCCGAGCCCATAATCTCCGGGCAGATAAACGCCTCCGCGATCCGGTCCGCAATGCGGTTTGAGCAGAGGAAATAGTCAATTCGCCAGCCAACGTTGCGCTCGCGCGCCGCAGCGCGGTAGCTCCACCAGGAATAAGCGTCGCGGCGGTCGGGATACATACGGCGGAATGTGTCCGTAAATCCGGCGGAGAGCAGTTCGGTGAATTTTCCGCGCTCCTGATCGGAAAAGCCGGCGCTGTTGTGATTGGTCGCAGGGTTTTTCAGGTCGATCTCCTCATGGGCAACGTTCATGTCGCCGCAAACCACAACAGGCTTTTTCTCATCCAGCGCACAGAGATACGCGCGAAACGCATCCTCCCACGCCATGCGGTAGTCGATGCGCTTGAGGCCGTCCTGCGCGTTTGGGGTGTAGACGCAGACAAGGTAGAATTCGTCGTATTCCAGCGTAACAACACGGCCTTCCGTGTCATGCTCGGCAATGCCGATGCCGTATTGAACGCCGCGCGGCGCGCGCTTTGCAAAAATCGCCGTGCCGGAATAACCTTTTTTCTCCGCATAGCACCAAAACTGCTCATATCCCGGCAGTTCAAGCGCAATCTGACCGGCCTGCAGCTTGGTTTCCTGCAGGCAGAAAAAATCCGCATCCAGCGCCGCAAACGATTCCATAAATCCCTTTTTCATCGCGGCGCGCAAACCGTTTACATTCCACGAAATCAGCTTCATTGTTCTGTCTCCGCCACGGTCTGCTTGCCTCTGGCGTCGGAAAGTCCCGCATCGTACAGGCGCGGCGGAGCGCCGGCGCCGGTTGCGGTTTTGGTTTCCGCGGTTTTTGTGGCTACCAGACGGTTGATTTTAATCCCCTCGGCGTGAAACTTCGCTTCATAGTCGGTCATCACGCCGCAAATGCCGTTTTCATGCAGATTGTTGGTAACCTCGCTCAGTTCCCAGCCCTCTGCGACAAACTGCTCCACGGACCACTGAAACAGCGGAAGATTGTCGGTTTTGAAATGGAGCTGACCGCCGATGGGCAAAACGTCGGCATACAAACGCTGGAATCCGGGCGCGGTGAGGCGGTGCTTGGCGTCGCGGCTTTTCGGCCACGGGTCGCAGAAATTGAGATAGATACGGTCAACCTCGCCGGGGGCGAAGATGCTCGGCAGCAGCGTTACATCGCGGTCAATGAAACGGATATTGGTCAGCTCGCGGTCCACCGCGCGCTCCATCCCGACCACCATGGCATCGCGCACACGCTCCACTGCAATGAGCAGCACATCGGGATTGGCCTCGGCAGTGTCTGCGGTGAATCTGCCCTTGCCGCAGCCCAGTTCAAGATGCACTGCGGAATAGCCCGGAAACTTTTCACGCCAAAGTCCGGGATAGTTTTCGGGATCGGTAATCTGCACCTGCGCCGCACGCTCCATGCGGGGCAGCAGGTTCGGTTTTTTTCTCATTCTCATATGTATTTCTCCGTTTTTTGCTCATTTGCCCGGCGCGTAATGGGTACGGATCACATCCGCCCAGGCCAGATAGCCGTTTGTGTTGAAGTGCGCGCCGTCCCAATCGGCGGCGTAGTCGGCGCTGAGGTAGCCGGAGGCATCCAGCAGCGGGGTAAACACATCCATATACCAGCACGCTTTCTCCTCCGCCAGCGCAAGCAGTCCCGCGTTCATTTCCTTAATCTTGCTGATGGAAAATCCCGACGCAGCCTTATCTGCGGTTACCGGGGTGAGCGACATGATATAAATCTCGGCCTCCGGCTGCTCGCTGCGCAGACGGTCGATCAGTTTGCCGTAAGCGGTGATGAACGTATCAAGCGCAAAATATGTTTCGTTGATGCCAAACTCGATGTAGATTTTTCCGTACTGCTCGCGGTTCAGCGCGCTGACAAAGGCGTCGCAGTTGTCAACACGAACGCTCTCCTTGCAGAAAAAGTCCATGGTGGACATGCCGGAATAAAGCTGCATTCCCTGCACAAGCGAGTTGCCGAGCATGGCAGCGTCGGCAAAATACTCATCGCTCTGCGCCGCAGCGGCATACAGCGTGGGGTAAGCCGGCTTCACCTCCGGCGTGAAATGGCGCCGCAGCGAGCGGAACACCATACGGCTCAAAATTGCGGAAACCTCGGCGCGGTTGATCTCGGACGCGGGTGCGAATGTGCCGAACGCATCGCTGCCGGTAAGCACACCGGCGCGGTAAAGGCGATAAATCTCCTCGGCGTTTGCATCGCCGGATTTCACATCGGGCAGCATATTGTCGGCAATCGTGTTAATCTGCTGCAATTCGCTCTCCGGCAGCGATTTTGCGAGCAGTGCGGCAAATTCGCTGCGCGTGGCAGGCGCTGTCAGCCGTCCGGTTCCGCCGTAGATGCCGTTGGCGGCGGCATAATCCACATACACCTGATACCAGGGTTCGCCCTGCACAAAGTCCGCAGTTCCGCTGCGATAAATGGAATGAATGCGCGCAGCCATCGTCACCGCCTCGGCCAGCGTTACGCTGCCGCCGGGGCTGAAGTGACCGTCCGTCCGGCCTTTCATAAGGTCATGCTCATAAACGGCGGCAACGAATTCTTCATACCAGATGCCGGATGCCACATCGGGAAACAGCCCCGCGGTGTAGCTGCGGTTTTTGCTGAAATTCCCCAGACCCGCTTCCGCTGCAAACGCAGGCACAGCACAGCAGCCAAGCAGGGTTGCGGCGGCAAGAAAAACACAAAGCAGTTTTTTCATATTGTTTTATTCCTCCATCGGAAGTTCAATTATTTCAAGGCCCTCACGCAGTGCGTAAAGCAGCGTGCTCTGCGTGCCGCCGCGCGAGCCGTTGTAGGCGGCTATGAGCACGGAAGACGCATCCACCATATAGCGGTTGCGCCGCAGCAGACACTCCGGCGTGTAGTCGCGCTGCAAAACGGTTTGGTAATCGCATTCGCTCACCAGCCGGTCATACCGGGCGCGCAGCGGTGCGGACCATGCCGCCGACTGGCCTTCATAAGGGATCGCGGCTTCCAGCGTGATCTCCGGGTGCTCTTCGCGCAGGGCGATCACTGCCTCGCAAAAATACATATCCCCGCCCGTGGCCATGCCGCAGATATAATGCCGCACGCCGGCGTGATAAACGGCTTCCACCGCGTCATAGATATGCTGCTTCAGCCGCCGGCAGCGCGGGTCTGCCTCATTGCCGCGCCAGGGCAGTTTGTTCTCGCGGTGGCCGGTGAATGTGCAAGTGTTTGCTTTCTCCAACAATCTCATCTCCGATATCACAGTTTACTCTATTTGACATGTATTGTCAAAACCCTATTGCATTTTCAAAACAGTTGTGGTATAGTGTGACCACAATCAAACAGAGTTCTTCGGGGCGGGGTGAAATTCCCGACCGGCGGTGACAGTCCGCGAGCGAAAGCATGAATCGGTGAAATTCCGATACCGACAGTTCGAGTGCCATGCACTTTACAGTCTGGATGAGAGAAGAACAAGCAACGTTATGCGCTTTGGTGTTTTTGTGCAGTTCGTTGGTCTTTTTTGCCTGCTCCGGAAGTAATTTCTGTGAGCAATTTTTTATTTTAAGGAGACCAACGCAATGAAACAGACCAACAGACTCACCTACATCGTGAAGATTGCCATGCTCGGCGTGCTCGCTTACGTCGTCATGTTCCTGGAGTTCGCGCTCCCCGTCTTCCCCAGCTTCCTGAAAATGGACTTCTCCGATCTGATTCCCCTGCTGGGTTCCCTCGCGCTCGGCCCCGTTGCCGGCATTCTCAGCGAGCTGATCAAGAATCTTCTGCATCTGCTCACCGCATCCCACACCGGCGGCGTTGGCGAGCTGGCTAACTTTGTTGTCGGCAGCGCTTTCTGCGCCACGGCAGGCCTTTATTACCAGCACCACAAAACCAAGAAAGGCGCCATCGTTTCTCTGGCTCTGTCCGCCGTTGCCATGATCGTTGCCGGCGCACTCGTCAACTATTTCATCACCGTGCCGCTGTATGCAAAGGTGCTCGGCTGGTCCACGGAAATGATCGTCGGCATGTCCCAGGCCGTCATCCCCGCCATCAAGGACAAACTGACGCTGATCATCTATGCTTTCTGCCCGTTCAACCTCATCAAGAGCGTTGTCCTCGCTGTGATCACCATTCCCCTGTATAAAAAGGTATCACCTTTGCTCCACAAAGAAAGTCTGAAATCCGAAAAAGCTGAAGGGTAAATCATGAAAATTTCTGTCAAAAAACTGCACTCCGACGCCGTTTTGCCCAGCGCAGGCAGCGCCCTCGCCGCAGGCTACGACCTTTACGCCTGCATTGCCGGTCCTGTCACCATTGCTCCGCACACCACGGAAAAAATCGGCACCGGTCTTGCCATCGCCGTGCCGGAAGGCTGGTTCGGCGCCGTGTTCGCCCGCAGCGGCCTTGCCGCAAAGCAGGCGCTCCGCCCGGCAAACTGTGTCGGCGTTTGTGACAGCGATTATCGCGGCGAATACATTGTTGCGCTGCATAACGACGGAGAAATTCCCCAAACCGTTCACCCGGGCGACCGCATCGCCCAGCTGGTGATTCTCCCCTGCGCAAGCGCGGAATTTGAGCAGGTGGATACGCTGCCGGAAACCGAACGCGGTGCCGGCGGCTTCGGCAGCACGGGAAAATAACTACTTTTGCGCACAAATCATGCTTTTCACATCCAAATACCCCCAGCGGGCGGTCGGGAATCTTTCCCGGCCGCTTGTACATTCTACACAAAATTGCATCAGAACTTTTATATTCACTTTTTTACTGAATAATCACCTTGATTATTCAGAATTATTGGCATATAATTCGTGTCGTCAGTTCATAAAAACAAAGGAGATACTTATAATGAAAAAGATTATCGCAATCGCTCTTGTTCTGGTTATGGCGCTTGCTCTTTGCGCATGCGGCGCAAAGGAAGCCCCCGTTGAGAACAAATACAACACCATCACGCCGGGCAAGCTGACCGTTGCCACCAGCCCCGACTTTGCTCCCTATGAGTTTTACTCCATCGGCGAAGACGGCTCCTACACCCTGGCCGGCTTTGACATCGCACTGGCACAGTACATCGCGGATTACCTCGGCCTTGAGCTGGAAGTGATCCCCATGGACTTTGACGGCACCCTCACCGAGCTGGCTGCCAAGAACGTTGACCTGAGCCTTGCCGGCTACTCCCCCGATCCCAGCCGCATGGACAAGATGGACTTCTCCGACCTGTATTACATGGGCGGCCAGAGCTTCTGCTGCACGCAGAGCACCAAGGACAAGTTCCCCGATCTGGCTTCCGCCAACAAGCCTGAATACAGCATCGGCGCACAGAACGCCTCCATTCAGTGGGATCTCGCCATGGAGCACACGCCCGACGCTGACTGCATCGCCCTGCAGAAAGTGACCGACATCATCGCCGAGCTGATCGCCGGCACCCTCGACGGCGCTTTCATTGAAACCGCCGTTGCCGAGAACTATGCCGTCAACTATCCCGAGCTGTGCGTTGCTCTGGAAGTTCCCTATGATCAGGAAGGCTCCGCTGTCGGCGTTTCCAAGGGCAACGAAGCCCTGCTCGCCGGCGTGAACGAGGCCATCGCAGCCGCGCTGTCCGACGGCAGCATGGACAAGTTTGTCGCTGAGGCAAACGAACTGGCAACCGGCAACATCCTCGAAGGTCTGGTTGACGAGAAGTAATTCCCCCCCCCAAAAAAAATCCCAGGAACTGATTTTTACGCAAATACCTCCCCTTATCCCGGGGAGGATTTTGCGTCTTTATTCTCATTTATGAAGGAGCCATGTCCATGATCTCTCGAGTCGGTTTTGCCAGAACGTTTCAGTTTCTGAGCATGTTTCGCGACGGTCTGATCTGCACAATTTCCCTCTCCGCGCTGACCGTTGTCTTTGGCTTTGTTCTCGCGCTGATTCTTGCCGTTATGCGCCTGAGCAATCTGCGGCCGATGTACTTTCTGGCCTTTGAAAAGGACGGGCGGCTTCGCGAGCAGGGCTTTCTTGCCGCGCTGGCCCGCTTCAGACCGCTGAATTTTATCGCAACGGTTTATGTGGAAGTGTTTCGCGCAACGCCGCTGCTGGTTCAGCTTTTTATCATCTACTACATCGTGTTTGCGCCCATTGCGCTGCCCACGTTCAAGCTGTTCGGATTCATCCGCTTTGAGCGCTTTCTTCCCGGCGTAGTCGCGCTGGCAATGAACTCCGGCGCTTATCTCAGCGAGATTATCCGCGCCGGTATCCAGAGCATCGACGGCGGACAGACCGAGGCGGCGCGTTCGCTCGGCATGAGCCAGATGCAGAACATGCGCTTTATCATTCTTCCGCAGGCAGTTAAAAACATCCTGCCCGCCATCGCAAACGAGTTTGTCACCATCATCAAGGAATCTTCCGTTTGCTACACCATCGGCGTGCAGGAAATCATGTACGCCGTTTCCTCCGTCAAGGGTGCAACCTTCTCCATCGGCGAACCGCTGATCGTTGCAACCCTGGTTTACTTCTGCCTGACCTTCCCCACCAGCAAGATCATCGCCTACTTCGAGCGCAAAATGAGCTCCGGCGACAGACGCACCGGTCCGGCAAAGACAAACCGCAAAGTGCAGGCGCTGCTGGATGAACACAGCAGAAAAGCCATGCGCAGCATGAAGTAAGGAGGGATCACGCTATGGCAGCTACCGAAAAGCTGATTGAGGTGAAAAACCTTAAAAAACACTATAACAAAGGCACGATCAAGGCGCTCGACGGCGTTAGCGTGGATATCAACCGCGGCGACGTCATGGTGGTGATCGGCCCCTCCGGTTCCGGCAAGTCCACCCTGCTGCGCTCGCTAAATCTTCTGGAAGAACCCACCGACGGCGAAATCATCTTCGACGGCGTGGACATCACCAAGAAAAAGTATAAGTCCATGGATGACGCCACCGGCCGGCCTGTTATGGTCAAGGTCAGCATTGACGAGCACCGTCAGAAGATGGGCATGGTGTTTCAGCACTTCAATCTCTTCCCGCACAAAACCATCATCGAAAACATGATCCTTGCACCCGTTCAGGTTTTGAACATGCCGCAGGATGAGGCCGTTGACAAGGCGCTCAAGCTGCTCCGGCGCGTCGGCCTTGCCGACCGTGCCGCGGCTTATCCCATCCAGCTATCCGGCGGTCAGAAGCAGCGCATCGCCATCGTCCGTGCACTGATGATGGAGCCTTCCGTCATGCTCTTTGACGAGCCCACCAGCGCGCTGGACCCCGAAATGGTCGGCGAAGTTCTGGAAGTTATGAAAGAGCTGGCAAACGAAGGCATGACCATGGTGGTCGTCACGCATGAGATGGGCTTTGCCCGCGAAGTCGGCAACCGCGTTTTGTTCATGGCAGACGGCAAACTGGTGGAAGAAGGCACGCCCGAGGCGATCTTCGACCATCCGCAGCATCCGCGTCTGCAGGATTTCCTGAGCAAGGTGCTTTGATATGAACAAACAGGAATTATACGATTATATCGACGCTCACGCTGACACGTTTGTCAGCGTGAGCGACAAAATATGGGAATATGCCGAGCTGTCGCTCAAGGAGTTCCGCTCCGCCGCACTCTATTGCGACATTCTTCGCGAAAACGGCTTCACCGTTTCGGAATCGCTCTGCGGCGTGCCCACTGCGTTTTCCGGCAGTTGGGGCAGCGGACGTCCCGTAATCGGCATACTCGGCGAATTCGACGCGCTCTCCGGCCTTTCACAGGAAGGCGGCATCGCCGAGAAACGCTCTGCCGGCGGCGAAACCGGACACGGCTGCAACCACAATCTGCTCGGCGCAGGCGCGCTGGGCGCCGTGTTCGCCGTTAAGGACTATCTCATGCGCAGCCGCAAATCCGGCACCGTGGTGTTTTTCGGATGTCCCGGCGAGGAGGGCGGCGCAGGCAAGGCCTTCATGGCGCGCGACCGCGCCTGGGAATCGCTGGATGCCGCAATCACCTGGCACCCGGATTATGTTAACTGTGTTGTCAGCGGAAGCTGTCTCTCCTGCATTCAGAAAGAGTATATCTTCGATGGCATCTCCGCGCATGCAGCCGGCGATCCGGAGCACGGGCGCAGCGCATTGGACGCTGTGGAGCTGATGAATATCGGCGTGCAGTATCTGCGTGAACATATCCCGTCCGCGGCACGCATCCACTATGCGATCACGGACGGCGGCGGGGTTTCCCCCAACGTTGTGCAGCCGCACGCAAGCGTGCTTTACATGGTGCGCGACCACGAGGTTGGCGAAACCCTGAAACTACAGCAGCGCGTTGACAATATTGCGCAGGCCGCCGCCATGATGACAGACACCCGGCTTACAATCCGCTTCATCGACGGCTGCTCCAACACCGTGCCGAACCGCACACTTGAACAGCTTGCAAACGAAAATCTGCGCGCCGCTCCCCTGCCCGAATACACGGCGCAGGAGCTTGATTACGCACAGGCGCTTGTGAACTCTTTCCCCGTTCCCGCAACGCCCGTTGCCACTGAATTTGAAGCGGATTTAACCGACAGCGAAATAGATTATGTAAACCAAATGTCCGAAAACGGCAGCGCCCCGATCAATCGGTTTGTTCTGCCGTATCACCACAGCCGAAAGGTGCACATGGGTTCCACAGATGTCGGCGACGTCAGCTGGCAAACCCCGACTGTGCAGGTGTATACCGCCTGTCAGGCCGCAGGAAGTCCGGGACACAGCTGGCAGCTTGTTTCCTCCGGGCGCAGCAGCATCGGCTATAAAGGCATGCTTTTTGCCGCAAAGGTGATGGCAGGCATCGCAGCGGACCTCTTTGAGCAGCCGGAAACGCTGGAAACTGCACGGCAGGAGCATCGGAAAGACACTGCCGCAGGCTATCTCTGCCCGATTCCCGACGGCGCGCCCCCCACCGCACTGTAAAAACATCAAAAAGCGCTGACCAAATGCGGTCAGCGCTTTTTCAGTTTGTGTTTATTTTGCTGCACGGATTATTCCCAGGTTTTCCAGATGTCGGGCGCGTAGCCCACTGTGGCCTGTCTGCCGTTGCGCACAATCGGCGTGCGGATCAGCCAGGGGTTTTCCAGAAGTTTTTCCAGCTTTGCCTCATTGGATGCAAGATAGCAAACCATCGGATAATCCACATCGTTTTCGTCGATCAGCGCGTCCAGGCCAACCGCGCTTTTCACGGTTTCCAGTTCACGTCGGCCCATACCGAACTTGATGATATCAACAAACTGGTATTTGATCCGTCGTTCCTTAAACCATCGCTCGGCCTTTTTGGTATCAAAGCATTTGTTCTTTCCGTAAATCTGTATGTTCATATCATTCGTTCCGTGCGCTTAGAGCGCGTTCATAAAGAAATTATTGAGGTTATGGAAGAAAATATCGTGCACCAGTTCCTCCGACCAGTTGCGGCGAAGCATCGCTTCGTATATTACGCCGAAATCTTCAATGCCGTGCAATCCGTCCGGCAGCTGCGTTACGCCGTCGAGGTCGGTGCCGAGTCCCACGGCCTTCTCCCCGCCGAGGGAGAGAAAATGTTCAGCATGGTCAACCACCGCTTCAACATCCTGACCGCGGCCGAGAAAGCGCGGGCTCAGATTCAGCCCCGCAACGCCGCCGCGGCGCGCAAGCGCACGGAACTGATCGTCCGTCAGATTACGGGGATGCGCGCAGACAGAAGCGGCATCGGAATGTCCGGCAAGCACGGGCCGGTCGCTCATATCCAAAATCTCCCAAAACGCACGCTCTGAGATGTGGGAAAGGTCCGGGATCATGCCCAGCGCAAAAACTTCCTCCACAAAGCGGCGACCCGCCTCCGTCAAACCGCCCTGCCCTTCCGTGGCCGAGCCGGTGAGTGCGTTGTCGTGGTTCCAGCAAATGTGAATAACGGAAACGCCGCGCTCATGGGCTTCACGCAGCCGCTCAATGCTGCATTCAATCTGCTCCGCGCCCTCGATCGAAACGATCGCGGCGCACTTCCCCGCCGCCTGCGCGCTGCGGATATCCTCTGCACTGCGGCAAAGCACGATCAAGTCGGAGTTCTCCGAGAGTTCGCGTTCGAAATAGGCCATGACCGGCGCAAACATCGGCGGATCGGTTTTCGGGTTGCCCCAAATGGAAAACACCTGACCGCGCGGAGAAAAGGCCGCGCTGCGGACAAGGTCCAGATGCATATCGTTTTCGCGCAGGGGTTTCCCTGCAGCGCAGGCCATATGAACGGTGTCGCTATGGGAATCGAAAAGAGGAATGGTCATAATGATCGGCAAATTCCTTTCCACGGTCGGTGTGACCGCTCTCCGAAGTATATGCGGCGGATCAAACTTCGATGATAACCGGCAGAATCATCGGGCTGCGGCGGATGCTCTTGTAGAGATATCCGGAAAGGTTGCCCTTCACTCTGCCCTTGATGCCGCTGTGGTCGGTGATGCGGTGCGCCGAGCAGCTTTCCAGACTTTCAAAAACAACGCGGCGCATCTCTTCGATCAGGCCGTCGGCTTCCTTGATATAAACAAAGCCGCGCGTGATGATCTCCGGCACGGAAACCAGCGAGCCGTCCTCGGAAGACATGGTAAGGATCACAACGATCATACCCTCGTCAGCCAGATGCTTGCGGTCGCGCAGAACAACGCTGCCGACATCGCCGATGCCGGTGCCGTCCACCAGCACCTTGCCGGAGGGAACTTCGCCGTTTTCGCGAATGGATTTCTGCGTAAGCTCGATAACGCTGCCGATGCGGCTGACAACGATATTTTTCGGCTCAATCCCCATTTCCTTTGCCAGCTTTGCATGCTGGTGGAGCATGCGCGTTTCGCCGTGGAGGGGGATGAAATATTTGGGTTTGGTCAGCGCAATCATCATTTTCAGCTCTTCGCGGCAGGCGTGGCCGGATACATGCAGATCCGCAATGCGGTTGTAGATCACCTCCGCGCCCTTGGCAAACAGTTCGTCGATCACGCGGGTGATGGTGCGCTCGTTGCCGGGGATGGCGGATGCGGAAATGATGATGCGGTCGCCCGCGTCAATGTCCACCTGCTTGTGCTCGGAAAATGCCATGCGGTGCAGCGCGCTCATTTCTTCGCCCTGACTGCCCGTGGTGATGATCACGGTTTTGTTCTTGGGCACGGACTTGATCTTGTCCATACTGACAAGCACGCCCTCGGGCACTTTCATATAGCCCAGTTCCGTGGAAACGCGCATAATGTTTTCCATGCTGCGGCCCGTGATGCCCACTTTGCGCTTATACTTTGCGGCAGAATTGATAATCTGCTGGATGCGGTCCACGTTGGAGGCAAAGGTTGTTACAATAATGCGCTTATCGCAGTCCTTGAAAAGCTCGTCGAAGCGCGCGCCAACCTTGCTCTCGCTCTCGCTGTGGCCGTTTTTCTCCACGTTTGTGGAGTCCGGCAGCAGCGCCAGAACGCCTTCCTTGCCCAGCGCGCCCAAACGCGCCAGATCCGCCATGCCGCCGGTTACCGGGGTCACGTCGATCTTGAAGTCGCCCGTATGCACCACGGTGCCGATGGGCGTTTTGATCGCAAAGGACACAGCGTCCGCAATGGAGTGGTTGATGTGGATAAACTCCACGCTGAAGCAGCCGGCTTTGATGATGTTTCCGGCCTCCACCGTGGTGATCTTCGCCTGCTTGAGCAGCCGATGCTCTTCCAGCTTGATCTCAACCAGTCCCGCCGTCAGACGCGTGGCGTAGATGGGCGGGTTGATCTTGCGCAGGATATAGGGAATCGCGCCGATGTGGTCTTCGTGTCCATGGGTGAGAAACAGTCCGCGGATGCGGTCGGCATTCTCCTCAAGGTAGCTCACATCGGGAATCACCGCGTCGATTCCGTACATTTCATCGTCCGGGAAACCGATGCCGCAGTCCACAATAATGATATCCTTGCCGTATTCATAAACAGTGAGGTTCTTTCCGATCTCACCGAGACCGCCGAGCGGAATGATTTTCAATTTGTTTTGCTTACTTGCCATAGATTCTCCTTTTGAATTTCAGCATAGCAAAATAAGACTCGCGCCGGGCCGCCCTTTACGGAAGTCAAGTCCACGCTTCCGACTGATGGGCTGGCCGCTGCCAGTCTGCATGCTACGCCGTGATTGTGATGTATCTGTCTATGTTCAGAACAGCGGTGTGTTCTTAACGTCTTTCAATCATGGTATAACCATTTTGCGGACTAAGTATAGCACCATGCAGGCAGATTTGTCAAATTTTCCCCCGGCGAAAGACAGTTTGTGCCGTCCCTTCCGTGCAAAGCAAAGCACCCGCGCGCATCATTGCTTCGCGGGTGCTTTGCTGTATTATCACATATCTCTGCGGCCTTCAAGCGCACGCAGCAGCGTTGCATCGTCGGCAAATTCCAGATTGCTGCCAACCGGGATGCCGTAGGCAAGACGCGTTACTCGCACGTCAAACGGCTTGAGCAGGCGCGAGATATACATCGCCGTCGTATCGCCCTCGGTGTCGGGGTTTGTGGCCATGATCACCTCGCTCACGCCGCCCGCGCCAACGCGCTCCACCAGCTCACGCACGCGGATATCGTCCGGCCCAACATGGTTCATCGGGCTGAGTACGCCGTGGAGAACATGGTATACGCCGTTGAACTCACGGCTGCGTTCAATCGAAACAACATCGCGCGGCTCCGCCACAACGCAGATCACGGATTTGTCGCGGCGGTCGCTCTTGCAGATGGGACAAAGCTCCGCATCCGTCAGGTTCTGGCAAACCGGACAGGTATGCACGCTGGTGCGCGCCTGCAAAATTGCGGCTGCAAACTGCTCCGCCTCGCCTTCCGGCAGGGACAGAACATGGAACGCAAGACGCTGGGCGCTTTTGCGGCCAATGCCGGGCAGGGCTGCAAAGCCATCAATCAGCGCTTCAAATGTGGGAGGGAAAAACGATGCCATATCCGTGGTCAACTCCTCAGCAGAAAAAGTAGGAATTTGCGCCGCAGCGCGGTTTTGCAGGCGCTCAGGCGTTGCGCAGCGCCGCAATGGCGGCGGCGCGGTCGGATGCGCCAAACACGGCAGAACCGGCTACAAGCACATTTGCGCCGGCTTTTTTCACAAGCGCGGCAGTTTCCGCGTCCACGCCGCCGTCCACCTGAATGTGGCAGCCGGGGTTGAGTTCGTTGAGCATGGCACGCAGCACTTCGATTTTCGCAAGCTGGTCATGCATGAATTTCTGCCCGCCGAAGCCGGGTTCCACCGTCATCACCAAAACGAGATCGACGCGGTCAAGATACGGCAAAAGCACCGACGCGGGCGTTTTGGGTTTGACAACAATGCCAACCTTCTTCCCTTTCGCGCGGATCAGGTCGATTGCTTCGGAAAGTGCCTGCGGCTGCGTTGCCTCCACATGAACGGAAACCAGATCGGCGCCCGCATCGCAAAATGCCGCAACATAGCGCTCCGGACGGTCAACCATCAGATGCACATCCAAAAATGCATCCGTTGCTTTGCGAAGCGACTTGAGCACGGGAATCCCGAAAGAAATATTCGGAACAAAATTCCCGTCCATCACATCAAAATGCAGCCAGTCCGCGCCCGCCGCCATAACTTCGTCACATTCGGATTTGAGTTTGGCAAAATCGGCAGAAAGCAGCGAAGGAGCAATGATCGTCATAGTAATCGGCCTCCGTTTCGTTTCGTTTGCGTAAAAACCGGGCTTTCATCGGCGCTGCACCGATGTGTCCGGACAGGGGGTGATTGCATAGTGTAAGTCAGCGGTGATGCGCAGCGCCGCTTTGACATAGGAGCTGCCGCAGCGACGCGGGCTTTGCGCTCCGCCGCACGGCAGTTCCACCCGAGCGTCGCGCGGAGGCAGAACGCTTCAGGCGTTTTCTGTCTCTGCAGCCGACACGGAATCGGCAGCGGTTTCGTTCAGCCGGTCAAGTGCGGAGAGATCCGGCGTCAGCGTAAGCGTTGGGACATACACCGGCAAGTCCTCCGCCGGCGTTTGCGCAGCGCCCTGCGCTGCATCGTCCGCCGCGTTGCAGCCGGGTTTCTCCGGCAAAGCAGCGGTAGCATCTTCGGTGGCAGCGGCGACATGCTCAGCAGCAGCGGCATACTCAGTGGCAGCGGAGGTATGCTCAGCAGCGGGTGTCGGGGCCTGCGCGCTATTTTCGCTTTCCGCACGGGTTTCCGCAAGAACCGCAGCCTCCGCGCTGAGCGTTTCGTTTGTAACGCCCATACCCTGCAACGTTTCCATCGTCTTCGTCCGGCGAAAAATCTTGCGCGAAGCGACGAGAAACAGCACCGTGGCACACAAAGCGCTCGCGGCATCCGCAACCGGCTCTGCGTAATACAAGCCGTCCACGCCGAAAATCAGCGGCAGAAGCAGGCCCAGCGGGGTGAGCAAAAACACCTTGCGCAGGCATGCGATAAAAATCGAAACCTTCGCCTGCCCCAAACCGAGCAGCGCTGTCTGCACGCTCATCTGCAGGCCGAAGATGGACATACCGAACAGGAATACCGGCAGCTTTTCGGCGGCCAGCGCGCGCAGCGCGGCATCCGATGTGAACAATCCGGCAATCAGGTTCGGGCAGAGTCGGACAAGGAGATAAAACAGGAACGTATACGAAAATGTAACCGCTGTGACACACCAGAAGCAGCGCTTCACACGCTTGAAATTCCCCGCGCCGTAGTTGTAGCTGATGATGGGCTGTGCCCCGAGGGTGAAGCCGTGGGTCGGCAGGAAGATCAGCTGCATCACGCTGTGGAGAATCGTGTAGGTTCCCACATAAAGGTCGCCGCCGTATTTTTGCAAGCCGCTGGTAAACACGACGGAAACAAGGCATTCCGTAATCTGCATGATAAAAGGCGAAACGCCGAGCGCGGCAATTCTGCCAAGCATCGCCGGGGCAGGCAGCATATACTTCAGCCGCACACGCAGCACAGATTTTCCCGACAGCAAAAACCGCAGCACCCACGCTGCGCTCAGTGCCTGAGAAATCACCGTGGCAATCGCTGCGCCGCGCACGCCCATTTGGAACAGAAAGATCAGAATGGGGTCGAGAATAATATTGGCCACCGCGCCGATCACAACGGACAGCATGGCAATTTTCGCCTGGCCCTGGCAGGTGATGAAGCTGTTGAGTCCCATCGCCAGCAGCACAAACACCGTTCCGACAAGGTAGATGCCGGCATAGCTGTCGGCATACATTGCCGTTGTGTCACTCGCGCCGAAAAAGCGCAGCAGCGGCATGCGGCATGCAAGCAGTCCCGCCGTCAGCGCAGCGGAAAACACAATCAGCATCATAAAAGAGGCCGAAAGAATGCGGTCGGCTTTTTCCCGGTCGCCACGGCCCAGCTCCATTGCCGCAAGGGGCGCGCCGCCGTTGCCCGCAAAGGCGGCAAAAGCGGAAACCAGCAGCAAAATGGGCGTGCAAAGACCGACTCCCGTGAGCGCATCCGCACCAACGCCGGGGATATGTCCGATGTAGATGCGGTCCACAATGCTGTAGAGCAGATTGACAAGCTGCGCCGCAACACCGGGCAGCGCCATCGAAAAAATCAGTTTCCGCAAGGGCATGGTGCCCAAACGTTCATCACTGCGCTCAGGCATTTTCGTTCGTCTCCTCAGGAAGCTTGCAAACATCAATCCACGCCAGCGCGTTGGAGTATTTGTAAAGCTCTTCCAGATTCAGTTCAATGGCGCTGTTGCCGCTGCCAACGGCGGGAAACACAGTAGTGAAGCGCTTGAGACTCTCGTCAAGGTAAACGTCCACACCGTCGTTGATGCCAAAGGGGCAAACGCCGCCGACAGGGTGACCGACCAGCTCCAGCACTTCTTCGGGCGTGGGCATCTTGGCTTTCATGTGGAAATAGTCCTTAAACTTGCGGTTGTCGATGCGCGCATCGCCCGCAGCAAGGATCAGAATGCAGCTGTCGTCCTTCTTGAACGACAGGGTTTTGGCAATGCGTGCGCCCTCCACGCCAACGGCCTGCGCCGCCAGCTCCACAGTGGCGCTGGATACTTCAAACTCCATGACGCGATCTTCCATGCCGAACTGTCTGAAATATGCTCTTCCCTTTTCAATGGACATGATGATGTTTTCTCCTGTATCTCTTTATTCTGATAACGATTCGCACAGGACTGCCGCGGGCAGTCCTGTGCAATAAAATATGCGGTTTACGCCCCGACAGCGGCTCAGCCCTTGATCTCCAGCAGCTTCTTTTTCAGCTCGCCTTCGATGCGGCCAAGCTCCAGCTCCGCGTCGGCGCGGCGCTTGCGGCCGTCCTCCTGAATCTGGCGGACTTCCTCCAGCGTGTTGATCAGTTCCTGATTGGTGTGCTTGAGCGTTTCCAGCTCCACAATGCCGCGCTCGCTCTCGCGTGCAACGGCGATGCTGCCCTGATGCAGAATTTCCGCATTCTTCTTGAGCAGTTCGTTCGTCACATCGGAAACTTCACGCTGCGCTTCCATCGCCTGTTTGCTGTGCTCCATGCTGAGCGCCAGCACCATCTGGCTCTTCCAGAGAGGAATGGTGTTAACAATGCTGGTCTGGATCTTCTCGGCCATCAGGCTGTCGTTGTTCTGAATCATGCGGATCTGCGGGCTCATCTGCAGGGAAATGATGCGGGTGAGTTCCAGATCGTGCAGGCGCTTTTCAAAGCGACCGATCATGTTGGCAAAATCGTTTGCCGCCTGCGCATCCTCCGGAAGGTTGGACTCCGCAGCCTTACGCTGCAGCTCGGGCAGGTCCTTTTCGCGCAGTTCCTTGCACTTGAGCTGACCGGCAAGAATGTACATCGTCAGCTCCTTGAAGTAGGCCTGGTTCATCTCATACATCTTGTCCATAGTGGCGATGTCCTTGAGCAGAACGCGCTCGTGCTTCTCCAGCTCGGCGGTGATGCGGTCAACATTCACTTCCGCCTTGTTGTACTGCGCCTTGAGGGATGCGATATTGTTGCTTGCTTTCTTGAAAATGCCGAACAGGCCGCGCTTCTCCTCCTCGGGGAAATTCAGCCCTTTCAGCTCAACAACCAGATCCGACAGCATACCGCCGACCTCGCCGAGGTCCTTGGTTCTGACATTGCCAAGCGCAGCGCTGGAAAAATCGGAGATATTGGTCTGTGCGGCAGCGCCGTAGGCCAAAACCTGATTGGTGTTGGTAACGTCGATCTGCTGGGCAAACTGGCGCACCGCTGCCTGCTCTGCCTCGCTCAGTTTGGACAGTTCGGGACGCTCGGGCGTGATTTCTTCCTTTTTCTCCTCTGCGGTGGGGGCGGGCTGTGCCGCTGCGGCAGTACCGGCGGGCTCCAGCGTCAGCTTCGGGGTATATTCAAAGTTGCTGTTTTCGTTCATGGTTCTCTCTCCTTTTTACAAATTCCCAAACCCTGTCATGTTTCCGGCAAGGCCTTCGCGCTTGAGCAGGGTGTTCATAACTTCAATGTCGGTTTCGATATCCATCGCCTGATTTGCAAACAGGCTGTCAAGCAGCTTTTTGTACGCGGCAACAGCGGTATCCAGCATTTCTTCAATGCTCTGCATCGCGCCGGTGATATTCTCGCCCTCAATCCCCTGCGCGCCCATGCGGTCATAGGCGTTGAGCAGTTTGATCGTGGTGGGCAGATAATAGTCGAGGAATTTCTTAATCTGCGGCACGTCGGAAGGATCGGTCACCGCATCTTCCACGATTTTGTCGGAAACATTGATCAGTTCGCGGATCTTGGCTTTCACCGTGAGGTCCGGAATCGTGGCATAAAGCCGCTCCAGCTCCGTGTGCGCAAGCTTGCCTTCATCCACAACTTCCTGCACTTCCGGCGGGTATTTCGGTTCTCTTCTCACGGGCTGAACCGGTCGGGGCGCAGGCGGTGCCTGCTCGGCGCGCTTCTGATATTCGCCCTTGGTGGAAACATCCACCGGACGCTTTTGCGTTTGTCCGCCGTCTTTGGTGGCGCGGGCAATGGCCCGGATGATGAAAAAGATCGCTGCGGCAAGGCCAATGGAAAGCAGCGATACAACCACCTTGGCAAAGCCTACCAGTATACCGGAGCGCATCAGCCATATAAACGCAATTATGCCGATTATCGCAAGCGGTGATGTTTTTCCCGCGTCGTTCTTGTTCTTCAATCGTTTCGCCTCTCTTCAGACTGCATTTTCTCTGAACATATATTGTACTTCCAAAACCATTTTCGGTCAAGGAATATTCCTCGGTTTTCACAATTAGTTCAAAATCAACGGCCATCCGAATGCATCCGGATGGCCGTCGCTTCGAAATTCCGGCGTTTTGCCGCGGAATGATTTATTTTACGATCACCTTGTGGAACACTTTTTTGCCCTTTTTGACGATCACGCCATCGCCGGAAAGCTGCTCGCGGGTATACGCGGCGTCGATGGAATCAACCTTCACATCGTTCACCGCAACGCCGCCCTGCTGCACCAGACGGCGCGCTTCGCCGCGGGACGGGCACAGCTTTGCCGCAACCAGCATGGACAGAATATTAATGGAGCCGTTTTCAAAATCGGCATCCGTCAGCTCGGTGGTGGGCATGTTGGTGTTATCACCGCCGCCGCCGAACAGGGCCTTTGCGGAAGCTTCGGCCTTTGCAGCCTCTTCTTCGCCGTGCACCAGCGCGGTGAGCTCATAGGCCAGAATTTCCTTGGCACGGTTGAGCTGGCTGCCTTCCCACTTGTCCATCTCGTCGATCTGCTCAAGCGGCAGGAACGTCAGCATGCGGATGCACTTGAGAACATCGGCGTCCTCAACATTGCGCCAGTACTGATAAAAATCATAGGGCGAGGTTTTGTTGGGATCGAGCCAAACGGCGCCGCCTGCGGTTTTGCCCATCTTCTTGCCGTCGGAAGTGAGCAGCAGCGTGATGGTCATGGCGTGCGCGTCCTTGCCCAGTTTGCGGCGGATCAGTTCGGTGCCGCCGAGCATGTTGCTCCACTGGTCGTTACCGCCGAACTGCATGTTGCAGCCGTAATTCTGGAACAGATAGTAGAAATCGTAAGACTGCATGATCATGTAGTTGAACTCAAGGAAGCTCAGGCCCTTTTCCATGCGCTGCTTATAGCACTCCGCACGCAGCATGTTGTTCACGGAAAAGCATGCGCCGACTTCGCGCAGCAGTTCCACATAGTTCAGCTCCATCAGCCAGTCTGCGTTGTTGATCATCATGGCCTTGCCTTCGCCGAAATCAATGAAGCGCTCCATCTGCTTTTTGAAGCAGTCACAGTTGTGCTGGATGGTTTCGCGCGTCATCATCGAGCGCATGTCGCTGCGGCCGGAGGGGTCGCCGATCATGCCGGTGCCGCCTCCGATCAGGGCGATGGGCTTGTTGCCGGCCATCTGCAGGCGCTTCATCAGGCACAAAGCCATAAAATGTCCGACATGCAGGCTGTCGGCAGTCGGGTCAAAGCCGATATAAAAAGTGGCTTTGCCGTTATTCACCATTTCGCGGATTTCCGCTTCGTCCGTCACCTGCGCAATCAGCCCGCGCGCCACAAGCTCTTCATAAATACCCATTGGTTTTGTTTCTCCTTATATCTTTTAACTTTAATTATCGTTTTTGTGATTTTATCCGTTCTGCTTTTGAATAATACGCTCCGCAGCCTTTGCCGCAAACTCGATGCAGCGGTCGCAGATCGTTCGGCCGTTGGCACCCACAATGTCGGAACACAGCAGCGTGCCAAACTCCGCTTCAAACACACCCTCCAGCTCGCGCGTCAGCTTAGCGCCGGTTGTTTTGTCCTCAACCGCGTCCTGACCGCCGAGGCAGGCACAGCCCATTGCCATCAGTCCGCCGGTGACCGCACCGCAGACATTGCCGCACTGCATGCCGCCGCCGAAGCCCGCGCCGAGTTTGATCGCGGTTTCCTCCGGAAGCTTCGTATATTCGCCCAGCGCGCACAAAACGCTCTGGCAGCAGTTGTAGCCTTTATCATGATAAATTTTGCATTTTTCGTCAAGCGTCATAATACTTCTCCTTATCCGGTGATGATTTCAGTTCAGCTGTGCGCTCCCGCCAAAGGGCAGCGCAATGATATTCAAGCCTGTTTTCTCCAGCGTTTCCATCGCCTCGTCCAGCGATGCGATCACGGGCAGTCCCGCTTCGGCCGTGCGGTAGTGCATGGGAATCACCGTGCGCGGCGCAACCTGCGCTGCCAGCGCAGCCGCCGTTGCTGCGTCGATGGTGTAAAATCCGCCGACAGGCACAAGCAGACAGTCAACGCCGGAAAGCGCGGCGGCTTCCGTCTCGTTCAGCGCGCGGCCAAGATCGCCGAGATGCGCAACGCGCAGCCCGTCAAAATCAAAGATGCGGATCATGCTCTTGCCGCGCTTGGTGCCGCCGGCGTCGTCATGGTCGCTCTCGAGTTCGGTCAATCCGAACGCGGGGGCCATGCGTCCGCTGACGGAAACATTGCCCACCGCACTGTGGTCGCCGTGGCCGTGGCTGCAATAAACAAACTCCGCGTCCAGGCGCAGCGGCGCGTAGCCCTCCACGCTGCCGTCGGCATACGGGTCAAGGACAATGCGCTGCCCCGCAAAGGAAAGGCGGAAGCAGGCGTGGCCGAAATATTCGATCTGAACAGACTCCATGTTGTTTCCTCCCGGTTTGTTTTCGGCAAATGATAAAAACAAAAGCGTCCTCCGTTCCGCTCCGTGCGGAACAGAGGACGCGTAAGTTCTCAGCGTGGTACCACCTCTGGTTCGCCAACGGCGTCGCCGCCGTGGCCTTGCCGCGTCCTTCCCCGGACGCTTTGCGCTGTAATCGGGCGCACCCGTCGCAGCCTACTTGCTCCCGCTTTCGGTGCGCCGCTCCGGGCTGTATTCACCGTGGGCGCGCTCTCCCCCTCGCAGCAAAAAACGGGGTCTCTCTTCGCAGCGCAGCGCACGCTTACTTGTGCCCTTCATCGCATTATCTATGAAATTATATCTCGCACGCGGGGATTTGTCAACCGCATTGTCCCCCGTCACCTTTTTGCGCAGCCACACCGCGAACCGCAATGTTGAAATCATCGGCCAGGCATGGTAAAGTAAGAAAAAACATAAAAAAGGAGGAAAACGCATGACGTCACATATGGAAAAGGCGCTTGATTTGTTTTCCGGAAGTTTTCATTGTGCGCAGGCTGTTTTTGCGGCATTCGCGGACGAGTTGGGATTGGCAGAAGAACAGGCGTTAAAAATCGGCGCTTGTTTCGGAAGCGGCATGAGAAAAGGAGAAGTTTGCGGCGCGTGCAGCGGAGCGTTGATGGCATTGGGATTAAAATACGGTCATGCCGATGATCTTGATACCGGCAGCAAGCTGAAAGCCAATGAAGTAACCGACATTTTTATGGAAAAATTCCGGCTTGAAAACGGCTCATATCTGTGCAGAGACCTGTTGGGCTGTGACTTATCTTCGGCAGAAGGAATCGCAGAGGCATTGGAGAAAAACTTATTTACGGAGTTTTGTCCCAAAATGGTTGCCTCCGCTGTATGCATCACAGAAGAGATCATGCGCAAATAGTTTAACGGCAGCAAAAACCGTCTGCTTGCCGAATTGACAAACCGGCTCCGTCCCAAAGGAAAGAGCCGGTTTTTTTGTTCTGCAGAGCGTCAGCGCATCCTTATTTGATGCACCGGCACTCAAGATAGTAGCGTTTATCCTGCGCGTGACCGATGGAAAAGCTCTTCTTGGGGAACGGACCGGAGCTGACAATCGACGGAAACAGCTCGCTTTTTTCCATCTTGGGCAGCAAAATTGCCGCACCGCCGCTGCGGCGGCCCATTTCGATGGCGGTGTCGTCATTATGGATATAGTCGATTCTGCCGCCGTGCGCCGCCATATACTTCTGGCAAAATTCTTCCGCCGCGCCGATGATCCGACCAAGCGTCATTCCGTAAACGGTAACGCTCCGCTCACCCGCTGCAGTTAAAATGCGCATTTCGTGCTTGGTTTTTGCATCTCCCGCAAGTGCGCCGAGTTCAGCCTGCGCTGCGTCGAGAAATTCTGCGGGGTCGGTTTCAAACAAAACCTTGTGGATCGGCTCAAAGGTAATTGCCTCGTCGTGGATATTCACGAGTTCAACCAGACTGTAGCGCGCCGGGTGCGTTTCGCGCTCCGCCTCGGAAAGCTCCGCGCGGATGGCTTCCCAGCACTTTTTCGCCGTTGCAAGAGAGTGGTTGCCGTCGCCCATGGCATAGATTGCGGGAGCGGCGTCGCCGTATTTTTCACGCAGCATTGCCGGATCGCCCAGCGCATCCAGCGCCAGTTCCACGCGCTCCGCCACCGCGCCGGAAACCTGCCAGCCGCAGATGTGGCCGCCGTCGGCAGAAAGGTCAAAATTGTAAAGTTCGGGCATCCCGGCCTTCGTCTCCGTCAGCCCATGCATCACCGTGTCATTCGGATCGTCAATGAACACCATGATGTGCGGCATTTCAAGCGCTGCACCCTTGCGGACGCGAACGCGGGGCGGCAGACGGTCCTCCACCGTTCCCTCCGTTGCACGGATGGGGCTGGACGACGTCGGCGAATAGTCATAGGCGTCCAGATCCAGAACGCCCATCAAGCCGCGCCGCACAACGCCGCCGCGCAGCGTGCGCTCAAGGTAGATATAGCTGTCCTTCACCTCGCGGAAAACGTCACCGGCGAGATATTTATCCATCTCCGCGTTGATCTTTTCCGCCTCGGCGAACTGGTCGCGCTCCTCAAGATAAGCTTCCGGGAAAATCAGGTGCAGCGCGCTGGGAACCCCGGCGCACTGCCGCTCCAGCGCCGCCCAGTATTCGGGTTGGGACGAAAACTGGTCGCAGGCGACCACGCTCCACTTGGTCATATCGCAATCTTTGGGCAAAAGCATGTCCGCCCGGTCGAAAATTCTGTTCATGTTTACCGTTCTCCTCTCAGTGCAGGGCCGAAGTTCGCCGCGCAAAAAAAGCTTGCAAGGCCTCGCGGCATTGTGTTAAGATACACAGTGGCTCAAAAATGATATCTTGTTGATTATAGCACCCGCCGGTAGAAAATTCAACCGAAAAACGCTCAGTTCCGGTGCCGCACCGGGAATGCACGCGGATGCTCTGAAAAACTAAATAACCGGGTGTAGCGCAGTTGGTAGCGCGTCTGCTTTGGGAGCTCTCAAAGGCCCATCCATCATGTTTTCTGCCAACGCCGCAACCCCTTGAAACACTAAGCGAACACGGTTATCCCCTTCGAGCAAAATCCCCTGCAAAAGTGGTTCATACCACATGTTTGCTACTTCAAAACAAAATTTCATATTC
>SVMK01000014.1 GCA_015067465.1 Oscillospiraceae bacterium
CACAAAGGGGAAGAGATGGCGGGAAACATTCACGCACGTCAGCTTGTCTTTGTTGCGGTTTAAGAATGCAACAACCTCGTCCTCGGTGTAGCTGTGCATCACGGGCAGCGTGGTGTTGATGAAGATGCGGTGGGTCGCGGGGATGCAGTCCAGCATTACCTGAAGCGACTCCAGATTGGCCATCGGCTCGCCGCCGGTGAAAACAAAATCACACCGGGGGGTGATGGCGTCCATGGTGCGGATGCTTTCGCAGATGCGCTCCAGACTGAAGCTGCTGGTATCCGCGTATTCCTGTTTGTTGATGCAGAAAGGGCAATGGTTGTTGCAGTCGTAGGGAACAAAAATTGTTACCGTTGCACCGCCCTCTCTGGTTTTATAAGGATTGCTCATTGTAAGCTCCTTTTCGAAATTTTACATCATACTTTAACATTATTCGAGGGAATAGTCAATAAGAGGGGCGGAAGTGAAAAAATAAACTAATGTATAACAGTATAACCGGAGATAATGCCGATATTGCAGGCTCAGCGGATGAAGTTTGTCATGCTGCCGCTTTCGGCCGTGGGCGCGGGAATTCCGCTTTCCCGAATGCAGCGAATGAGCCATGCCATGTTGCGGCCGATGTTGTGCATCGTCTGCAGGCCTTCGGCGTCCTGCAAAACGTCTTCGGGACGGCTGCCGTGCACCATGTTCCAGTAAGTGGAGGAAACAACGGGCATCTGCGAGATGGTGAAATACTTGTTCATCACGTCGAAAGTTGCGGTTGTGCCGCCGCGGCGCGCGGAAGCCACGGCTGCGCCGGGCTTGTGGGTGAATGCGGCTTTCCCGGCGAAAAATGCGCGGTCGAGCACGGAGAGCACACGACCGGAGGGATGCGCAAAATACACGGGCGTGCCGAATACGAATCCGTCGCTTTCCTCCGCGGCGGAAATCACGCGGTTTACGATGTCGTCGTCAAAAACGCACTTGCCCTTGCCGCGGCAGCCGCGGCAGCCGATGCAGTCGCGCACGGGGCCGTTGCCCAGCCAGATGATTTCGCTTTCCACGCCGCATTCGGTCAGCGCTTTGCCAACCTCGGTCAGGGCGGTGTAAGTGCAGCCGTGTTCGTTGGGACTGCCGTTGAGCATCAAAACTTTCATGTTGCATACCTCCGTTGTAGATTCAGGTTTGGTGTCAATTGGTATTTCGTCGCCTGCGGTATAAGCGGCGCTCAAACAAAACCATTTTATGCTGTTTTGCCCGCAAATGCAATAACATGCGCGCAAAGCGCTCGGAAAGCGTGCGGCGTTGTCAGTCGAAAAATGCATAACAGTGCCTTTTTGCTTGCGGATTGGCGGGCGCAGTAGTATAATTACCTTTTGTAAATTCCTTAGCGTAGTACTGGAGGGTATCTTTCTTGAGCGAAAAAACCATGATCCGGGATCTGACACTGGGCTCGCCGATGAAGCAGCTGCTGACGTTTGCGTTTCCGTTTGTTCTCGCAAACCTGCTCCAGCAGGTATACAACATGGCCGACATGGTCATTGTTGGGCAGTTTGTCGGCAGTGCGGGACTTTCCGCTGCCTCGGCCGGCGGCGAACTCGGAACGCTGTTTCTGTTTATGGCGATGGGCTTTGCCTCGGCCGGACAGATTATCATTTCACAGCATATCGGCGCCCAAAACAGCGGCCGCCTGAGCGCCACCATCGGAACGCTCTTTACCTTTACGCTTCTGCTCGGCGCAGGATGCACCGTGGTTGCCCTGATTGGGTGCGACTGGTTTTTGCGTCTGCTGCAGGTGCCGCCTGAGGCGGCGGACTATGCCCATGACTATACCTTAGTGTATTTCGCCGGCATCATTCCCGTGTTTGGCTACAACATGGTCAGTGCAATTTTGCGCGGCATGGGCGACAGCCGTCATCCATTTGTCTTTATTGCAATTGCCGCAATCCTCAATATTCTGCTCGACCTGCTGTTTGTCGGCCCGATGCATATGGAATGCTTCGGCGCAGCGCTTGCCACGATCCTCAGCCAGACGCTTTCTTTTGTTATCGCGCTTATCTTCCTTTACAAACACCGCGACAGCTTCGGCTTTGATTTCAAGCTGAAGAGCTTTGCGATCAATAAAAAGGAGCTTTCCGCGATTGTCAAGCTCGGTTTGCCGCTGAGCATTCAGAATGTTGCAGTCAGCATTTCGATGCTGGTGATCTCCCGCTATATCAATGCCTTCGGCGTGATCGCCTCTGCCGCAACGGCGGTTGGCAATAAGCTCACGCTGCTGGCCACGGTTGGCACAACGGCGCTGATGGCTGCGGGAAACTCCATCATCGCGCAGAACTTTGCCGCGAAGAAGTTTGACCGCGTGACCAAAACCATTGGTTGCATTTTGCTGGTGGGTATGATATTCGTAAGCATACTGGCGCTGATTTTCGTGCTGTTTCCCGAGCAGGTGTTTGCGCTGTTTGACCGCGACCCCGCCGTTCTGGCCCTCTCGCATGAATATGTTCCCATCTGCGTGATCAGCCTGATCGGCTTTGCCACGCGCAGCACGGCAATGGCGTTTATCAACGGCATCGGCAATTCTCGCCTGAGTTTTGTTGCCGGATTCATTGACGGCATCATTGCCCGTATCGGCCTGAGCCTGATGTTTGGCATCTCCATGGGTATGGGCGTGCGCGGCTTCTGGCTTGGCAGCGCCCTTGCAGGACATGTTATCGCCGTTATCGGTGTGATTTACTATATCCCCGGCAAATGGAAAAACCGCAAGCTGCTTGTCTGAGCGGCGCGCAAATGCAATCAGCGCCCCGCTTCGTTCATGCTGTATCATCGGATGCAGCCACGCGAACGAAGCAGGGCGCTTTGTTTATTTTTTCGCTTCAGCCGGCGGGGCGCTTTCGGTTGCCTGCGCGGCAGCGGAGGAGAGATCGGAGTTGGAAGCGGGAAGCCCGGGGTGGAGATGCACGTCGGAAGCGGAAGCGGCGTCCGCCGGATGTGAGGCAGGCGGCGTAATTTCGGGCGGCAGCGTGGGCTCGGGTGTGGGTTCCGGCGTGGGCGGGACAACGGTGGGGTGTGCCGACGTTTCCACGGGCGCAGCGGTCGGCTCCGGTGCGCGGTGGCTCGCGGTGAGCAGTCCGGCGGTGAGAAAAACCGCGGCGATCAGCACGGCGGCAAGTGTGGAGTATGTAATCCTTTTTTTCATGTTTCTGCCTCCAATGTTTTTCCTTGCGCGCACATCAATGCCAGAATGATCCACAGCAGCGGCTCCGACAGGCACAGGCCGAGCCCGAAAAAGTCCTGCGCGGCGCAGCACAGGGCGCCGAGCGCGAACGGCAGGCTCAGCGGATCGGACGACTTTACGGCAGAGCGTGCGGCGAGTATATAACAGCAAAGCTGGGCTGCAAGCCCGGCAATGCCGGTGTTTACAAGATTGGCAAGGTAAACATTGTGGGCGTTGTCCACGAAGCTGCGAAGGGTGATCCCGGTTTCCGGAACATAGCGGGAAAACTCGATGTCCAGCCGCAGCGAAAGTGTTCCCGGACCGCCGCCGAAAAGCGGATGCTCTCCGACCAGTGCAAGGCAATCGCGCCAGATGCGGATGCGGGAGGAGCCGAAGCTGTCGCTCAACTGACCGTGGAAAATGGCGCTGAGCTCATAGATGGTGCCTTCCGTGCCCGGCCAGAACCATACGGCGGCAAAACCGAGCAGCATGGCGGCGATGTCCACCGTGAGGAAAAAGCGGCGCATGGATTTCGCAGGGGGGTCAAACCGGGCGGTGAGCGCCGGGACGGAAAGAAAAAGCAAAAGCACGGCGAGCGCGGCGAACAGAGCGGTTTTTGCGCCGGGACTGGGCAGCAGCCGTAAAAGTTCGCCGTCATAGTCGGCAACCAGCGCGGCGGAAAAGGCGGCGGCACCCAGCCACGCTGCGAGCGCACGCATTGCACGCTGCACCCGGGAAAACGTCGTCAGCAGCGCGGGGCCTGCGACGAGGCCGAAAAGCAGCAGCGAGAGCTTTGCACCGTCGCCGCCTGCGCGGCAGATGATCGGCACGCAAAGAACAACGGGGATCAAAAAGTATCCGCCGCGGCCGCAGATATACAGCGATAGAAACAGCGGCAGCGCAAGGCACAGCACGGCGTCGAGGATGTTGGTGTTGCCGATGGTGCCGAGAAACGCGCCGGAATAGCGCAGGCCGGAATCGTAGAATCCGACGCCGGCGGGAAACAGCCGCAGCGGATCGTATCCGGCGAGCTGACCGAGCGCAACAGCGGCGCAGAGCGACACGGAAACGGCGAAAGCCTGCGCATGGAGCAGCTTTGGCTTTGCAAAGGCGGAAACGCCGAGGAAAATCAAAACATATACAAGCGTACTGAGAAGCCCGTCATAGCGGCCTGCGCCGAGAAGGGCGGCGGCGCGGTGGGGGGAGAGCAGGAGCGAGAGCGCGGAAACAGCAAAAAATGCGATCGCAGCCCATGCGGCGGGGACGGGCCGCGGCAGTGCGGTGCGGCGAACAGCGGAAACGCCAAGCAGCGCGGCGGCCCAGAGGGCGGTTGCCGCGAGAAGAAAGGCGAACTTGGAAGCGGTGATCTGTTCATAGCCGGAAAAACCCGGAAAGAGTGGAAAAACGAGCAGCATTGTGATAATATAAGCATCTGTGATGCGCTCGCGCACAGGGCAGCGCCGATCGCATTGATTCATTTCAGCGCCATCCTTTCTTTCTGCGACACATTTTTCCCGCAGCCGCACACGGGCGGCGGGCAAGAGGCGGGAGGTTGGTCGAATTTGCTGTATGTGGAATTATACCATAGCTTAAAAAGATTGTAAAGCGGCAGGAATTCCCCACTTTTTGCCGAAAAACGTCTAAAAACAGAGACGGACACACCCTAAAATGATAAAACAGGTGAGAAATATGTATTTTGATACCCACGCACACTATGATGACGAGCGCTTTGACACCGACCGCGACGCCGTGCTCGGTGCGCTGCCGCGTGCCGGTGTAAGTCTGGTGCTCAATCCCGGCTGCGATGTTGCAAGTTCCCGCACGGCGGTGGAACTTGCGCGGCGATACGCGCATGTTTATGCCGCGGTCGGGCTGCATCCGGAAAACTGCGGCGGCTGCACGGAGGAAGATTTCGCGGCGGTGCGCGCGTTCTGCGCGGAGGAGAAGGTTGTGGCTGTGGGCGAAATCGGACTGGATTACTATTGGGAGGAAAACCCGCCCCGCGAATTTCAGCGCGAGGTTTTTGTGCGTCAGATCGAGCTGGCGCTGGAACTGGACCTGCCCGTGATTGTTCATGACCGCGACGCGCACGGCGACTGCTTTGAGATTGTATCGCGCTATCCCGCGCTGCGCGGCGTGTTTCATTGCTTTTCCGGTTCGCCGGAGCTGGCGCAGGAACTGCTCAAACGCGGTTGGTATCTCGGCTTCGACGGGCCGGTGACCTTCAAGAATGCGAAAAAAGCTCCCGAGGTGATCGCGCTTTGCCCCATGGACCGGCTGCTTCTGGAAACGGACAGCCCCTACCTTGCGCCGGTACCGTTTCGCGGAGAACGCAACGACAGCACGAAGCTGCCGTGGATTGCAGAGAAGATCGCGGCGCTGAAAGGCTGCAGTGTGCAGGATGTTGCCGAGGCTTCCATGGAAAACGGCAGACGCCTTTTCCGGATCTGATTTCATGTGCATATGTAAAACCCTGCCCGCCATTTCGGCGGGCAGGGTTTTACATATGCATATTGGCGTTTATAAAACGCTGAGGTAGCGCTCGCCGGTGTCGGTGAAAACGGCGACGATGGTTTTGCCGGTGTTTTCCGGGCGCTTTGCCAGCTCGCAGGCTGCGTGGAGCGCAGCGCCGGAGGAGATGCCGCAGAGGATGCCCTCGGTTTTTGCCAGCTCGCGCATGGCGGCAAGCGCGTCCGCATCCGTGCAGCGGAAAACCTCGTCATACACGCTGCGGTCGAGCGTTTCGGGGATGAAGTTTGCCCCAATGCCCTGAATGGCGTGGGGACCGGCCGTGCCGCCGGAGAGCAGGGGGGAAGCGTCCGGTTCCACGGCGACGATTCGGATATCCGGCTTTTTCTCGCGAAGGAATTTTCCCGTTCCCGAGAGGGTTCCGCCGGTGCCGACGGTGGCGACAAAAATATCCAGCGCGCCTTCGGTATCGGCCCAGATTTCGGGACCGGTGGTTTTATAGTGCGCTTCGGGATTGCTGGGATTTACAAACTGACCGGCGATGATGCTGCCGGGGTTTTCCTTCTGCAGTGCTTCGGCTTTGGCGATCGAGCCGGTAAGGCCTTCGCTGCCGGGTGTAAGCACCACTTGCGCGCCGTAAGCTTCAATGAGCTTGATGCGCTCTGCGCTCATGGAATCGGGCATGACGATGCAGCAGCGGTAGCCGAGAACGGCGGCGCAGGCGGCAAGGCCGATTCCGGTGTTGCCGCTGGTGGGCTCGATGATGAGTCCGCCGGGGACGAGTGCGCCGGATTGTTCCGCTGCGCGGATCATATTGAGCGCCACGCGGTCCTTTGCGCTTCCGGCGGGGTTTTGTCTTTCCAGCTTGGCAACGAGCCGCGCGCGGCAGCCGTGCGCTTTCGCGTAGGCGCTGAGCGAAACGAGCGGCGTGTTGCCGATCAGAGCGGTCATATTATCATAAATCATGGCTGTTGCTTCCTTTTATCACTTTGATTGCGGATCTGCTTCAGGAAAAGAGATCCCCGATGGCGAAGTTTTCATAGATCGCGGTGGGAACCACTTCGGCGGTTTCGTACCATTCGCCCACCATGGCGTCGAAAAGATTGACGGAGGCGAAGGTGCGCAGGGTATAGGGCTGCATGTTGTAGTCGTAGCCCATCACATGCGCGCTGCTCATCGCGGGACGGAAGAGAATGTGGTAGCCGTAAGGCGTTTCAACAATTTCGGAAAGCCCGTTCACTTCCAGCGTGCGAGCGGCGTTTTCGAATTCGGCAACCATCTCGCCGGCCTGGAAATAATAGCCGTCGGGATTGCTGATCAGGCCGGGATCCTCGCTGTTGAGCTTCATCAGAGAATCAAATTTGTCGGGCAGCTCGGCTGCGGAGCAGGCTTTCAGTTCGGCGTAAATCGACTCGGCCTCGGCCTTCTTTTCCGCTGCGGCGGCTGCGTCGAGCGGCTGATTGTTTTCGTCCATCGTGCTGATCAGAATGTGCTTGGCATACAGATAGCCGTTGTTTTCCGCAAAAGCAACCGCGTCGGCTTCGGGCAGCTTTTCGCCGTTTTCGCCGAAATAGTGCGCGTAAAGGTTGTTATAGAGCAACACGCTGCGGTTTTGATAGGAAAAATATTCCGTGCGCAGGAAACGCTCGGCAAGATAGTCTGCAAAAGCATCCTCACCGCCGAAGTAGTCGGTGTACTGCTTGAGGGTGTCGTCAAGCTGTGCCTGCTCGGCGTCGGAGAGCGTAATTCCCGCAGCTTCGGCAGCGGCGTTGATCACTTCCATCTCGTGCGCGTTGCTGAAAGCGTAGAAGCGGACATAGCCGTTGTAGCTGGGATCGTCCAGCGTGCCGACGGCGTAGGAAAAATCGTCGTTCCAGTCGGAAACGCCGTTGGTGCTCTCGAGCTGGGACGCGGCGGCAAAAGCCCAGCTGAAGAAATCCGCCCAGACAACATCGCGGCCGTTTACGGTCATAACAACATCATCGGGGGCATACTTTGCGTATGCGGCCTTGTATTTCTCCAGATCCAAAACAAAAGGTTCTTCGGTTTCTGCGGGTGCGGCAGGCGCTTCGGTTGCGGTGGGTGCTTCGCTTGCGGCGGGTGCTGTGGCTTCGGCGGAAGGCACTTCTTCGACGGGGGCTTTGGCGCCGCAGCCGGAAAGGCAGACGAACGCGAAAATCAGAGCCGTAATCAGGGCGGAAAATCTCAGTTTCATGTTTGGAAATCTCCAGTCGTTTGCATTCGAATTGCGCTTGTGCGCGGAAAATAATACTACCACTATTTTGCGTCGAACGCAAGTGGCGCGGCAAGGCTGCGCGGGAAAAATGCGCGCCGCGGAGGAATGTTTACAAAATGTTCACTTGTCGCCGCGCGGCGCGGTGATAAGATACAATCAAAATAACAGTGTAAGAAAATGGGAGGTTATCTGCTTGAGCAAGCGCGTCATGCTTCTTGTCAATCCGAATGCGGGCAAGGGCGGCTACAAGACCGTTCTTGCCGATGTTTTGAAAGTGCTGTGTGCCGGCGGCTGTGTGCCGACGGTGTTTTTCACGCAGAGCCGCGGTGAGGCGCCCGCGCTGGTGGAGCGCCATGCCCCGGAGTATGATATGGTGGTTTGTCTCGGCGGCGACGGAACGCTCAGTGAGGTCGCGGCGGGAATGCTGCGGCTGGGAGAGCAAAAGCGCGTAATCGGCTATATTCCGCTCGGCACATCCAACGACGTTGCAAAAACGCTTGGCCTCTCTTCCAAACCCGTGGAAGCGGCGAAAAACATCCTTGCGGGACGGCCTGTGAGCTATGATATCGGCCAGTTTGGGGATGCGGCGTATTTCACATATGTTGCGGCTTTCGGTGCGTTCACCGAAGTGAGCTACGGCACCCCGCAGGAGTCGAAGCAGGTTCTCGGCCAGATGGCCTACATGCTCGAGGGCATTCGCCATCTGCCGAAAATCACGGCCTGCCATGCCGCAGTGGAATACGACGGCGGCGTTGTGGAGGACGATTTTGTGTTTGGCGCGGTGACAAATTCCACCTCAGTTGCCGGCCTTGTGCGGCTGGATGCGGGTGAGGTGAACCTCTCCGACGGCAAGTTTGAGGTGCTTCTGGTCCGAAATCCGCAGGCGATTTCCGACCTGAACGATATTATCACCTCCATCCTTCTCTCGGACTTTTCCGGGCCGAACGTTCTGTTTCTGAAAAGCCGCGAAGTTCACTTTACGTTCCGCGAACCCGTTGCCTGGACGCGCGATGGCGAGGACGGCGGACAGCATCGGGACGTTGTCATCGTCAACCGTCGCTCCGCTGTGGAAATCATCGTATAAAATAGCAAAGCAGCCGGTCGGTGCTTCGTGCGCCGACCGGCTGTGATATATTTTACGGATTCCAGAGCGCCGGGGGATAAACTCCCGCTTCGTGCAGGTCCTGCAGGCGCTGCATCACGCCGGGCTTGTCCTCGCGGTAGGTCAGGCCGAACCAGCGGTCCGCGGTTTCCAGAACGTGCGTGCGCAAACTGCCGCCGACGATCAGCTCGTCAAGCACCACGGGGAGCAGACATTCGCTTTTGTTGTCGTTTTCCGGCAAAGCGCGGAGAAAGCTGCGAAAGCGCGCATCCAGCATCGGAAGAATGTCGGGATGGAAGCCCCATATATTCATGCTGACGGGTGTATTTTCCGGCAGCGCGGGGCCGGTTGCGTCCGTGCTTTGTTCGCGGATGGTGCCGTCCGGCATCAGGCGAAGATGGTAGGTTTCGGTAATTCTGCGCAGCAGCCCGTTTTCCACGGCGCAAACGCCGCGCGTTACGCCGCCGTAGGGGCTGACGGTGTTTTTGAGGAGATATGCCACCATTGCGGAGTCCGAAGCGCTTTGCAGCCTGTGCAGCTGCGGCTCGAGAACGGCAAAGGCGGCGGAGCCGTAATAGTCGTCTGCATTCAGTGCGGCGAAGGGCCGGTCGATCAGATGCGCGGCGCTCAGCAGTGCGTGCACGGTTCCGAGGGGCTTGCTGCGTGCAGCGGGGATGGGAATGCCGGCATAGTCGCCCTGCATGTTCTGAAACGCATAATGGATTTTCATGCCGGTTGCCGCTTCAATGCGGCTGCCGAACAGCTCGCGGCAATCGTCGAGCATCTCGGGCTTGATGATGACAATCAGCTTATCAAAGCCTGCGCGCAGCGCATCGAAGATGGCGTATTCCATCAGTATCTCGCCGGCGGGGCCGACGCGGTCGATCTGTTTTACGCCGCCGTATCGCGAGCCGAGCCCGGCAGCCATGACTACAAGTGCCGAATTCATATTCCAAGCACCTCCTGCGATCGTGTAAAATCCTGCGGATTCTCATGATCTCATGATTTGTATAATAAACCACAATATACCACGCCGCCGTTTTTGTGTCAAACAACGCCGCATACCCGTGCTTTTCGGACGTTTTTGCCGGAGCGGGCGTATGCCGTCACGGTATGATCGGACGGAAAAATTTTGAAAAGTCTGTAAGATTTTGATGCAAATGCTGTGTATACGGGTGAAAGGGCAAATACGGAATGAGGTGAAAGCCGATGGAGGATGCAGCGATTGTATGGCTATACTGGGAGCGGGATGAGCAGGCAATTCCCGCTACCGCCGAAAAGTACGGAAATTACTGCACCGCGATAGCCGAAAATATATTGGGCAGCCACGCAGACGCGGAGGAATGCGTTAACGACACATACCTGAATGCGTGGAACGCCATGCCGCCGCACAGGCCGGCCGTTCTATCCGCGTTTCTCGGCAAACTGGTCCGGAATCTGTCGATCAACCGCTGGCACCACAACGCCGCGCAAAAGCGGGGCGGCGGACACAGCGCGGTGGTGTTTGATGAGATTGCAGAGCTCGTATCCGGCGACGACAGCCCGGAGCGGGAGCTTGACCGACGGGAACTTGTCAAAGCGGTTGACGATTTTCTGGACAGACTGCCGCGCAATAAAAAACGCATTTTTGTCTGCCGTTACTGGTATTTTGACAGCATTTCCGATATTTCCGATCGCTTCGGCATGACGGAAAACAATGTGTCCGTGACGCTCAGCCGGCTTCGCCTGAAGCTGCGCAACCACCTTTTGGAAAGGGGCTTTGATCTATGACAGCAGAAACGTTTTGCGAACTCCTCGGTGAGATCAACGAAAAGCATATCGTGCAGGCGGCAGCTGCGGGGCGGCCAGAGAAGCGGCTCCGGAGCAAGCGGTGGGCAGTTGCTGCGTGCGTTTGTCTGCTTGCTGTCGCGGCAATCGGCGGGCGCAGTCTGTTTTCCGCGGCGGAGCCGTACCCGGCGAAGCGGCATGAAACCCTCGCACCGGACACACCGGAACAGCCCGCCACGCTCGCATCGGCGGCACCTGCGCGCACGCCGTGGACCCTGCGGTTCAACGAGCCCGGCGCGGTGCTGGGCGCGCAGCGCCCGATGATCAAAGGCATATTCACCGAGGCGCTGAGCGCCGAAGAACTGGCAGCGCTGCAGCCGCAGCTGCGGCTTTCGTATATGACCTGTTCCGGCTATGCGGAGTTTGACACATACGGCACGCTGCTGAGGGTTGTTATGCGCGTTGCCACCACGCTGCCGGAAAGGCCCGTCACCGTTTCCGTCGGTGACTATGCGTTTGGTGCGCTTGATTCGCTGCGCGATGAAGCGGCGGTTTCGGTTTGCGGGGGTGTGGAGTTCAGGGCTTATCAGTATGATTCCGGCGCCGCTGTCACGCTGGCTGCGGATGCCGTTATCAACGATCTCCCGTTCAGCTTCTCGCTGGCTGCGGAAAAGTCGCAGCTTGAGCGGGCAAAGGCGGACTTCAAAGATGTGCTGGAGTGCTTTGCATACTATGATGCAGGGTTGCCCGATCTGACGGTTGTAACGGCGGAGGAAATTCCGGAACTGACCGAGCAGCTTTTTGATTCGCTGTCCGAAGCGCGCACAGAGCCGGATTTCGGAAGGTATCTGCCGCAAGAACTGCCTGACGGATTTGGAGACGACCTGATTCGTCGATTCCGGTTCGGGGAGTCCGACAGCCTCAGCGGGCACTGGACAAACGGACTCGATTATCTGAGCTGGGTGGTTTCACCCTGCACGGCTGCGGATGCGCGCCGGATTACGGCTGTGGACGAGCGGGAAAACTACGATCTTTCCCTGTATCCCGTCCCACGGGCGGAGTCCGTGCCGGATGAACTGCGGGAGATCGTGAATAACCCCGTCTTTGAAGCGGATGCGCTGACGCAGGAAGCGGTTTGGCGCCGTGCCTGGAAAACCAGCGATGCCGGCGACACCGACGGCTGGCGGATGCGATTCGGCGTCCGATACGGCGACGTTGTCGTTGCGGTGAGTTCTAAAGGTGTTGATCCCGAATGGCTGTATCGGCAGCTGATGAGTCCGAACACGAAATGATGGAAAGGCAGAGCGGAAAAGCGAATAAATTTTGAGGAAATTTGAAGATTTCTATTTCAATTTCCCCCGGCATGTGTTATAATACAAAAACTATTGCATTCAAATGGCAGTTCATTTACGGAGGTATACATCATGCCGGACACATATATCACAATTCCCGACAAAAAGGGCAGCATCAACATTTCTGACGATGTGATTGCCACGATCGCGGTCACCGCTGTCAGCGAAGTGAGCGGTATTATTGCGTTTTCCAGCGTTGCGGCTGCGGAACTGAGCGAGCTGATCGGCAAAAAGCCCACCACCAAGGGCGTTCGCGTTACGTTTGAAGGCGAAATCGTGAATGTCGATATCAACGTAATGGCGCGCTTCGGCGAAAACATTACGCTCCTCGGCGAAAAGGCGCAGCAGGCCGTTGTGAATGCGGTCAGCTCCATGACCGGCCTTACCCCTGTGGTAAACGTTCATGTTGCCGGTATTGCGTTTGATAAGTAATCAAGCGCTCCGCTTCGGTTTGGAGGTTTTCAGGATATGACCAGAACAGCAGCAAGAGAAATTGCGATTTTGCTTGGCTTTTCGATTACTGCAAGCGACAGCTTTGCCGATGAGGCGGCGGATTGCTTTTTCGACCGCGAGCATTACAACACGCTCCGCGAAGAAAACGAAATTTTTGCCGAATATCCCGACGAACGGCAGATGGAATACATCCGCGCGCTGGTGCAGCTGGTTTTTGACCATCGTGTGGAACTGGACGCTTACATTGAAAAATACGCCCGCGGCTGGACGACAAACCGCATTTCCCGCACGGCCGGTGCAGTGATCCGCTGCGCCATGTGCGAGATTCTGTGGATGCCCGAAGTGCCCAACGCCGCCGCGATCAACGAGGCGGTGGAGCTTGCCAAAAAGTACGAGAGTGAAGAGGTTGTTGCCTTTATCAACGGCATTCTCGGCGGCTTTATCCGCGGCGAAGTGGAAACAACAGAAGAAAACTGATTTGTCGATTTCAGGCGCACGCAACCGGTGCGCCTGAAATTTTCGCAAAAACAGGTGCGCTATGGAACAGAAAATTATCACCGTATCACAACTCAACGAGCATATCCGCGCGCTGATCGACGACGATCCCGTTTTGCGCGGCGTTTGCGTTCAGGGTGAGCTGAGCAACTATAAAGTGTACCCCTCGGGCCACCACTATTTCACCCTGAAAGACGCAGAGGCCTCTGTTCGCTGTGTCATGTTCAAAGGCAGCGCGTCGCATCTGCGCTTTCGTCCGGAAAGCGGCATGGGCGTCACGGCTGTCGGCCGCGTTTCCGTCTATCCGCGCGACGGGGCATATCAGCTTTATGTAACGGAGCTGATCCCGCAGGGGATGGGCGATCTTGCGATGGCGTTTGAGCAGCTGAAGAAAAAACTTGCGGCGGAAGGCTTGTTTGATCCCGCACACAAAAAACCGATTCCGCGCTTTCCCGCACGCATCGCGGTGATCACCAGCGGCGCGGGCGCTGCGGTGCGGGATATTATCCGCGTTTCCGGCGCACGCTGGCCGATGTCGAAGATTATTGTGCTGCCCGTGCGCGTGCAGGGCACGGAAGCCCCGCCGGAAATTGTCGGGGCCATCAACTACGCAAACCGCTGGAAAGTTGCCGACGTGATCATCACGGGCCGCGGCGGCGGCAGCATTGAGGACTTGTGGGCGTTCAACGACGAGCGCGTTGCCCGTGCAATTTACGAAAGCGAAATTCCCGTGATCTCCGCGGTCGGGCATGAGCCGGACGTTACCATTGCCGACTATGTTGCCGACCTGCGCGCAGCAACGCCCAGCAACGGCGCGGAGCTTGCGGTGCCGGATGAGGGAGAACTGCGCGAGGTGCTCAGCGCTGCGTCCGTCCGATGCTCGCAGGCGATGAAAAAGCGTCTGGAATACTGCAGACGAATGCTTGATGACCTCGCAGGACGGAGCGTGATGCAAAGTCCGATGACCTATGTTGACAAAAAGCGCATGGAGCTGGATATGCGCAGAGAGCGGCTCGCTGCGGAGCAGGAGCGGCGGATTGCGGAGAAAAAGCAGGCGTTTGTCGGCTTGACCGCCTCGCTGGACGCGCTCAGCCCGCTGAAAGTGCTCAGCCGCGGCTACGCCATTGCCAACGGCAGCGACGGCAGCGTTCTGCGAAAAATATCGGATGCGGAGATTGGCGAGCAAATCGACGTTGCCCTGAGCGACGGCAGTCTGCGCTGCACTGTGGATGAGAGAAAGGAGCGATAACGGACGATGGAAGCAAAAGAACTGAGCTTTGAGCAGGCGCTGAAGCGTCTGGATGAGATTGTGAAAGGGCTGGAGAAAGGGGATGTCTCCCTTGGCGACTCCATGCTGATGTTTGAGGAAGGCACGGCGCTCATCCGCCGCTGCACCGTGCTGCTCGATCAGGCCGAGCAGCAGGTCGTGCGCCTGAAAAAGGGCGCCGACGGTGCGCCGGAGGAGCTCCCTTTTGAGAGCGAGAACTGAATATTTTCATAAATTTTATGAATATTCACGGAAACAGCATGCTATTTTTGTAACGCAAATCGCCCGGTTACTGTTGTAATATCGGGCGATTTTTGTTATTATAGTACGGCTGAAAATGTATGAATACGCATAATTACAAACAAATCCAAAGGACCGTATATAAATTGAGCATTCTTGAAAAGATCAATTCCTCGGCGGATGTGAAAAAACTCCCGGACGAGTCGCTTGAGCAGCTTTGCACGGAACTGCGCGAGGAACTTGTCCGCGACATATCAAAAACCGGCGGGCATTTTGCCTCCAACCTCGGCGTGGTGGAGCTTACCGTGGCGCTGCACCGTGTTTACGACACGGCAACCGACCGCGTTGTGTTCGATGTGGGCCATCAGTGCTATGCCCACAAAATGCTGACCGGGCGGCGCACGCGGTTTGACACGCTGCGCAGCTTTGGCGGAATTTCCGGCTTTCCCAAGCCCTGCGAAGCGCCGGATGACGCCGGTATCGCCGGACATGCGTCCACGGCCATTTCCAATGCGCTCGGCATGGCGCGCGCGCGAACGCTGCTCGGCGGCGGGTATGATGTCTGCGCCGTTGTGGGCGACGGTGCGCTCACGGGCGGCCTTGCTTACGAAGGCCTTGCCGACTGCGGCGAGAGCGGAGAACCCATCGTGGTGATCCTCAACGACAATGCCATGAGCATCAGCGAAAATGTCGGCGGACTTGCGCGGCTGCTTGCCGTGCAGCGCGTTCGCCCCGGTTATATTGCGCTCAAGCGTTTCTATCGCCGCACTGTTGGACGCTATGAGCCGATCTACCGTTTTGTCCACCGCATCAAGGAATGGGTGAAAGATCTTCTGCTGCCGGACAATATGTTTGAAGATATGGGGTTTTACTATCTCGGCCCCATTGACGGCCACGATGTGAAAACCCTGACGCGCACGCTGCGCTATGCGCGCGACTTGCGCGTTCCGGTTTTGATGCATATCCGCACCGTGAAGGGAAAAGGCTATGCTCCCGCAGAACTGGAACCATCCCGCTACCACGGTGTCGGTGCGTTTGACCCCGTGCACGGCATTGAGGCGAAGGAGAGTGAAACGTGTTTTTCGTCCGTGTTTGGCGATGAACTCACCGACCTTGCACGCGATGATGGACGCATCGTTGCCGTAACCGCCGCCATGGCGGACGGAACGGGGCTTTGCGGCTTTTCCGCAGCGTATCCCGATCGGTTTTTCGATGTCGGGATCGCGGAGGGACATGCGGTGACGATGAGCGCCGGCATGGCAAAGCAGGGGCTTCGCCCGGTTTTTGCGGTTTATTCCAGCTTCCTTCAGCGCGGTTTCGACCAGCTCATCCACGACGTTGCACTCGACCGCCTGAACGTTGTCTTTGCCGTTGACCGTGCAGGCCTTGTCGGAGCGGACGGTGAAACCCATCAGGGCAGCTTTGATGTTGGCTATCTCTGCCAGTGCCCCGGCATGGCGGTGTGGTCGCCGTCGAATTATGCGGAGCTGCGTTCCATGCTGCGCCTTGCGCTGAGCGGCAGCGGCCCTGCGGCGCTGCGCTATCCGCGCGGCGGGGAGGGGCAATTCCGCGACGATACCTCGGTGCAGGATGCAGCTGTGCTGCGCACCGGTGCGGATGTTACAATCGTGAGCTACGGCATCACGGTGAACGATGCGCTTGCGGCGGCGGAGATGCTGCGCGAGCGCGGCGTTGATGCGGAAATCGTGAAACTCAACCGGCTTGACCGCGTGGACTTTGGCCTGATTGCAGCCTCGGTCGGCAAAACCGGGAAACTGATCGTTGCGGAAGAGTCGGCGCAGATCGGCTGCGTCGGAACGCGGATTCTGGCTGAACTGGAATGCCGCGGCACGGCGGTTTGTGCGCGGCTTTGCAATCTCGGCTCCGGCGTTGTGGAGCACGGCAGCGTTGCGCTGCTGCGCAGCCGGCTTGGACTGGACGCGGCAGGCATTGCGGGCGCTTACGACGCGCTTGCGGAACACAAATAATTTTTGAGGAATGCTATGAAGAAAGTCAGACTTGACCAGCTCCTTGTCGATCTTGGCCTTGCGCAGTCGCGCGAGCGCGCGAAGACCACCATTATGGCCGGCAATGTTTTTGTGGACAATCAGCGCGTGGATAAACCCGGAACGGCTGTGGATCCCGCGAAAAAAATCGAAGTGCGCGGCGAAACGCTGCGCTACGTTTCCCGTGGAGGACTGAAGCTGGAAAAAGCGCTGCAGGTGTTTCCTGTGGATGCCGCAGGCAAAATTTGTATCGACTGCGGCGCCTCCACCGGCGGCTTCACCGATGTTTTGCTGCAAAACGGTGCGGCGAAGGTGTATGCCGTTGATGTCGGCTACGGTCAGCTGGCGTGGAAGCTGCGCACGGACGAGCGCGTTGTGAACATGGAGCGGACAAATCTGCGCTATATCACCGTCGAGCAGATTCCCGAACCGCTGGATCTCGGCGTTTGCGATGTTGCGTTCATCTCCGTTCGTCTGATTCTGCCTGCGGTGCGCGAACTGCTGCGCGACGATGCGGATATGATTTGCCTGATCAAGCCCCAGTTTGAAGCGGGACGCGAAAAGGTCGGCAAAAACGGCGTTGTGCGCGATCCGAAGGTGCATTTTGAGGTGCTGCAGAGCTTTATTGAATATTTTCCCACCTCCGGCTACACGCTGATGGGACTGGACTATTCGCCCATCCGCGGACCGGAGGGCAATATCGAATATCTTGCTTGGCTGAAAAAGGGCGAGCACACCGCGGCGGAGGTTGATCCCGAGGCCATCGTGAACGCTTCGCACGGCAGCTTCAGGGAGAGAGCCGAATGAAAAAAGTTATCCTGTGTCCGAATCTGTATAAAGACAAAGAATTCCGCGTAACGCGCGAGGCGAAGCAGCTTCTGGAAGAAGCGGGCTTTGCGGTGAAAATCAGTCCCGAATACATGGACGAGATGCCCGATGCGCTGCCGGCGGATCTGCCCATTTGCGAGCTTGCCGACGTGATCGATGGGGCATCGCTCGTTGTGTCTCTCGGCGGCGACGGCACGATTATGCACACGGCGCGACGTATGATCGGCCACCAAATCCCCATCCTTGGCATCAATCTCGGAACGGTGGGCTTCCTTGCCGAACTGGAATACGCCGATCTGGACCGCATGGTGTCCGCCGCGCAGGGGAATTATCAGCTCAGTCCGCGCATGATGCTCGACGTGTCGCTCAGGCGCAGAGGAGAAATTGTTTATTCCAACTTTGCGCTCAACGATGTGGCGATGCACGGTGTCGGTCAGATTATCCGCATGACTGCCTGCGGCGACGGCAGAAAGATTCTTGAGTATTCCGGCGACGGCATCGTTGTGGCATCGCCCACCGGCTCCACGGCCTATTCGCTTTCCGCGGGCGGACCGTTGGTTGAGCCCACGGCGGAAAACATTATTCTGACGCCCATCTGTGCGCATGCGCTGATTGCGCGCAGCTTTGTTCTGGCACCGGACAGAGTGGTGACGGTGAAGGTGTCCGATCTGCGCAGCAAGGCGTTCATTTCGGTGGACGGCGGCAGCTTTGAAGTGGAGGATGAAGATGTGCTTATCGTCCGCAAGGCGGACCACCGCACGTTCATCGCAAACGTTGGCACAAAAGCATTTTATGATATCGTATTTGAAAAGCTGGGGGATGCAAAATGAAATCTGCACGACAGGAAAAAATTCTTGAAATCATCGAACGCGAGAACATCGAAACCCAGAATCAGCTCATGGACGCTCTGGCGCGCGCCGGCGTGAAGAGCACGCAGGCCACCCTGAGCCGCGACATCCGCGACCTGCACCTGATCAAGGAACTGACGCCCGAGGGAAGCTATCGCTATGCCGCCGGCGGAAAGGACAGCCTTTTCGACCATGACACGCGCCTGAAAAAGATTTTCCGCGAAAGCGTTGTGGACTATGCCGTGGCGCAGAATCTGATCGTCATCAAAACCCTGCCGGGACTTGCAAATGCGGCCTGCTCCACGCTCGACAGCATGCACATTCCGCATCTGGTCGGCTCCATCGCGGGGGACGACACTGCGTTCGTCGCCATGAAGGACAATGCCGCCGCAGAGCATTTTTGCAGCGAAATCGAGAAACTCTTGTAATCGACGGGAAGTGTTGGAATGATTACGCAACTGCATATTCAGAATATTGCGGTTATCCAGAAAGCGGAGATCGAGTTCGGCCCGGGATTCAATATCCTCACGGGCGAAACCGGCGCCGGCAAGAGCATCGTCATTGACGCAATCGACGCCGTTCTGGGCGGTCGCTCCAGCCGCGAGATTGTGCGAAGCGGAGCGGACAAGGCGATTGTGAGCGCAACGTTTACGGATGTGGATGTGCGCCAATGGCTGGAGGAAAACGAGATTGAGGCCGATGACGAGCTGATTTTGCAGCGCCGCATCGGTGCCGACGGAAAAAGCACCTGCCGTGTCTGCGGTATGCCGGTCACGGTGCAGCAGCTGCGCTCGCTCGGCAGTCTGCTTTTGGATATCCACGGTCAGAACGACGGCAGACAACTGCTCGACGAGGCAAAGCACAGGGAATATCTCGACCGCTTTATGGACCGTCCGGAACTTGCCGCGGCGTTTTCGGCAGCGTATGACAAATACCGCAGCATTCGCCGCGAGATGGACCGCCTTTCGATGGATGAATACGAAAAAGAGCGCCTGACCGCGCGCCTGACCGCCGAGATTGAGGAACTGGAGGCGGCGAAGCTGCGCCCGGGCGAGGAAGCGGAGCTGGAAAGCCGCTGCGCCATGATGAAAAACGCCGGAAAGCTGACCGAGGCGCTGGAGGGCGCTTACGGCGCGCTGTATGATGCCGACGAAAACGCCATTGGCCTTGTTGCCGACGCCGAGCACTACACGGCGCTTGCCGCCGCCGTTGCACCGGAATTGGCCGACGCGGCAAAAAGCATTGCAGAAGCGCGTTTTCTGCTTGTGGATGCCGCCGAGCGCATCAATGATTTGCGCGCAGGGATGGACTTTTCCGAGGAAGAGTATGACCGCATGGAAACCCGCCTTTCGCTTTTACGGCGGCTGCAGCGGAAATATGCTGCCGACGAAGCGGGGCTTTTGGAATGCCTCGACGAGCGCAGACGTCAGCTGTCCGAGATCGCATCGTCGGGCGATTTGCTGATGCAGCTGGAAAAGGATCTGAAAAAAGCCGAACGTGATGTGCTCGCCGCCGGCGCTGCTTTAAGCGAAGGACGCCGCGCCGCTGCGCAGCAGCTTGCCGTGCGCGTGGTGGATGAGCTGAAATATCTCAACATGCCGTCTGTGAAATTTGTTGCGGAGCTTGCACCGATTGCGGAAAAGCCGGGCTTCAACGCCTACGGCTGCGATGAAGTGCGCTTTCTGATGAGCGCAAACGCCGGCGAGGCGCCGGGACGGATTTCCCGCATTGCCTCCGGCGGCGAACTCAGCCGCATTATGCTGGCGATGAAAAGCGTTTTTGCCGAGCACGATGCGGTTGGCAGCATGGTGTTTGACGAGATCGACACCGGCGTTTCCGGTATCGCTGCGCAGCGCGTGGGGGAGAAGATGGCGGCGCTTTCACGCCACCGTCAGCTCATCTGCATCACCCATCTGCCGCAGATTGCGGCAATGGCGGACACGCATTTTCGCATCAGCAAAGCCGAGAGCGACGGGCGAACCTACACCTGCGTTGCGCCGCTCGACGGCAGCGGCCGCGTGGAAGAACTGGCGCGTTTGCTCGGCGGCGACAGTGTGACGGAAACCACACGCCTTGCGGCGCGGGAGCAGTTGGCTGCCGCCGAAAAATTCAAGCAGGGCTGAGAGTGTATCGGAGGATTTTGAAATTATGGAAATGGAAATACTGTATGATCGCAAGCAGCTCAAGCTCGACGCGAAAGATGCGATGCGCACGCACCGACCGAGCGTATATTTGGGAACGCTGGTGTTTGTTGTGATCACCTATGTGCTCGAACTGCTTTCGCTGAAGCTGGAGTATCCCGGTATGTCGCTTTATGAGATCGCTGCGGCAACTTACAGCGCGGACGGAATGACCGCGCTTGGGTACGCGATGCGCAACCGCACGCTGCTGTCAAATCTGCTCAGCATTGCGATTGCGTTCATGAGCAGCGTTGTTGCCACGGGCTATGTGTCCTACTGCTTGAACATCAGCCGCCGGCTGAAAGCGGGCATCGGCGAGATGTTTGATGTGTTCGGCCTGTTTTTCAAGGTGCTCTGGCTGCAGATTTTGATCGGCTTGTTCACCATGCTGTGGAGCTTGCTGCTGATTGTCCCCGGCATTATTGCGTCGTATCGCTATTCCATGGCGCTGTTCATCCTGCTTGACGATCCCAACAAGTCCGCCATGCAGTGCATTGCCGAGAGCAAGCAAATGATGGATGGATACAAGGCAAAACTGTTTGTGATGGATCTGAGCTTTATCGGTTGGGCGCTGCTGAGCGTGATTCCGTTTGTGGTGCTCTACACCACGCCTTACATGCAGATTGCCAGAGCGAATTTTTACCGCTTTGTTTCCGGAAATTCCTCGGCCCCCGCGTCTGCCTTTTACTGGGAAAACCACAGCCGCGAGACCGATGGTACCGACAGCACCGACGACGGCGATCACGACAGCTTTTTGCCGTGATATGGCAGCGGGCTGTTTTGCATAAAGAAAGCGCGCACCCTATGAAGGGTGCGCGCTTTCTTTGCATATGTGCGTCTGTGCCGAAACCGACAGATTATCCGTAGCGGTGGAAGCGCTCCGGCTTTGGTCGGAATTTGATACCGGAAACAAGCCCCATGGCGGCGAACAGCGAGAAGATGGAAGAGCCGCCGTAGCTGAAAAACGGCAGCGTCAGGCCGATGACGGGGGTGAGGCCCATGCACATGCCGACGTTGATGAAAGTTTGGAACAAGATGGTGGAGGCAACACCGAAGCATACGAGCATGCTCATGGTGTTTTTCGAGTTCAGCCCAACCTGCACGCAGCGGAGAATGATCAGCAGCAGCAGTACGATGACCGCGCAGCAGCCGATCATGCCGAGCTCCTCGCCGATCACGGAGAAGATAAAGTCCGTTTGCTGTTCGGGAACGGCGCGGCTTTGCGTTTGGGGGCCGTTATAAAGCCCGGTTCCGGCGAGCTGACCGGAAGCCAGCGCCAGCTTGCTCTGGCGCGACTGCCAGATGATGGTTTCGTAGTCGGGAATGTTTGTGGTGTAAGGCGCGAGGATGCGGTTTTTCTGGTAGTCGTGCAGAAGATGCTCCCACGCGAAGGGAATCATTGCCGCAACGCCCGCAATGCCGAGCACAAACCAGTAAAGCCGCAGTCCGGCGGCAAAGAGCATTACGGCGAAGATGAAGAAGAATATGATTGCGCTGCCAAGGTCGCCGGAGATGACAACGATGAGCGCGAAGGGAATCACGAAATGCACCGCAAGCTGCACGACCGAAAGAACATGGTTGAGGTTTTTGTATTCTTTCAGGTAACTCACGTGCTTTGCCATGAGGACAACGAAGATGATTTTAACGATTTCGCTCGGCTGAATGCCGATGCCGAGGAAGCGCAGCCAGCTTTTGTTGCCGGTGCCGTCATCCATGCCGAAGGGAATGAGGATAAACAGCAGCAGCAGCGAAATGACGGCGAGAAACGGCCATTTGTCCGCAATCACGTCGATATCCAGAACGGTGAGAAGAACGAACAGGAAAATGCCGATGAGCATGGCGGCAACCTGCACGATCACGTAGCGGGCGCTGCCTTCGGCGGAAGTGGCCGTTGCGCTTGCAATCACAACCAGTCCGAATACCGAGCAGATAAAGCACAGCGTAAACAGCACCATGTCCGCGCGATGCAGAAATTCTTTGATGTGCGGCATCAGCTTTTTCATAATTCGTCACCTCCCGTTGATTTTTTTCAGTATAATTCCGAATTGTATCACAATTATACACTTTACGCAATGCGAAATTGGCGTTATAATAATTTGGTTAAAAATTTTGATGAATTGCTTCGATTGGAGAAGGACATGACGATCTACACCAACAGCGAGGCGGAAACCGAAGCCGCCGGCGCCCGTTTTGCCGAAACGCTGCCCGCGGGCGCGGTTGTTGCGCTCTACGGCGACCTCGGCGCGGGAAAAACAGCCTTTGTCCGCGGTATGGCGCGCGGACTCGGGATTGATGCGCGTGTTTCCAGCCCGACCTTTACCATCGTCAACGAATACCTCGGCGAACGCGAACTTTACCATTTCGACATGTACCGCCTCGGCTCTTCCGACGAGCTTTTTGATATCGGCTGGGAGGATTATCTCTCCCGCGGCGGCATTTGCGCTCTGGAGTGGAGCGAAAATGTTGCCGATGCGTTTGAAGGCAACGAGATCACCGTTTCCATCAGCAAAAGCTCGGACAGCGGAAGAATCATCGAAATCGGGGAGGGAAAGCTATGATTATTCTCGGGTTTGAGTCCTCCGCAAAAGCTGCTTCCGCAGCGATTTGTTCCGACGGCGTGCTCGTTGCACAGACGATTCAGGCCAGCGGCCTGACCCACAGCAAAACGCTGCTGCCGCTTGCGGAAGATCTTCTGAAAAACTGTGGCATGACCTTTGCGGATGTGGATGCCCTTGCCGTTGCCCACGGTCCGGGCAGCTTTACGGGAATCCGCATCGGCGTTTCGATCGTGAAAGGTCTTTGCTGGGGCCTTGAAAAACCTGCGGTGGGCGTTTCCACGCTGGAGGCAATGGCGTGGAACGGCGAGTGTGCGCCGGAGGGCAGCATTGTGTGCTGCGCGATGGATGCACGCCGCGCGCAGGTTTATAACGCGCTTTTTTCTTTTGAAAACGGCAAACCGTGCCGTGTAACAAAGGACCGTGCCATCGGTCTGACGGAGCTTGCGGACGAATTGCGCGCGCTCAACCGACCCGTTTTTGTCCTTGGCGACGGGGCGGAGCTGTGCTATAATTATCTGCAGCAGAGCGGACTGAGCGCAATGCTGGCCCCGCAAAGCGTGCGCCTGCAGAGCGCGTGGGGCGTGTGCCGTGCCGCGGCGGAGCGTACGCCGGTGTCCGGCGGCGAACTGCTGCCGGTGTATCTGCGGCTTTCACAGGCAGAGAGAGAACGACTGGAACGAATGAAAAAGGAGTAAATATAGCTATGAGCACTGTTCATGTGATGGATCATCCTCTGGTTGCGCACAAGCTCACCATTATGCGCGACAAGAACACAAGCGTTAAGGACTTTCGCGAGCTCGTCAGCGAGATCGGCATGCTGATCACTTATGAAGCCACCCGCGAGCTGCCGCTTACCACCAAGCGCATCGAAACGCCCATCTGCGAGGCGGAGATGCCCACGCTGGCCGGTAAGAAAATCGCTGTCGTTCCCATTCTCCGTGCGGGACTCGGCCTTGTGGAAGGCGTTTTGCGTATGGTGCCGTCCGCCCGCGTGGCGCATATCGGCATGTATCGCGATGAAGAAACGCTTGAGCCGCACACCTATTTCTGCAAAACCCCGAAGGATATTGCCGAGCGCGAGGTTCTCATTGTTGACCCCATGCTGGCCACGGGCGGCAGCGCGGATGCCGCCATTGCCGAAATGAAAAAGTGCGGCTGCACCAACATCAAGCTGATGGTGCTGGTTGCTGTGCCCGAAGGCATTGCGCGCATTCAGAAAAACCATCCCGACGTGGACATCTATTGCGGCGCGGTGGACAGCCACCTCAACGAGCGCGGCTATATCGTTCCCGGTCTGGGTGATGCCGGCGACCGCATTTTCGGCACCAAATAATGCCGCGAATTATCGTCTCGATTTCAATTGCATAAAATTTGGCGTCCCTTCACAAACTGTCGAAAAGCAGAAAATGTGAAGGGGCGTATTTTTTTATGACCGGGAAAAAGAAACTGTGCCTTGCGCTGGCCGTGCTGTTTGCGGTGAATATTCTGATCATCTGCCTTACACAGAATGTGAGCGCGGTGACCTATCAGCGCGGCAGCAGCGGTTCGGGCGTGACGCAGGTGCAGACAAAGCTGAAAAACCTCGGCTTTTACAAAGCCGAGATTGACGGAATTTACGGCAGCCGAACGGAAAAAGCCGTCAAAGACTTTCAGCGCAGCTACGGTCTGACAGTGGACGGAAAAGCCGGGCCGAAAACGCTGAAAGCGCTCGGAATTTCGTCCGGCGGCGCATCCGGGAGCAATTCCGGCGATGTTGCGCTGCTGGCGCGGCTGATTTCGGCGGAAGCGCGCGGTGAGCCTTACAACGGTCAGGTTGCGGTCGGCGCGGTGGTGCTCAACCGTATGAAGCATCCGTCGTTTCCGAACACCATGTCCGGCGTGATCTATCAGCCGGGGGCGTTTTCGTGTCTGGACGACGGGCAGTTCAATCAGCCTGTTGCGGACTCGTGCTATCAGGCGGCGCGCGATGCGCTCAACGGCTGGGACCCCAGCGGCGGTGCGATTTATTACTTCAACCCCGCCACGGCGACAAACAAATGGATATGGTCGCGTCCGCTGCTGATTGTGATCGGGAAGCACCGCTTCTGCTCTTGAACTTTACGCGCGCGTTTGATATGATAAACGGTATGGAACAGTTAAAGAAAAATCAGATTCATACCGTAGAAATCGACGCGTGGAACAGCGACGGCGCGGGCGTTGCCCGCATCGGCGGCCGCGCGGTTTTTGTACCGGGCGCGATCCCCGGGGAAACCTGGGAAATCCGCATTCTGAAAGCAACGGCAACCGCCGTGTATGCCCGGGGCGAACGCTGCCTTGCCGCAGACGAAGCGAGAACCGCGCCGGAATGTCCCGTTTATGAAAAATGCGGCGGCTGTGCGCTGCGCCATGTGTCCTATGAAGCCGAACTTGCCTGCAAGCTGCAGCGCGTCAACGATGCCTACAGCCGCATCGGCGGGCTTCCGCTGCGTGCGGAAACCATCCTCGGCGCGGAAAACGTTGACCACTACCGCAATAAGGCGATCTATGCCGTGAGCTCGGTGCCGGAGGCCGGATTTTTCCGCAAGCGCACCCATCAGGTCATTCCCGTTTCCCGCTGTGCGCTGCAGGCGGAAGCGAGCGACCGTGCCGCAGCGGCTGTGTGCGAATTCTGCAGGGAAAACGGCATCCCGGCCTACGACGAGCAAAGCGGTCGGGGCGTGCTGCGCCATGTGTTTACCCGCACGGCGCGCAGCGGAGCCATGCAGGTCACGGTGGTTGCCGCGCGCGGCTTCGGAGCGGCAACGGGTGCGCTTGTTGCGCATGTTCTGCGCGCCTGCCCGGAAACGGTGGGGCTGATTCTCAATATCAACAAAACCCGCGGAAACACGGTTTTGGCGGGAGATTTCCATACCCTGTGGGGCAGCGACACCTTGGAAGATGTGCTTTGCGGCCACCGGTTTGAACTCTCGCCGATGAGCTTTTATCAGGTCAACCCCGCGCAGGCGGAGCGGCTTTACGCAAAGGCGCTGGAATATGCCGCGCCGGAAGGCAAGGGCACGGTTCTGGACCTTTATTGCGGCGCGGGAACGATTTCGCTGTGCCTTGCAGCCGGTGCGGAACGCGTGATCGGGGCGGAGATTGTTCCCGAAGCGGTGGAGAACGCCCGTGCCAACGCGAAGCGCAACGGCGTACATAATGTTGAGTTTATCTGTGCCGATGCCGGACAGGCGGCGCAGACGCTGCTGCAGCGCGGCGCGCGTCCGGACGCGGTTGTGGTGGATCCGCCGCGCAAGGGACTTTCGCCCGAAGTGATCGAAGCGGTTTGCACGATGCAGCCGGAGCGTGTGGTGTATGTTTCCTGCGATGTTGCAACCCAGGCGCGCGACCTGAAGCTGTTTGCCGCCCGCGGCTATGCCGCCGTCGCAGCTACGGCGGTGGACATGTTTCCGCGCACCATGCATGTCGAGACGGTTGTCTTATTGGGTAGGAAAAAGGTCAAGGAGTATTTTGAGTATGAATACGAGCCTGTGAATGACGATTATCTCAAGGGTTGTGTGCACAAGGCGACATATGGGGATATTGCAGAATGGGTACAGAAGGAATATGGATTGCATGTGAGCAATCTCTATATTGCACAAGTGAAGCGTGAGTGCGGTTTGGACATGGGTGAGAATTATAACAAGGGAGCCGAGGGTCACAGGGTTCCGAAGTGTCCACCTGAGAAGCGTGAAGCGATTCTGGCAGCGTTGCGATACTTTGGAGTAATAGAGTAGCGAGGTGCCCGAAATATCACAGTAAAAGTACGGGGAGCTCAAGTTGATTTTTGGAAATCTATTGACTATTACGGTCAGATTTGGTAAGATAATTACAAGATTCGTAGTGATAACTGCGATGCATCAAAATGTCATGATGAAAAGGTCGAGAGTCGTGTCTCGACCTTTTTTATTTTCAAAATATCACAGTAAAAGTACAGATGTCCAAAAAATGTCCAAGAATTTATTTTCACGAAATCTCAATGTTAATGCGGTCTACAAGCACGTTTCGCATGAAAATGTCCAAGAAATTTGGACGCTTTTTCAAAACTTGGACATTTTTTCTAAAATCTTGGACGTAAAAAATGTAGTAATAATGCAGTGTTACGTTATTTATGTCCAATATGTCCATATAAAATATATAACTATACGTGATGCGAGAGATATACATATACACATGTGATACGTGTATATATGTATAAGGTTTGCAAAAAAATATGGACATTTTGGACAAAGCACTCGGAGATATTGATTAACACAGGGTTTTTGGTGTCCAAAATCGTAATTTGGTTTTTGGACATTTTTTCAATATAAATTTCAAAATCATTTGGAATCCCGCATTACGACTGTGATTTCATGATGTCCAAAAATGTCCAAGGTTATGTCCAAAAAATTTGGACATCCTTATTTTTTGTTCTAATTTTCATGTGAAAAGTGTACTAATTTCCATATATGGTTATGTGCAGTATTAACAAAAAAAATTCAAAATCTATTGACTGCTACGGAGTGATACGGTATACTAAGGTTATCTAAAAAGTGAATATAAAAGTTATGTCGGTGGCGACGGACCCTCTGTGGTGAGTCAGAGGCAGAAGCAACCTGCGAAACTAAGTTATGGTCGGTGACGACTAATAACGATTGAGAAAATAGAGCGATAACTTTCAAAGCATATACCAGAGGTATGTGTTTTGAAAGCTGTCGCTTTTTTGTTTGCAACAGTCAAAAATATTAGTAAAAGGAGAAGTTTATTATGTCAACAGCAGAAGTTAAAACAGAAGAAAAAGTTCTTATTACGCTGAAAGAGGCAAGAGCTTTGTCTGGCATCGGGGAAACGAGAATGTATAAGATTCTCAATTCTCCAGATTGCACGTTTTCAGTGCGTTTCGGTCGTACCCATATGGTACATAGAGAAAAGTTCATAGCGTGGTTAGGCACGGTAAAAGAAATCTAATATGATACTGACCAACACGACAAAGGGTCAGAGAAGGAGTAAGAATCATGACAAAAACTGATGCATTAAAGTTTTCAGTCGAAGAATATTTTACTAATCATAAAATATCGACTGTTGATGACATCAGAACAATTTCAGAAGGTGTGCTTGATGTGACTTATGAGAAGTTTGACGAGCACAACGTTGTTTGTGATAAGGATAAGAAATGGAAACTTCCAGATACGTTGTCCACGTCACAACTTGCTTTGATAATTCGTTCTGTGTTTCATGTTAAAACAATACGCTGTTGCAAAAACAGCAATTCAAGTAACGATTTGTTAGGAATTTATGTAGATGACACTTTGGTGGAATTTCTACATGGTAAATATGAAGATAAAAAGGGTATTTATGTAACAGATGAAGAAATCTTCGCTTTGATTGCTCAGGAATTTAACTTTGAAATCACAGACAGGGAAGTTGATGACTTGGTTAGCAAAATGAAACGAAATTCGGAACGAGTTTATCGTACCACGGATGAAGATTTAGTTCCTGTTGCAAATGGAATTTTTAATTATAAAACAAAGGAACTATTGCCGTTTAGTCCTGATATTGTTGTGCTCACAAAATCACAAGTGTCATATAATCCAAATGCTCAGCTGCCAATGATAACAATGCCTGATGGTCTTTCATGGAATCCTGAGATTTGGATGAATGAGCTTTCGGATAATCCAGAAGTTGTAAATCTTCTTTGGGAGATTATCGGGGCGGTAATCAGACCGAACGTAAGATGGAACAAATCAGCGTGGATGGTTTCAGACACGGGAAATAACGGTAAGGGAACATTATGTGAAATGATGAGGCAGCTATGCGGTGAAGAAACCTGTGTGTCTATTCCGTTGTCTGATTTTAGCAAGAATTTCGCATTGGAGCCTTTAATAAGAGCATCTGCTATCATCACAGATGAAAATGATGTTGGAACATATATTGATAAGTGTGGTAATCTGAAAGCAATCATTACAAGGGATTCTTTAAGTATTGACCGTAAGTTCAAAACACCAGTTACATTCGAATTTTATGGATTTATGGTTCAGTGCTTGAATGAAAGTCCGAAAATCAAAGACAAGTCCGATTCATTTTATCGGAGACAGTTGTTCATACCTATGACGAAGTGCTTCACAGGCAGTGAACGAGCATATATAAAAAATGATTATCTGCACAGAAAAGACGTGTTGGAATATATTCTTTACAGAGTGCTCAATATGAATTATTACAAACTTTCGGAGCCTGAGTGCTGTAAAGAAGCACTTGACGATTATAAGGGATATAATGACCCAGTGCGTGAATTTTGGAGCGAAGTTCGGGATAAATTTGTGTGGGATATGCTCCCAAAAGCATTTTTGTACGATTTATATCGTGCATGGTTTGAACGTAATTGTCCATCGGGAACAGTACAAAATCAGTCAACATTTTTGAAAGACTTAATTGCAGCGACACGGAATGATGATATGTGGTATTTCTGTAAAGAAGATAAGAGAGTACCAAAAGGTGCAATGTCTGAACCTGAGTTGCTCATAGTTGAATATAATTTATCTGCACCATGGCGCGGAAGGAGTACCAGTCGAGACCCTATGAAGATTAGTGTTCCTGACCGATTATCTGACCATTATACAAATTGTTTTATTCGCAGATAAATGGGAAGCAATATGTAAGTAAAAAATAAGCCTGCCTGGTCGAATAGACCAAGCAGGCATTTTTACATTCTACGCTTTCTTCTGTTTCGATAGCAGCATATCAATTTCCAATTCTGCTTTAATGAGCAGCATCAGTGCATTCCGTAAGAGCATCAAAGCATTCAAACTCGGCTCTCCAGCTTCATCTTGTGGCTTTATTGCCCAGACTTTCGCAAGGGTATCAGCTGAGTGAGCATGAATCACAAGCGTTTCTTCATCAACATTGTCAAGTTCAGATGCTTTCATGGAACAGGCAAACGTCTTGGCTGGATTCTCAATCAGCAGCTTTGTTTCCAGCACTTCTTTCAGTGTACTGTTGCTGCCGATAAGTTCCAAGCCAGATGCTCCGACAAGCTCTATATCAAGCAGCTTACTATCTTCAATTACGAATCGTAATTTCATCAAATCCCTCCTCGTCAAAGTTAAGCACCAAAGCACGGTCAAACAGACGCTCCTCTGGCAGTACCTGTTCAGCATTTACAGAGCGAACCATTTCATCTAAATCCTCGATATGTATTTCTTCTTCAAACGCAGGAATCAGGATGCACTCGTGGATGCTGCTCGGTAATATGATGAGCTTCTTTACATGGTGTTCAGCTGCAAAATCAGCAAGTCTTTTGTGATTCAAAATGGCAGACGCACCTTTGATTTTAGCACTATTGGTAATCACATACATCGGGAACAGTTGAGGAAACATAGTATCATCCGTTTCATCAAATTCCATGCCGATGATATCCTCCATGATTTTTGCCATGCTTGCAATTGTCACATCAGCATTGGTTCTTTCAATAGCGATTTCCCATAGCTTATCAATATCAAGGTTAGCAGTAGCAGCAAGCTCTGGGGAAATCCTAACGCTCCAGCTGTCTTTGTCGCTGGTTTTTGCAGTCATGTAAAGATACTGAATGAGTCCGTCATAGTGCTCGCACGGACGGAAGAGAGCATTTGTGTGTTCACTTGCCTTTTCAATACCGACTCTGACATGCTCTCTGATGAAATCGGGATTGGTAAGCTGATTAACATCAATTGTTGTAGTCTTGTGCTGCTGATAAATCTGCTCTGCAATGTCGGCAGCTTCTTTAACGGTAGCAGCGTTTGCAATGATGGATTCAACGTAAAGCGTTGGTGTGATACGTTCTTCGGTTTTGATGATGATAGCTTCCAGCTTCACATCACCGTTTTTGTAGATATCATTTTCTTGTGCATCATATCCTCGGTTTCTCAGTTCTTCAATAATCATTTCTCTTGTAATCATAATAATCTCCTGTGTGGTGTAAGTGTTAAAATTCAATTTCAGTTTGTGTGCAATCTTCAAATAAAAAATCATCAATCATGTTCTGAATGATGTTCTGCATACCCCGAATGCCGAGATTGCTCTCAGACGCATTCTGGGCGATTTTAAGGCGCGTATTGGGGGTAAGGTGTAAGTTTATGCCATAGAGCGATTTGAATCGTTCTACGAGGCTAAAATCACGTTCAGATAACATCTGAACGTAGTCGGATTCTGTCATTGGTTCCAGATTTACAAGACGCTGTACTCTGCCAGCAAATTCGGGCATCACACCGAAGTCCAGCAAGTCTTGCAGCTCAAGCGGTTTTGAATAAGCCTGAACGGATTCAGGTGCAGCGTTGAAGCCGATTGTGCTGCCTTTTGCTTTTTCCGCAATCTCGGATGCCTTGGTGCTGAAAGCTCCAACTAAAGCAAAATTCACACGGCTGGTATCAACTTGGAAAGATGAGTTGTTACGCTCGAATGTGAGAAAAGTCCCCTCCAACGGTTTGAGCAGTTCCCCTTGGATATGTTTTGCGTAATCGTCGCCAGCGCTGGAAACCTTCGGGGTAAGAGCTTTGTCCATTTCATCTAACACAAGAATCACCTGTTTACCAGATGACACGACAGGGTCATCAAAGAGTGATTCGACTTTCTTATCACCCTTCCAGCCAGACAATGTCAGATTCGATGCGTCAACGATGGAAATGCGGTCAACAAAATATTCCCACTCGGAGAGTGCACGGAAGATTTCAGTCTTTCCGCAGCCAGATGGACCGATGAAGAAGCAGTTCTCCTTGATTCCTTTTAGCGTTTTCCATGCAAAGAGTGCCGCAGCTCTTTTGGCTGCGTCTTGTTTGTAGATTCGGGAATCAAGATAGTTGTAGATGTCCCGTGGCGATAGCATAGGCGGAGCGTTCGGATGTAGCTCTGAACGTGGTGGAACTACAATCGCACTTGGGTGATACCATGGTGGAGCTGGTGTTTTCTGCATAATAATCCCTCCTTTCATTTCTCATTGTTCGAACCGTGGCAGTGTCAACTGCCAGACCATTCAGGTCGGACGGAGAGAAACAACATAAATTCGGAGGTACAAAATTGCATGAAAATAATTTCCGAAATAATTATGCATAATTATTTCCAATAATTATTTTTCAAAATTTTGTTCATGAAAATTTTTTGAAAAATTTTCAAAGAATAGGATATCTGTAAGCCGCATCAATAAAGGCATACAAGAACGAAATATCTGTACGCCGCATAAACACTGCAATCTCAAGCTATTTACATTTGTAACGATTTGGAGTAATATAATGACATACGGTACAATTTGTATCGAAAATATGAAAAACAGAATAACGAAGTCATGAGTATAAATGCGACGGAAAGGCATAGGCGATTGGTAAG
>SVMK01000096.1 GCA_015067465.1 Oscillospiraceae bacterium
ACGATTGCCTCGCGGCGCGCTCTCGACAGGCTGATCGGAAAGCAGTCACGCGATACCGCGATGATGCCCAGCTTTACTTCGGGAATGTTGATCATGGGGTCTCCTCCTTGTTTGTGAATATATAATAGTATTCATATTTGCATGTTCGATGGAGGGTTCCACAGCCCTCCATCTTGCAGTATAAACGAAATCACGCTGCCGTGTCCACATATTTTTTGTTTTTTCTGCTGCGATTTCAATAAATAAAAATTTTCTCTTGATTCATGCAGCTAAATTTGCTAAAATCAGTACATTGTCTTACCTTGAGGAGGATAATTTTCATGGCGAAGCTGCAGGATGTTGCCAAGGAAGCGGGCGTTTCCGTTACGCTGGCATCGTTTGTTATGAACGGCCGTGCGGAAGAGATGCGCATTGCACCGGCAACGATTCAAAGAGTGCAGGCGGCAGCGCGAAAGCTCTCGTATATTCCGAATATCGCGGCAAAACGTCTGATTACATCGGAAAAGACGCCGTCTGTGCCGGAAATATGCTTTCTCTGGCCGCCCAAGCTGCACCCGACGCTGCTGGGCAGATATATGATGCTTGCCCAGTCGCTGTTTCGTGAGAATGTTGTTCCGGAGATGAATCTCATCATTCAGACGCTGGACGCAGAGCAGGAGACTCGACTGAGTGCATCCTATTTTCAAAACCACTTCAACGGCGTGCTCATTTCCCCGATCAAACCCTCGGATGTTGCGTTTGTGGACAAGATCAGCACGATGCTGCCGGTGATTGTTTTGCATACCAGAATGGAAAACCACCCGAATATCATCGTTGACCATTATGCAGCCGGCGAACTGCCCGCGCGGATTTTTGCGCGCCACGGTCATCAAAAACTGATGATTGTCAGTTCGGAAGCTTTTGGCGGCGTGACGGAGATGAACCGCCAGCTGCTTGGTTTCACGGACGTTTGCGAGGCGGAGAATATGCCGTTTGAAACGCTTGGTATGCCGAACGAATCCATGCTCAGAATTGCAAGGCGCTCCGCTTACGGCAGAGAATTGGCGAGCGAACTGATTGAGAGCGGACGTTTGCCCGAGGCAATTTATATTCGTGACGACGTTGCAACGCTGGGCTTCGTCGGTGAGCTGAATATCCGCGGCGTTCGTGTGCCGGAAGATATCGAAGTGATGACCTACGGCGCAACCGTGCTCACCAGCGCATGCTGCCCCAGCATTACAACGGTGGACTATCCCGAAATGGAGATTGCCCGCGCTTCACTCATAATGATGAATGATCTTTTGCGCGACCCGTTCCGTGAGCCGGAAACCGTTTGCATTCGCCCTACGGTTACTTACCGCGAAAGCTGCCCCGAATAAAAAACGTACAAAGCCGCAGAAGGTATTCTGCGGCTTTGCTTTTTCTTCAGAAGCGGAGGTTTATCTTCCGTGTAAAAATTTTTCCAATTTGTTCTTGACAAAACGATATTCGCATGATATCTTTTTGATATCACAAGAGAGGAGACAAACAAATGATGGAAGAAAAAGTATTGAGTGGAAGAAAAATCGGCGCGCTGGTGCTGATTCTGACGATTCTTGTCGAACTGCTTTGCCTGGGCGCAATTATCATCTGCGCCGCAATGGGGAAAATCGGCTTGGTGCTGCTTGCCCTGCTGGTGATTTGCGCAAGCGTGTTTGTATATCCCGGACTCAAAGTTCTCAAGCCGCAGGAGGCGCTGGTGCTTACCCTGTTTGGTAAATATGTCGGCACGCTCAAGGGCGAAGGGTTTTATTATGTAAACCCGTTTTGCGTTGCGGTGAACCCCGCGGCAAAGACCAAGCTGAATCAGTCCGGCGATGTGGACAGCGGCACGAAAGCCAGCGTTTTGATGACGGCGGTCACAGGCCAGAACGCAGCTGCCGCTGCGGAACTGAGCAATAAGCGCATCTCGCTGAAAATCATGACGCTCAACAATTCCCGCCAGAAGATCAACGATTGCCTCGGCAACCCGATCGAAATCGGTATTGCGGTTATGTGGCGCGTGACGGACACGGCGAAAGCTGTGTTCAATGTGGATAACTACAAGGAATATCTCTCGCTGCAGTGCGATGCGGCGCTTCGCAACATCGTGCGCATTTACCCGTACGACATTGCGCCGAACGTTGACACCACGGGCGATGGTATTGCCGATGAGGGCAGCCTGCGCGGCAGCAGCGAAGTGGTTGCAAACCGCATCCGCGATGAGATTCAGAACAAGGTTGAGGATGCCGGTTTGGAGATCCTCGAAGCACGCATCACCTATCTTGCCTATGCGCCCGAGATTGCGGCGGTTATGCTGCAGCGCCAGCAGGCGAGCGCCATCATTGATGCCCGCAAGATGATTGTGGACGGTGCTGTGGGCATGGTGGAAATGGCGCTGGAGCGCTTGAACGAGAACAATGTTGTTACGCTGGACGAAGAGCGAAAGGCCGCCATGGTCAGCAACCTGCTGGTTGTGCTTTGCGGCAACCACGATGCGCAGCCGGTGGTGAATTCCGGCAGCCTGTATTGATGCGCCATGGCTGACGAGAAAAAGCAGGTGCCTCTCCGCCTGTCGGCGAAGCTGTATGCCGCGATTGCGGCATGGGCTGAGGACGATTTCCGCAGTGTGAACGGACAGATTGAGTATTTGCTGTCGGAATGCGTGCGCCAGAGGAAGAAAAACGGGAAATACGTCGGAGAAGAAATCGACGTTCCGCCCGAACTGGACATCTGAACACTTGAAGCAAAAAAGCCGTTTGACAGAGCAGATGCTCCGTCAAACGGCTTTTGATTTTTTCGTGGCTATTTGGCGTAAAGCATGCCGACGATACGGTTTTTCAGGCCGCAGGGCAGCAGACGCGCGAGAATAACCAGGAATTTGTACACGAATCCGACCGTGTATTCGGGCTTGACCGATTTTTTCAGTGCCAGCGCAGCAATATAGCGTCCCGCGGCGGCGGGGTCCATGCCGGTTTGCTCGTCGTGCTCCATCACGGCAACGCTTTTTGCGATGCGTCCGCAGTAAACATCGTCGCCTGCATGGATTTTTTCGCGGGCGGCGGTGAAGCCGGTGCGGATATCGCCGGGGAGAATTGCGGTTGCCGTTATGCCGAAGGGGCGCACCTCGTTTGCCAGCGCGGCGGTATAGGTGCTGACGGCAGACTTGCTGACGGAATACCAAACCTGAAACGGGATTGCAACCGGCGCGGCAACGGAACTGATATTGACGATGCGTCCGCGGCCCTGCGCGCGCATATGGGGCAAAACGGCTTTGCACCCGTTTACCACGCCGAAGAGATTTACATCCAGCAGGCGCTTGGCATCGGCATTGTCGGTGAACTCCGCAGCGCCGGAGATGCCGAAGCCGGCATTGTTGACCAGAATGTCGATGCGGCCTTCCCGGCGGACAACCTCCTGCACGGCGGCGGCAAAACGCGCCTCGTCGGAAACGTCGCAGCCGATGTGGATAATGCCGTCGGCATCGGCACCGTGACGCGAAAAATCATACACGGTGCAGCCGCGTGCGCGCAGCGCGAGGGCGGTTGCACGACCGATTCCGCTGCTTGCGCCCGTGACGATGGCGACCTCAGGCGTTTTCATACTTCTTAATAACGTCCACCATGATCTCAACGGCTTCGTCGATCAGTTCGGTGGTGTGTGTTGCCATCAGCGTGCAGCGCAGCAGGCATTCGCCGGGGGCGCATGCCGGCGGCAGTGTGGCGTTGACATACACGCCGCGCTCATAAAGCTCGCGCTGGATGGTGAGGGTTTTGACGGGTTCGTAGGTGTAGATGGGGATGATGGGGGTTTCGCTCATGATGATCTTGATGCCGGCGTCGAGCAGCTTCTGGCGCATATACTGCGCGATATCGTGCAGCTGGCGGGGCAGCTCGGGATGCGCGATCAAATGGCGCAGCGAGGCATTGGCAACGGCGATCTGTGCGGGAGGAACGGATGCCGCGAAAATGTAGGGACGGGAGTTGCAGCGGACATAGTCGATCACCTTGGCATCGGCTGCGATGTAGCCGCCGAGGGAGGCAAGAGATTTGGAGAAGGTGCCCATATAGATATCCACCTGATCCTCCAGGC
>SVMK01000015.1 GCA_015067465.1 Oscillospiraceae bacterium
TTACCGCACGCTGATGGCGGCGGACAGCGCCGTGATGGTGATCGACGCGGCAAAGGGCATTGAGCCGCAAACCCGCAAGCTTTTTAAGGTTTGCGCGATGCGCGGCATCCCTATTTTTACGTTTATCAACAAGCTCGACCATGAAGCGCGCGACCCCTTTGAACTGCTCGACGAGCTGGAAACGGAATTCGGCATCGCAACGTATGCGATGAACTGGCCCATCAGCTGCGGCGCAACCTTCAAGGGCATCTACGACCGCGAAAGCCGCGAGGTTTTGACCTACACCAACTACCACGGCGGCGCAAAGCGTCTGGACGATGTTCGCTGCCCGGTGGACGATATCGAAACGCTGACCTCGCTCATCGGCGAGAATCTCAAAAACGAGTTTCTCGAGCAGATCGAGCTGGTGGAGGGTGCCGGCGCGGACTTTGATCTGACGCTGGTGCGCTCGGGCAAGCTCAGTCCCGTGTTTTTTGGCTCGGCGCTGCATAACTTCGGCGTGGAGCAGTTTCTGGAGAGTTTCCTGAAGCTGACAAGCGCTCCGCTTGAGCGCAAAAATGCCGACGGCGGCGTTGTGGATCCGTTTGACGATCATTTCTCCGCGTTTGTTTTTAAGATTCAGGCCAACATGAACAAAGCCCACCGTGACAGAATTTCCTTCATGCGCATTTGCTCCGGCAAATTTGAGCGCGGCAGGGAATACTTCCATCTGCAGGGCGGCAAGAGCATGCGTCTGGCGCAGCCGCAGCAGATGATGGCGGATGCGCGCGATATTGTGGACGAAGCGTATGCCGGCGATATCATCGGCGTATTTGACCCCGGCATTTTCGCCATTGGCGACACCATCTGCGAAACCGGACAGAAAGTTCGCTTTTCCGGCATCCCCACGTTTGCCCCGGAGCATTTTGCCATCATTGAGCAGAAAGATTCCATGAAGCGCAAGCAGTTTGCCAAGGGGATGACCCAAATCGCCCAGGAAGGTGCGATTCAGATATTCTTCTATCCCAACAGCGGTATGGAGCAGGTGATTGTCGGCGTTGTCGGCGTGCTGCAGTTTGACGTTTTGCGCTTCCGCATGAAGAGCGAATACGGCGTGGAATATATTCAGCGCGATCTTCCGCACGAATTTATCCGCCGCGTGCAAACGCCGGACTTTAACGGCGGCGACTACAACTTCACCGGCGATACGCGCTGGGTGAAGGATGTGCACGGCAAGGATCTTTTGATCTTCAACGGCGCATGGACGATCCGCTGGGCGGAAGAAAGAAACGAAGGCCTGCTGCTTTCCGAATTCCATCAGGATATCGAGCAGGGCTGAAAAACAGAACCGAGGCGCGATTATTTACGATGAACACTTATCGCATTTTAGTTATTAATCCGGGCTCAACTTCCACAAAACTCTCATATTTTGAAAACGAAACCTGCCTGTTTACGGAGGATACGTTTCACGATTCCAGCGTTTTGCTGCAGTTTCCCACGCTGAACGACCAACTCGATTTTCGCATGGAGGTTGTGCGCAAGTTCATTGCCGACCACGATATTGATCTGCAGCGCGTGGATGCGGTTGTCGGCCGCGGCGGCTGCAGCTACCCGGTGGAGGGCGGCGTTTACGATATTGACGAGCTTTTGCTGCAGCATACGCGCGAGTGCCGCGGCGGCGTTTATCATTCCTCCATGCTCGGCATCCAGATGGCGGACCGGCTGCGCGGCGAATGCGGCGGGCTGATGCTGATGATGGATCCGATTGTTGTGGACGAGCTTTGCGATTTGGCGCGCATCACGGGCGTGAAGGGCGTTTACCGCAAGGCGGGCAGCCATGCGCTGAATCTGAAAGCCACGGCGCGCCGCCACGCCCAGGTGCTCGGCAAGCGCTATGAGGACAGCCGTCTCATCGTTGCGCATATCGACGGCGGCATCTCCATCTCCGCGCACAAGGACGGACGGATGCTCGACGGCAATAACGGCAGCGGCGGCGACGGTCCGCTTTCGCCCACGCGCATGGGCAGCATGGCAGTGACGGATATTATCCGTCATTTTGCAGGCGATGAGTTTTTGAAGCTCAACGACCTTTGCTCACAGGCGGGCGGCTTTACCAGCCATTTCGGCACTTCCAATTCCGACAAGGTGCATGCGCTGGTGGATGCCGGCGATCCCCATGCCGTGCGCGTTTGGAACGCTATGATTTACCAGACCGCGAAATACATCGGCTCGATGGCTGTGGTGCTTGAGGGCAGGGTGGACGCGATCGTGCTCACCGGCGGTTTGCTGCGCTTTGCCGATGTGTATGACGGGATCAAGCGTCAGTGCGGCTGGATTGCCCCCGTGGTGTCCTACCCCGGGGAGATGGAGCAGGACGCGATGGCGCTGGGGGCGCTGCGCGTGCTGCGCGGCGAAGAAACCGTGAAGCGCTATACGGGCCGTCCGGTTTGGGAAGGTTTTCAGGACGAATAAAATACGGCAGGATATTCCCGCGCGGGGTGTCCTGCCTTTTTCGCAAAGAGAATCGAATTTGGCGTGAATATTTTGAAATTGTTCATATTTTGTCTGCTTTGCCTGTGGTAAAATGATGCAACGCGGAAAAGAGAAAGGGGGCATTGCCTGTGGCGATGACTCTGCGCAGAAAAACCGAACCGACCGATACGCGCACGCCGCTGGCTGTTGTGTACGCCGACCCCGAGCGGGGACTGACTGCACAGCAGGTGGAGGAGCGCATAGGTCTTGGATATGACAACAGGCCGGTTGACCCGCCGGGAAAAACGGTGAAACAGATTGTGCTGAGCAATGTGTTTACCTATTTCAACTTAATCTTTTTCATCCTTGCTGCAGCCGTGATTGCTGTGCGCTCGTGGAACAATCTGATGTTTATGGGCGTTGTGCTGGTGAATATGGTGATCGGCATTGTGCAGGAACTGCGCAGCAAAAAGACACTGGACCGGCTTTCGCTGCTGAATGCGCCCCATGCCGCTGTTGTGCGTGAGGGAGTTGAGCAGCAGGTGGACACCGCGGCGCTGGTGCGCGACGATATTGTTGTGTTTCGCAGCGGCGACCAAATCTATGCGGACGCGGAGGTTCTGAGCGGGGAGTGCCAGGTGAATGAAGCGCTCGTCACCGGCGAGGCGGACGAAATCCGCAAAAAAACCGGTGATACGCTGCTCTCCGGCAGCTTTCTTGTTTCCGGTTCCTGCCGCGCACGGCTCACCGCCGTCGGCGCGGACAGCTATGCCAGCCGCCTGACAATCGAAGCGAAAGCGGGCGGAAAGCCGCGGCAGGGTGAGATGATGCGCTCGCTGTCCATGCTTGTGAAATGGATCGGCATTATCATCATTCCGTTTGGTGCGGTGCTCCTCATAAAAGAAATCAGCTGGCTCGGCCGCAGCTTCACAGAGGGCGTTGTCAGCACGGTTGCCGCGCTCATCGGCATGATTCCGGAGGGGCTGTATCTCCTCACAAGCCTTGCGCTGGTGGCGAGCGTGCTGCGCCTTGCACAGAAGAAAACGCTGGTGCATGAACTCAGCTGCATCGAAACGCTTGCGCGCGTGGACACTGTTTGCGTGGACAAAACCGGCACGATCACCGAGAACGCAATGACCGTCAATTCCGTGCGGCTGCTCTGCGGGGACCGCTACAACGAGGAAGATATCGGCATGATTTTGGCGCGCTATGTCGGCGCGATGCATGACGATAACGATACCATGGCGGCCATCCGCGAGCATTTTTCCGTGTATGCTTCCGAACAGGCGGAGGAACCGGGGGAGGTACCGTGCGCCGTTTTACCGTTTACATCCGTGAAAAAATACGGCGGTGTGAGCTTTCATGCCGACGAAACATATCTGCTCGGTGCGCCGGATGTGCTCCTTGGCGCGAGAATGGACGAGTTTTCGGCTTTGCTGGAGGAATGCGCCTGCGACGGCAGCCGCGTGCTGCTGCTGGCTGATTACGGAGGACAGGCCGATGACGATGCGTTGACGGGCGCAATACTGCCGCTGGCATTCATTCTGCTAAGCAATAAAATCCGCGAAGAGGCCTATGACACTTTCCGCTATTTCGATGAGCAGGGCGTGGCGATCAAGGTGATTTCCGGCGATAATCCCCTCACGGTTTCCGAGGTGGCGAAGCGCGCGGGGATCCGCGGCGCGGAGAATTATATTGATGCGCGCACCCTGACCGACGACCGCAAAATCGCACATGCCGTTGAAACCTACACAGTGTTTGGCCGCGTAACGCCCGACCAGAAGCGCCGCATCATTCAGGCGCTGAAAAAGAAAAAACACACCGTTGCCATGACAGGCGACGGCGTAAACGATGTTTTGGCGCTCAAGGAGGCGGACTGCTCGATTGCCATGGCCTCCGGCAGCGACGCGGCGGCGCATGTGAGCCATATCGTGCTGATGCGCAGCGATTTTTCCGTGCTGCCGAGCGTTGTGGCGGAGGGGCGGCGCGTGATCAACAACATTCAGCGCAGTGCAACGCTGTTTTTGGTTAAAAACATTTTCTCGTTTGCCCTTGCGCTCGTTTCGCTGATTTTCACCATGCCGTATCCGTTCACCGCAGCGCAGCTGAGCCTTGTCAGCTCGCTTACGATCGGTTTCCCGGCCTTTGTGCTTGCCATGGAGCCGAACGAGAGCATCGTCAAGGGCAAGTTCCTGCGCAATGTGATCGGAAACGCGATTCCGCCGGCGCTGACGGATTTTGTTTTGATTATCGGCGTGATGCTGTTTTATTACGCATTTCGCATTGATTCCGGCATGATGTCCACCATCTGTGCCGTAACGATGGGCATTGTCGGCATTCTGGTGATCGTTCGATTGTGCAGGCCGATGACGCTGCTGCGCAAGCTGCTGATTGCGGCGGTTTGCATTGCGTTTGCGTTCAGCGCGATTTTCCTGAAAAATCTGTTTACGCTCTCTGCGCTGGATTTTGCCGGCATGCTGCTGCTTGTGGTGTTTGCGCTGCTGGCGATCCCCGCGCTCAATCTGGCTTACCGCGTGTGCGACTATCCCGGCAGCCTGCGAAAGGGCAGGGGAAAGCGCGCGGAAAAATGAATATGTTCACATCGGCAGGGAATGCATTGCATTCCCTGCCGATGTGCATTTTGCGGACATCCCGCAGGCAATAACACTGTTAATTATGAGGATAAAAACTAAAATATTTATCGTTTTTTCGGTTGCAATCTAATAAATAATTATATTTTAAGCAAAACGAGGATTATTGGCTATTTAAAATAAATAAAACAGCCTGATTTGTTTGTAATATATGCCAAAACGATACATATTGCCATATATTCATTGACATTATTCGTTAGAAATGATATAAAAAACTTATTAGGAATTAAAAATAATCAATAATAACTATAATTTTTTTGTGCGATGTTCCGAAAGTGATGCATAAAGCGTTTTAGTTATAATTTTTTAATTCGATACAGCGCTTAACCGGTTTTTCTCAGTTTTCGGACGGTGCTTTCCCTGCGGGAGACCACATAAAATAACTTTATATATTTTTAGAAGGGGGAGCGGATATGACTCCGAGAGAAAACGCAATGGCGATTTTTGAATGCCGCCAGCCGGAATCCTACAACAACTTTATGGATTCGCTTGCCTTTGTCCGCGACCCCATCTTTGCAAGAGATATGATCCCGCGCGACGGCAAAGTGCATAAGGACTCCTGGGGCACGCCGTTTCTCTTTTCTCCGGACGCTCCCGGCGCACATCCCATGTTTACGGATGAAACCGCCGTGATCCGCGATATCACCCGCTGGCGCGAGCAGGTTACGGTGCCGGACTTTGAAGGTTTGGACTGGTCGGAGGCGGAGGCCAAGGCCGCGCAGGTGAACAGGGAAGAGAAGTTTTGCGCATTTTTCTGCACCCGCGGTCTTTTTGAACGCAGCCATCATCTGATGGGCATGCAGAATGCGTTTGTAAACTATATGGAATACCCCGAAGAGATGGCGGCGCTGCTGCGCGTGGTTGCCGACTTCAAGATCGAAACGATCAAGCGCGTGGCGCAGCACATTCATCCCGATGTGATCTTCTACCATGACGACTGGGGCTCCAAGCAGAATGTTTTTCTCCCGCCGGCGCTCTGGCGCGAGATTATCAAGCCGCTGCACACGGAAATCGTGAAAACCGCGCATGACTGCGGCATTATGTTTGTTCACCATGCCGACTGCATCTGCCAGCCCATTGTGCAGGACATGGTCGAGATGGGAATCGACATCTGGCAGGGCGTGATTCCGCAAAACGACATTGTTGAGATTCAGCGCATCACGGAAGGCAAGCTTGCCATGATCGGCGGCATTGACGGTCCCGCGATCGACATTGCCAACATCACCGAGGAACAGATTCGTGCCGAGGTGCGCCGCGCGATCGATACATATTGCCCGGCGGGCCGCTTCTATCCCGCAATTCCGAACACAAGATGCTTCCGCGAATGGAACGATGCCATCGCGCAGGACGAGATGAAGCGCTACGGCGTTCAGTGGGCGAAGGAGCATCCCATCCTTCCCGGAACCACGAAACCTTCCAACTGCTGAGAAATCCGATAAAAAATTACCGTCCGCACAGACTGCGGACGGTAATACGGTGAAAAAACCGGTGGCTTTATTCTTCAAGATTGCGGATGTGCATGTAGATCGTAGCAATGGTGATGCCGAGGGCATCCGCGCTGATCTGGATGGCGTTTTTGATTTTGAAAACGCCCATTTCGTTGAGCAGGCGGACGATTTCCTTTCGCTTGAACTTGGCGGGAACGGTTGGATCGTTCATCACCTTGTCGCGAATGCTTGTGATCGTCTGCGCAAGAGAAGTTTCGTAGCGGCTGTTGGGATCGGGCATGGTGAACGGCAGGGTCATGGTGTCCAGATAGCTGGGGATTGCAAAAGTGCGGAGAATTTCGGAGAAAGGAACGTCCAGACAGCAGTTTACGCAGATCATGCCGATGAGGTTGCCGGCGCTGCCGAGAATGCCGATGGAAGCGGACTTGTAGGTTTTTCCGTCCTCGCCGATGCCGAAGCCGACGGTGATGGGATCTTCGCCGTGCTTGAGCTTTGCATGAAGCTGTTCCACGGTGCCGAGTGCCGCGTCGCTGGCTTTTTCAATCGAACCGTTCGCGGTGTTGACCTTACGCTCCATGGGGACGCGGCCGCTCGGGTTGAAAACGCTGATGGTAAAGTTGTCGCTCTCACCGAAGCTGTGGACAACAACCTCGTAAGCCTTGCCGAGATACGTGCTGATGCAGCTGCAGAAAGTGCAATAGGAATTCAGAAGCTGGCGGTCAGCTTCGCTGATGACAACGCTCAAACGTTTGCTGTTTTTTCTCATATTCGTATCCTCTCTCAAGTGAATTGTGCGAGTTTGGAATGATTTTTGCATTTTCTATCGTAACACTATTATCACTTTATTGTCAAATTAATGTTTTGAGGTGCAGACAATGGCTGATATTCGTAAAATCCTTGTGATCAATCTCGGCTCCACGTCGTCCAAAATCGCTTACTGCGAAAACACCGACATCATCAAGCAGCTCGAACTTTCCCACGACACCAAAGAGCTGCGCGCGCTGAAAACGCCCGACGCCGTTTTTGCGTATTTCAACAAATACATCACCGAGTTTATCGAATCGTCCGGACTTCGTGTGGAGGATATGGATGCGATTGCGGTGCGCGGCATCGGCAAGAGCGGCGCTTACCGTCACGGCGCTTACCGCCTTACGCCCGAAGTGGTGTCCGACTGCTGCTCCAACCCCATCGGACATATCGGCCTGTTTGCCTCCACGATGATCGGCGGCGGACTTGCGGCAAAGTACAACATTCCCGCGTTCCTCTACGACGTGGTGCCCACCGACGAGATTCTTGATGTTGCGCGTATCTCCGGTATCGCCGGCTATCAGCGCCGCGTTGCCTCCCATACGCTCAACTGCCGTGCCGTTGCGCGCAAGGTTGCCGAGCAGATGGGCAAGGACGCCGACCACGCCAGCTTCATCATCTCCCACATGGGCGGCGGTTTCGGCACGATGGCTTACCGCGACGGCGTAATTATCGAAACCTATTCCGCGGAGGAAGGCAGCTTCACACCGGAGCGTCCGGGTAGAATTGCCAACAGCCTCTTGACGGAGCTTTACACTAACCCGGCGTACTCCAAAGAGGACATTCAGCGCATTCTGAAAAAGGACGTTGGCCTTTACGGTCATCTTGGAACCAGCAGCTGCATTGAGGTTGAAAAGCGTATTGCGGAAGGCGACGCCAAGGCAAAACAGGTTTATGAGGCGATGGCGTATCAGGTTGCCAAGGACATTTGTTCGCTCGGCGCCGTGTTCTGCGGCAAGGTGGATGCCATCATCCTTACCGGTGGTATCGCACATTCTGAAATGTTCACCGGCATGATCCGCGAGCGCGTTGAGTTCCTGGCACCTGTCAAGCGCGTTCCCGGTGCGTTTGAAATTGAGGCCCTCGCCGGCGGCGTGATGCGCGTGCTCAACGGTGAGGAGCAGGAGAACGATTATGGCGAAGTTCGCGACTATGTAATGTTTCAGTAAATAATTAAAAATGTTTTGATATAAAGAGGAGTGGTTTTCAGTATGGCATACTCTTTCGGTAAGTTCCCTGTGAAAGTTTCGGCGCGTCATGTTCATCTGACGCAGGACACGGTTGACATTCTGTTCGGCAAGGGTCATGTGATTGAGCCCGAAGTTCCCACCAAGGGACAGTTTTTGTCCACCACGCGCGTGACCGTTGTCGGTCCGAAGCATACGTTTGAGCGCGTTGCGGTTATGGGTCCGTGCAGAAACTTCAATCAGTTTGAAATCTCCGCAACGGATGCACGCACGCTGGGCGTTCCCGGTATGCTGCGCGAATCCGGAAAGATTGAAGGCACCCCCGGCATTAAGCTGGTGGGCACGGTTGGCGAAGTTGAGCTGGAGCAGGGCGTGATCGTTGCAGAGCGCCACATCCACATGGGCAAGAACACCGCTGCGCAAAACGGTCTGAAAGACGGCGATAAAGTTTTGATGTGCGTGGAGAGCGAAGGCCGCATGACCGTGTTTGGCGACACTGCAATCCACACCAACGGCCCCGATGACGGCGGTGCGCTTTCCCACATCGACACGGATGAGGGCAACGCCTGCGGCGCAGGCAAAAACACGGTTGGCTATATTGTCGGCAAGATGGAGGATTTCGCAAAGCTTTTCCCCGAAGCTGCGGAAAATTGAGCAGTCCGGTCGCGTGCTTTGTGCGGTGCGGCGGACGAAACGGAATGTGTTAGTAAAAACAAATTGAAATAAAAAAGAAAGTAAGGTGTTATGAATGGCTAAAAAAACTTACCTCGAAGCTGCATGTGAACTGCCTATTTATGACGATTGCGACGTTCTCGTTGTCGGCGGCGGCAGCGCAGGCCACAGCGCAGCTCTGGCAGCAGCCCGCGCAGGCGCGGAAAAGGTCATCCTCATGGAGCGTTTCGGCTATTTCGGCGGTGACGTTACCGGCGGCTATGTTCTCATGATTCCGGCCCTCAGCTGGCACAACTTCAACTGTGTCCGCGGTATTCAGGAAGAGTGGTTCACCCGTCTGGACAAGAACGCTCCCGACTCCTACATCTGCCCCGAGCGCGAAGAAGTGGGCGAGAAGGATCCATTCAAGATTCAGCGCTGGAAACTCATCCACGGCTGCGTTTCCCCCGAAGAGGGCAATCCCTACCTTGTCCGCGCGCCTTACTATGAGCCCACCCAGCTGAAGCTGGAGATGGATGCCATGATCAAGGAGCAGCCCAACATCAAGGTGATGATCCACTGCTGGGGCACCAAGCCCGTCATGGACGGCAACACCATCAAGGGCGTTATTTTTGAGTCCAAGGAAGGCCGCCAGGTGATCACTGCAAAGGTTGTTATCGACGCCACCGGCGACGGCGACATCTACAGACAGACCGGCGCTCCCATCTTCCACGGCGCAACCAAGACCGACAACGTTCGCGAGGACCGCAGCGGCATGACCGCACTGGTCTGGAGAATGGGCGGCGTTGACTTTGAAGGCTTCATGCGCTGGTTCAACGAGAATCCCGAAGAGGGCAAGGCGTTCCGCGCAAACCTCAACAAGATTGCAGGCTACTCCACGTTCTTCTATCCCGCAGGATGCAACGACATCGTTTGGTGGAACAACTGGCTGCCCAATCTCAACTGCGCAAACCTCGACGATATCCGCTACACGGAGTTCACCGTCAGAGATTCCATCCGCAGACTGGTTGAGTTCTGCCGCAAGAACATGCCTTACGGCCGCAATGCATATATCTATGATATTGCTCCGCAGCTGGGCTCCCGCTGCTCTCTGCGTCTCAACGGCGAGCATGTTTACTCCCGTCTGGATATCGCCACCGGTGCGAAGTTTGACGATGTTATCGCATGGCACAGCGTTGTCGGTATGCTCAACGGCGGCGCTCCCATTGAGATTCCCTACAGCACGATTCTGCCGCAGAAGATCGAGAATCTGCTCTGCCCGGGCCGTCACCTCTCCGCAGAGGCCGACATGATCGCCGGCATCACGCTGATCCCGCAGTGCATCGGTACCGGTCAGGCCGCCGGTGTTGCAGCGGCTGTGTGCGTCAAGGACGGCACCACCACCCACACTGTTGATATCAAGAAAGTTCAGAAGATCCTCTGCACCGAGCAGGATGTGCCGCTGCCCCGTCAGGACAACACCGATCCGGAGCTTGTCCGCGAACTGGAAGAGTACAAGTACGGCACTTACACCGAAGCTTCCAAGAAAATCCGCGCAGCTGCCGGTCTGGACTGGTAATCAAATTACGACTGCACCGATCGCACAGCTTCTGTCGGCGGATGCACGCGGCCGTGCGTCCGCCTGACAGGGCGGGGGCGCCGGAAGAAGGTGCCGTGCGATAGGGAAGGAGGTACATATGGATTCCACGAGAATCATGAGGGAAGAGAAAATCCCGAAGCTTCTGGTTTCGTATTCTCTGCCGGTTTTTCTGTCTTATCTCTGCAACTCGATCTACAATATCATTTCAAGAGCGTTTATCGGCAACGGCAGAGCAGGCTATGAAGGCATTGCGGCGCTGAGCGTTGCCCATCCCATCACGCTGGTCACGCTGGCGTTTGCGTTTCTGCTCGGCATGGGCGGCTCCACACTGGCCGCCATCAGAGTGGGGCAGGGGGACAAAACCGGCGCGAACCGGGCGATGAATATGTCGCTGCAGCTGCTGCTGATTGTCGGCATTCTGATCACAACGATCGGCCTGCTGTTTCTCGATCCGCTGCTGCGTCTGTTCGGCGCGAGCGACAATGTTTTGCCTTACGCAAGGGAATATGCCCGCATCGTTGTCGGTGGCTGCACGCTGCAGATCGTTTCCGTCGGCATGACGAACTATATGCGCGTGGAAGGAAAAACCCGGCTTGCGATGCTCGCCGTTATTATCGGACCGATCGTCAACATTATCTTTTCCACGCTGTTTATCGTGGTGTTTGATATGGGACTGACCGGCGCTGCGCTGGCAACGGTTATGGCACAGTTCAGCTGCACGGCCGTGATTGTTGTCCACTATATCCGCAGCAAGGAGTTTTTCCATTTCGACCGGACGATTCTTGACCCCGATCCGAAACTCGCCGCGGAGATTACCTATCTCGGCCTGTCCGCGTTTGCGCTGCAGATTTGCCAGGGGCTCGTTTCGATTCTCCTCAACCAGGTGGCAAGAACCTACGGCGGGGACCTTGCGGTTTCCGGTATGGGTGTTGTCACAACGCTGCAGACTTTTGTTCTGACGATTACAACCGCAGTGAACATGGGCTCGCAGTCGCTGATCGCCTACAACTTCGGCGCAAAGTGCTACAGCCGAATCCGTGAGCTGATCCGCACGGCGATGATCGCATCCGTTGTGATTGTTCTGATCGAGTATATCATTCTGAAGATTTTCACCGTGCCGATTGCGGCGATCTTCTGCAAGGACAATGCCGAGGTGATCCAGTTCAGCAGTCATGCCATGGTGATTTATCTGCTGATGAGTCCGCTTGTGCCCATTCAGGTGCAGGGCTCCGGATTTTTCCAGGCGATCAAAAAGCCGCTTACGGCGATGCTGCTCAGCCTGTCGCGTCAGGCGATCATCCTCGCGCCGCTGCTGCTGGTGCTTCCGCGGTTTATGGGGATTGAGGGCATGTTTTACGCCGGACCCATTGCCGACCTGCTCTCCGTTGTGATTACGCTGCCGATGCTGATGCGCTATCTCAGGCGTTTGCGCGGATTGGATGACGGAATGGAAATGAATTAACACATTTTTAATAAAAAAATGTAAAATCTATTGAACTTTTTGCAGAAATGTGTTAAAACATAGACAACGGTTACTTGTGCAATTCAACTGCGTAAGGACCAACGAAGCATGCGTTTTTTGGTAAAGGCGCAGCAATAACTCAGAGCGACAGTTTGCGAAAGCGAACGTTGCAAATATATTTGTGCTCATTTTTTTGAAGGAGGAACACATCAATGAAAAAGACCATTTGCATGATCCTTGCACTGGTCCTCTGCATCGGCCTGTTTGCAGGCTGCGGCGGAAAGACCGAAACTCCTGCAGCACCTGCCGAGAAAGAAGAGGAAATCGGCAATGTTAACACCGGCGGCGGCACCACTGCTGACAGCATTGCAACGCCTCCCCCCGCAGAAGCAGTTTATGCAGAAGATCTGACCCTCGTCATCGGCGATAAGGTCGCAATTATTGATCCGTTCAACCCCGGCGGAATGACCAGCCAGACCGGTCTGGTTTATCACATGATTTATGATACGCTGATCGACTACACCATCGACGGCCAGTATCTGCCCTGCCTCGCAACCGAGTGGACCACCGAGGACTATCAGAACTTCACCTTCAAGCTCCGCGAAGGCGTTAAGTTCCACAACGGCGAAGAGTTCACCGCCGACGACGTTGCTTTCACCATCGATCAGGGTAAGGAAGCACCCGGCACCAGCGTTTACGACAAGGTTAAGAACATTGAGTACGAAGTTATCAACGATTACGAAATCAAGATGAGCCTTGCTGCTCCCAACTATGACTTCTACTATGATGTTGCCAACATCACCGCTTTCGTTATCTGCAACCGCGAAGCATATGAGACCGATCCCGAGACCGCAGGTCAGATCGGTACCGGCCCGTACTATGTTTCCGCTTTCTCTCCCAACGACAGCATCACCTACACCCGCAACGATGAATACTTCGGCGCAGCTCCTCTGACCAAGACTTTCGTCATGCGCTATATCGCTGAAGAAACCGCACGTATGATCATGCTCGACAACGACGAGGTTGACTTCTGCGGCATCAACGGCGTTTACATCCCCGAGTATGCAAACAACCCCAACTTTGTCATGAACTCCTACGTCATGAACAACTGCAACTACATCGCAATGAACACCACCATGCCCATCACCGGCGACGTCAACTTCAGAAAGGCAGTTGCCTACGGCGTTGACAAGCAGGCCATCGTTGACATCGCTCTCGGCGGCTACGGTAAGGTTGTTGACACCGGTTCTTTCTGGGGCAACACCTCTGCTTACAAGAACTATGACATCCCCTTCATCGAGCGCGACGTCGAGAAGGCAAAGGAATACCTCGCACAGAGCTGCTACAACGGCGAGACCGTTGAGATCATTGCCGGTATGGCTCAGACCATCAAGGCCGCTCAGGTCATCCAGGATAACCTGAAGGAAGTTGGCATCACCTGCGAAATCAACCAGAGCGACGGACCCACCCTGACCTCCAGAACCCTTTGGGAATCCAACGACTGCGAGATCGTTGTCAACTCCGCACCCTGGACTCCGCTTGCAAACTCCATCAACGTTATGATTCTCCCCGGCAGCAACTCCAACAAGGCTCACTACGAGAATGATGAGCTCACCGCACTGGTTGAAAAGGCAAACACCACGCCCGACGGCGAGGAGCGCGCAGCTCTGTACAACCAGATCCAGGAGATCATGTTTGAGAACGTGCCTTATGTTCCCACCCACCACATGGCTCTGTACACCGCAGGCCAGCTGGGCACCGGCGGCGCTATCTACTTCCCGACCAACTACCATGACTACTCCATGGCATACAGAATCGTTGGCTGATTTGTAACCAACTCGATTATCTGAGATTGATTACCGGCAGGATCCTTTTTGATCGTTACTGAGTAATCAGCGGGGCGGGGGCATAATTTCATACGGATTATGCCCCCGCTTTTATTTTGCAACTATAGAAAGGGTGTTGTATTCATGCTACGATACTCCGTTGTACGAATCCTTTTGCTCATTCCTATTCTGCTGTGCGTAACGTTCATCGTTTATGCATTGATGGATCTTGCACCGGGTACTGTTGTTGACTCCATGATCACGGAGGATATGACGACTGAAGATATCGAACTGCTCCGCGCCGAGTATAATCTCGACAAACCCATGATTGTGCGCTACGGCTACTATATCTGGGACCTCTTCCACGGCGACCTCGGTAAATCTCAGGTTACCGGTCTGTCTGTTTTCGACCAGTTCTTCGCGCGTTTCCCCAACACGCTGAAGCTGTCTGTTTTCTCCATCATTGTTGCGACCGTCATCGCAATTCCGCTCGGCATCTTTAACGCAAAGCATGCCGGCACCATCTGGGATAACCTGACCACGGCACTGACCATGATCGGTCTGGCAATGCCTTCGTTCTGGCTTGGCCTGCTGCTGCTCATCTGGTTCTCCCACAACCTCAAGATTTTCCCGGCAGGTTATGACGGCACCTGGAAGTGCTTCATCTTGCCTGTCTTTGCCGGCGGTTTCTCCATGTCCGCGTCCATTACGCGCCAGACCCGCTCGGCAATTCTCGACGTTTCCCGCCAGGACTTCCTTCGCACCGCGCGTGCAAAGGGTGTGCCTGAGCGTCAGGTAACGCTCCGCCATGAGCTTGGCAATGCGTGGATCCCCATCATCACCCAGATCGGTATGATGCTCGGCATCACGCTGTCCGGCTCTGCCGTTATCGAAGCGGTTTATTCCTGGCCCGGTGTTGGCTATATGATGGTTGAAGCCATCGGACGCCGCGACACAAACCTGGCCTGCGGCTGCGTTATTTTGACCGCCACCATGTATACGCTGGTTCTGCTTCTTGTCGACCTGATCTACGCAGCGGTTGACCCGCGTATCAGATCTGCCTATGCTCGCAAGTCTAAGAGGAGGGTAAAGGCATGAGTAAGAAAAATACTACTGCATCTCGGCTTTCGAGTCAGTATCAGAAGGAAAACCGCACTGCGATGGTCTGGAAAAGACTGAAAGCAAACCGCGGTGCGTTCCTCGGCCTGATCATTCTTTGCATCATGTTTCTGCTGATGATCTATTCGTTCATCTTCATTTCCTATGATGAGATCTCGGCCATAGATTCCAAAAACACCTTCCAGGATCCGTCCTGGGAGCATCCGTTCGGCACGGACGAGATGGGACGAGACATGCTCAAACGCACGATCTACGGCTCCCGCTATTCTCTGGCTGTTGCCTTCGGCGCTGTCGGTATCGGTATGATTATCGGCACGTTCCTGGGCTGCATTGCCGGCTACTACGGCGGCTGGGTTGACAACCTGATCATGCGTGCTTCCGACGTTTTGTCGTCTCTGCCCGGTACGCTGCTGGGCATGGTTATCGTCACGATTCTCGGCGCGAAGCTGATCAACCTGATCATCGCTGTCGGCGTGTCGTGCATTGCGGGCTTTATACGCATGGCGCGTGCTTCCGTACTTACCGTTAAGGCCAACGAGTATGTTGAGTCCGCCCGTGCAATCGGCATGAGCGAATTCCGCATTATCTTCACGCAGGTTCTGCCGAACAGCCTTTCTCCGCTGATCGTTACTGCAACCGCGAGAATGGCAACTGCGGTTCTCTCCGCAGCAGGTCTGAGCTTCCTGGGCTTCGGCGTTCCCGTGCCCAACCCCGAGTGGGGTGCTCTGATTTCCGGCAGCCGCAACTATCTGCGTTTTGCACCGCATCTGTGCTATTTCCCGGGCCTCTTCATCATGCTGATGGCGTTCTCGTGCGCTCTTCTGGGCGACGGTTTGCGTGACGCTCTGGATCCGAAGCTGAACAAGTGAGGGACAGACTATGAGTATGAAAAACGAAAATGCTGTTGTTGAGCAGCAGGTAACGGAGCTTGACGACGATGTTGTTCTTGATGTTAAGGACCTCGTTGTTCAGTATGTTGTGAAAAAGCAGGTTGTTGAAGCTGTCAACGGTATCAGCTTCAGCCTGAAAAAGGGCAAGGCCATCGGCCTTGTCGGCGAAACCGGCGCCGGCAAAACCACGACCGCGCTTGCGATCATGAACCTTGTTCCCGATCCTCCCGGAATCATCAAATCCGGCACGATCAATGTCTGCGGCCACGATATGCTCAATCTTGAGCCTTCTCAGCTGGAGAAGATCCGCGGCAAGGACATTTCCATGATCTTCCAGGATCCGATGACTTCGCTCAACCCGGTTATGACGGTTGGCGAGCAGATCGCCGAGAGTGTTCGTTTGCACGAAAACGTCAATAAGCAGCAGGCGATTCAGCGCGCGATGGAAATGCTGGAGCTTGTCGGCATCCCCGGCGAGCGCGCCATTGACTATCCGCATCAGTTCTCCGGCGGCATGAAGCAGCGCGTGGTGATTGCCATTGCGCTGGCCTGCAACCCCAGAATCCTGATCGCTGACGAGCCCACCACCGCGCTGGACGTTACCATTCAGGCCCAGGTTCTCTCCATGATGAACGACCTGAAGGAAAAGTTTAACACCGCGCTTCTCATGATTACGCACGACCTTGGTGTTGTTGCCAAGATGTGCGATGACGTTGCCGTTGTTTATGCCGGCCGCGTGATCGAATCCGGAACGCTGGAGGATGTTTTCAATCAGACGATGCATCCTTACACGGAGGGACTTTTCAACTCTCTGCCCAATATCGGAAAGAGAGACACCGAACTCAAGCCGATTCCCGGCCTGATGCCCGACCCCACGAAGCTTCCCAAGGTGGGCTGCGCATTTGCTGACCGCTGCCGCTACGCAACTGATATTTGCCGTGAAAAGACGCCCGAGCCGCGTTTTGTTTCCGATACGCACATGATCGCTTGCGTGAGATACGACGAACCCGACTTTAGCATTGAGGGGTGGCAAAATGAGTGATATTTTACTTGAAGTCAAAGACCTGAAGAAATACTTCAAGTCTCCGCGCGGCACGGTTCATGCCGTTGACGGTGTTAACTTCACCATCGAGCGCGGCAGAACGCTTGGCGTTGTCGGCGAGTCCGGCTGCGGCAAGAGCACGCTTGGCCGCAGCATCCTGCGTCTGCTTGAGCCGACGGAAGGCTGCGTTTTGTTCGAGGGTAAGGATATCTGCACCGCAACCCGCAAGGAACTGAAGGAACTGCGCAAGGATATGCAGATTATCTTCCAGGATCCTTATTCTTCCATCAACCCCCGCAAAACCGTTCTTGAGCTGATTGCCGAGCCGATCAAGTTTAACAAGCTGATTCCCAACGGCACGGAAACGGATATTGAAAACCGCGTTCTTGAGCTGATGAACATCGTCGGTATCGACGAGCGTTTGATCAATGCGTATCCCCATGAGCTTGACGGCGGACGCCGTCAGCGCATCGGCATCGCAAGAGCGCTGGCGCTCAATCCCAAGTTCATCGTTTGCGACGAGCCGGTTTCTGCGCTGGACGTTTCCATTCAGGCGCAGGTTCTCAATCTGCTGCGCAAGCTGCAGCGCGAGATGGGGCTGACCTATATCTTCATCACCCACGATCTTTCCGTTGTCAACTATTTTGCTGACGATATCATGGTTATGTATCTGGGTCAGGTGGTAGAGAAAGCTCCCTCCGAGGAACTGTTTACAAACCCGATGCATCCCTACACCAAGGCTCTGCTGAGTGCCATTCTGGTTCCCAAGGTGAACGGGAATCCCGAGCATATCAAGCTTCGCGGTGAGGTTACGTCTCCGATCGATCCTCCCGATGAATGCCGCTTTGCAAAGCGCTGCAACTATATCTGCGAAGGCTGCCGTGACAGTACGCCGCCTCTGGTTGAGGTGTCGCCCAATCACTTTGTTGCATGCCATTGCATTAAGCCCGGCGAGAACACTCTGCACGAGACGATCGTCGACTAAAATACGCGCCGCTTCGGCTGACGCTTTATGCGTCAGCCGTGCGAAGCGGTGATAACCTGCGGTTGACCGTTTGGCCATTGTGCTGCGGCGCCGTTTTTTTTATACCAATTACACCTGTATTGGAGGCAAAATGCCTTGACACAGCGAATCATCGAAATTCTGCAGGGCAGAAGAACGGTTGCGTTTTTGGGTGAGGCCGGCTCCGGAAAAACGGAGATTGCGCTGAACTTTGCGCTGCGTTTGCGAGGAGAAACCGACCGGAAGATCCACTTTTTTGACATGGACCAAACCAAACCGCTGTTTCGCGCGCGCGATGTTGCCGAGCGTCTGCGGCAGATGAACATCGAATTTCACAGCAACACGGATATTTCGATTGAAGATGTTGCTGCCATTGCTCCCGGCGTGATTCCGGTGCTGAACGATACGGAAAGCTTTGTGATTATGGACGTTGGCGGAAACGAACACGGCGCCCGCGTCATCGGACAGTTTTGTGAACTGCTGAGCAGGGAAGACGCCATGGTGATGCTGCCGATCAATCCGTTTCGTCCGTGGTCCGGAAACCCGGACAATCTCGCCCTGACGATTGATAAAATTACCACGGCCGCAAGGGCGAAAACTGTGAAAGTGATCAGCAATCCCAATCTTTGCCGGGAAACCACGGCGGATGACGTGGTGGAGGGCAATGAAACGCTCAGGCAGATGCTGCAAAATCGCTATGAGATTGCTTGCGTTTGCGCGCTGACGCCGCTTTGCGCGGAATTGGAGCAGCGCATGGACGAAGCGGTTGTTCCGATTGAAATTCAGATCATCTATCCCTGGATGGATGAATATGAGGACGCATGAAGTGCGGTTGGATGACCGCGTGGTTTTAAGATGAAAATAAAATAAAGTTTAATATATCAGGAGATGAGCTTATGCCAAAAATCGTCATTGAGCCGAAGTATTGCAAGGGCTGCCTTTTCTGCGCTGAGTTCTGCCCTAAAAAAGTGATCGGCCTTGGAACCGCCGTGAACGAGAAGGGTTATCAGTATGCGGTTGCCCAGAACCCCGATGACTGCATCGGCTGCGCGATCTGCGCGCTTGTTTGTCCCGATGCCGCCATTGAAGTTTACAAGTAAAGGAGGATGCTGCTGTGGATAGAGTTGTAATGAAGGGTACCGAAGCAATTGCGGAAGCTGCAATTCGCGCGGGCTGCCGTTTCTTCGCCGGTTACCCCATCACCCCGCAAAACGAAATTCCCGAATATTTCTCCAGAAGAATGCCCCAGGTTGGCGGCATTTACCTGCAGGGCGAAAGTGAAACCGCTTCCGCCGCAATGCTTTACGGCGCCGGCGCAACCGGCATCCGTGCCATGACCTCCTCGTCCAGCTGCGGCATTTCGCTCATGAGCGAAGCGATCGCCTGGATGGCGGGCGCATGCCTGCCCGTTGTGCTTTGTAACGTGATGCGCGGCGGCCCCGGCATCGGCTCCATTCAGCCCAGCCAGCAGGACTATTTCCAGGCCACCAAAGCTTCCGGCAACGGCGGCTTCCGTATGCTTGTTCTCGCGCCCTCCACGCTGCAGGAGGCGGTTGACATGATTTACAATGCCTTTGATCTGGCGCAGAAATATAAAAATCCGGTTTTCGTTCTCTGCGACGGTTTCACCGGCGGCATGATGGAACCGGTTGTTCTGCCCCCGATGATGAGCGACGAGGCAATTGCTGCTGAGCGCAAGGCAAACGAGTCCTGGGCGGCAACCGGCCGCAAGGGCAGCCCCACCAAGCATAAGGTCAGCTGCGGCGAGCGCCCGGGATACAAGGTTCCCCTGGAAGAAAAGAACAAGATGGACTGGGCGATGTATGAAAGCTGGAAAGAGACCGAGGTTGAGTATGAAGACTACATGACCGAGGACGCCGAGCTGATTATTACCGGCTACGGCATCACGGGCCGCATTGCGCGCTCTGCGGTTGATCTCCTCCGCAAGGAAGGCTACAAGGTTGGCCTGATTCGCCCGAAGAAGATCCATCCGTTCCCGGAGATTGCTTTTGAAAAGCTTGACTACAGCAAGCTCCGCGGCATTCTCAGCTGCGAGATGAGCATTCCGCCGCAGTATTATTATGATGTTGACGCTGTGGTTCGCAGACGCACCCCGATCGCCACCTGCCTGCGCAGCGGCGGCGAGATTATCTCCCGTGCGGCGATCATGGAAGAAGCCAAGAAACTTTACGGCGAAAAGTAAGAGGGAGGAAGCGTTATGGAAAAAATCTTTGCAAGACCTGCCGGCCTGCAGAAAAACATCAACGGCTATTGCCCCGGCTGCCTCCATTCTCAGATCGGAAAGATGATAATGACCGTTTTGGAGGAGTTTGACCTTCTGGAACGCGCTGTTATGGTGGACGGCGTTGGCTGCGCAGCCAGCAACCGCAACTATATCGACATCGACTCTGTCAACTCGCCTCATGGCCGTCCCTGCGCGGTTGCCTCCGCGCTCAAGCGCTGCAGCCCGGAGAGCGTTGTTGTAACCTATCAGGGCGACGGTGACTTGGCCTCCATCGGCCTTGCCGAAACAATGATGGCTGCCAACCGTGGCGACAATATCAGCGTGTTTTTCATCAACAATGCCAACTACGGCATGACCGGCGGTCAGATGGCGCCGACAACGCTGATGGGTATGAAAACCTCTACCACACCCTATGGCAGAAACGCCGAGGAGCATGGCTATCCCATGCATATGTGCGAGGTGCTCAACACGCTGACCGCGCCTTCCTATCTTGCCCGTGTCACGCTCATTGACCCGGCGCACATCCGCAAAGCGAAGGAAGCTGTGCGTCAGGCCATCCAGCACCAGCTCGACGGCAAGGGCTTCTCGATGGTTGAGTTTGTTTCCAACTGCCCGACCAACTGGGGCGTTACTCCGCTGGAATCCCTGAACTATATCAAGGAAAAGATGCTGCCTGAGTTCCCTCTGGGTGAGTTCAGAAACAAGTAAAATGTGACTATAACGGAGGAACAGTGAATATGGAAAACGCAATCCTTATCGGAGGAATCGGCGGACAGGGCGTTGTGATGTTCGGCAAGATCCTTTGCTATACCGCAGCGGATGTTGAGGGCAAGTTCGTAACGTTTTACCCCTCCTACGGCGTTGAGAAGCGCGGCGGCGTTTCCAACTGCTATGTCACGATTTCCGATGACCCCATCGGCGCACCCAAAGCGGATGACAGCAACACCGTTGTTGCGCTCAATGATCTGGCAGTGAAAACCTTTGAGAAAACACTGCTGCCGGGCGGAACGTTTTTTATCGACAGCTCCGTTTGCGAGCTGCGCCCGACCCGCACCGATATCAATGTGATCGAAGTTCCCGCAAGCGAGATTGCCCGCGAAATCGGCAATATGAAGGTTGCCAACATCTGCATGATCGGCGCTTTTATCGGCTATTCCGAGTGCCTGCCGCCCGAGAAAATTCTTGAAACGGCGTTTAAGATGCTCGGCGCGAAGCATCCGGAACTGAACGAGGTGAACGAAAAGGCATTTTTCAAAGGCCTTGAGATCGGCAAAGCGGCAAAGTGATTTGAAATACAACAAAAGAACGGATACCCAATCGTGGGTATCCGTTCTTTTGTTATGGGCAGCTCGCTATGCTTAGGGCTTGCGCTGCCATTTATAGCGGATAAAGTCAGTTTTTGCCGGTTTTGCGGGAGAGCATGGTGTTGGTAAGGATGCCGAGAATCAGCGCGCAGGCAACAGAAGTGAGCGTGACGGCGCCGAAGGTGAGCGTCATGCCGCCGATGCCGGTGATGAGGATTACGGAAACAACAAACAGGTTGCGGTTGTCGCCAAGGTCAACCTGCTGGATCATCTTCAGACCGGAAACGGCGATGAAGCCGTAAAGCGCGATGCAAACGCCGCCCATAACGCAGTTGGGGATGGTGGCGAGGAAGGCTGCAAACGGTCCGACAAAGGAGATGCACAGGGCCAGAACGGCGGTGACGACAATGGTGATGACGGAAGCGTTGCCGGAGATGGCGACGCAGCCGACGGACTCGCCGTAAGTGGTGTTGGGGCAGCCGCCGAAGATTGCGCCTGCGAAAGAGCCGATACCGTCGCCCAGCAGGGTGCGGTGCAGACCGGGGGTTTCGAGGAGGTCGGTGCCGATGATTGAGGAGAGGTTTTTGTGGTCGGCAATGTGCTCGGCGAACACGACGAAAGCGACGGGAACATATGCAACGGCGATGCTCGCAATATAAGAGCCGGTGAGATCGCCAAAGCCCTTGTAGGCGGTGATGAAAGTGAAATCGGGGATCCACTGCATGGTTTTGAACAGGTCAAAGTTCAGCACTATCAGCGCGGCGTTACCGCTTGCTCTGCCGATGAGCGTGAACACAAGCGCCACAACGTAACCGGCGAGGATGCCAATGATGAAAGGAATCATTTTCAGCATTTTCTTGCCGAAAACGGAAACGCACATGGTGGTGCCGAGCGTGACAAGGCCGCAGATGAGCGCCACATAGGAAGAGCCGCCGGCGGGGGCGGTGAACAGATCGGAAACCGCGTTCCCGGCGAGGGAAAGGCCGATGATGGCAACGGTGGGGCCGATGACAACGGGCGGCATGAGTTTGGCGATCCATTTCACGCCGACGAATTTAACAACAATCGCGATGATCACATACACCAGTGCTGCGAAAGCAGCGCCGATGACCAGACCGAGATAACCGGCCTGCATGGAAGCAGCGCCTGCAAAAGCGGTGAACATGGAGCCGATGAAGGCAAAGGAACTGCCGAGAAACACCGGGCTGCGGAATTTGGTGAAAAGCAGGTAGACGAGCGTGCCGATGCCGGCGCCGAAGAGGGCGGCGGTTTGGCTCATGCCGTTGCCGATGATGCTCGGGACTGCGATGGTTGCTGCCATGATGGCGAGCAGCTGCTGGATTGCAAACAAAACGAGTTGTCCGCCCTTGGGTTTGTCGCTGATACCGTAAACAAGATTTATGGTTCAAAAGCTCCTTTATTTATAGTAATTTAAGCCTTTTCGAATATGGAAACGTTGGTTTCGCCGTCGATTTCCTCAAGCTTGACGGAAACGGTTTCGGACAGGGCGGTGGGGATATTTTTGCCGACATAGTCCGCCTTGATGGGAAGCTCGGAATGACCGCGGTCGATCATGCAGAAAAGCTGCACGCGTGCAGGACGGCCGATTGCCATCGTGGCGTCAAGCGCTGCGCGCGCGGTGCGGCAGGTGTAGATCACGTCATCGACCAGCACAACGGTTTTTCCCGTGATGTCAAAAGGAATGTCCGTTGAGGAAACGATGGGGGCGTCCGGTGTTTCGGAGAGGTCGTCGCGGTGGAGGGTGATATCCAGCTCGCCGACAGGCAGGCGCACGCCTTCGATGGTCTCAATGTTGGCTGCGATGCGCCGTGCAAGGGGAACGCCGCGCGTCCGGATGCCGATCAGGCAAAGATTTTCAGTGCCGTGGTTGCGCTCAATGATCTGATGGGAGATGCGCACAAGCGTGCGCTCAAAGGAAACGCTGTCGATAATCTGCGCTTTGAATTTCAGCTCCAAATGATGCACCTCCAAAAGAAAAAGACCCTGCCGAAAATTACGACAAGGCCGCGAAACAGCGTGATATGCTGCGCATAAAAAATCAATCCGCTATCGTGACAACTTGCCGGTCGCTCCGAACCGAATTAAAGAAGTCTTTTCAACCGGAATGTTAGCACATCTGTACCGGAATGTCAATCATTATCACAAAATGCTGTGGTTTGCTGCAAAAATGCAGCGATGAAGCCATAGGCAAACAGTGTAACATAATAAAATCCCCTCCGTGCGGAAAGCGGTTTTCGCACGGAGGGGATGCGGTTGAGTCGGATAAAAGGTTTTTATTTGCCGAAACTGTCTTTCAACGCCACGGCGCGGTTGAACACGGGGTGCTCGGGGGTGGAGTCTTTATTGTCCACACAGAAATAGCCGAGGCGCAGGAACTGGAACTGCGCGGGTGCTGTGGCGGCGCCGAGCATCGTTTCCAGCTTGCAGCCATGCAAAACTTCGAGCGAACCGGGGTTGAGACACTCGATATAGTCCTTGTCCGCACCGTCGGGATCTTCGTCGGCGAAGAGATTGTCATACAGACGTACCTCAGCGTCCACGCAGTTGTTTGCATCAACCCAGTGGATGGTTGCGCCCTTCACTTTGCGTCCGTCGGCAGGATCACCGCCGCGGGAGTTGGGGTCATAGGTACAGAAAACTTCCGTGACATTGCCATTGGCATCCTTGCTGCAGCCGGTGCAGGTGATCAGATATGCGCCTTTCAGGCGGCATTCGGGACCGTTGGGGTAGAGACGCTTATATTTTGGAATGGGATCGACAAGGAAATCGTCCGCTTCGATCCAGAGATTGCGGGAGAAGGAAACCTCGCGCGTGCCGGCTGCGGGATCGTTGGGGTTGTTTTCCACGGTGACGGTTTCGGTTTTGTCCTCGGGGTAGTTGGTGATGGTGAGCTTCACGGGCTTGAGAACAGCCATGGCACGCTGCGCGTTTGCGTTGAGATCTTCGCGCAGGCAATGCTCCAGAAAACCGAACTCGATGGTGCTGGGCACCTTTGCAACGCCGATGCGTTCGCAGAAATTGCGGATGGATGCGGGCGTGTAGCCGCGGCGGCGCAGACCGCACAGCGTCGGCATGCGGGGATCGTCCCAGCCGGAAACAAGCTTGTCCTCAACCAGTTTGCGGAGCTTGCGCTTGCTCATCACGGTGTAGTTGATGCCGAGGCGGGCGAATTCGATCTGGCGGGGCTTGCTTGGCACGGACACGTTATTGATAACCCAATCGTAGAGCGGGCGGTGGTCTTCGTATTCGAGGGAGCACAGGGAATGGGTGATACCTTCCAGCGCGTCCTGAATCGGGTGGGCAAAATCGTACATCGGGAAGATGCACCATTTGGTTCCCTGACGGTGGTGCTCAATGTAGCGGATGCGGTAGATAACCGGGTCGCGCATGTTGAAGTTGCCGGATTCGAGGTCGATTTTTGCGCGCAGGGTATATTTGCCCTCAGGGAATTCGCCGTTTTTCATGCGTTCGAAAAGATCAAGGCTTTCCTCGATGGGTCTGTCGCGATAGGGGGAAACGGCGGGATGGGAAACATCGCCGCGATATTTGGAAAACTCTTCCGGCGTGAGCTCGCAGACATAGGCGAGGCCTTTTTGAATCAGCTCAACGGCGTATTCGTAGTCCTTCTGAAAATAGTCGGAACCGTAGAAGAAGCGGTCGCCCCAGTCAAAGCCGAGCCAGTGAATGTCTTCCTGAATGGCCTCAACAAACTCGGTGTCTTCCTTCGCGGGGTTGGTATCGTCCATACGCAGATTGCAGATGCCGCCGAATTTTTCAGCTGTGCCGAAGTCGATGCACAGGGCTTTGCAGTGGCCGATATGGAGATAGCCATTGGGCTCGGGCGGGAAACGCGTGTGAACCTGCATGCCGGCGAAGCGTCCGCCCTCGGCAATATCTTCCTCTACAAACTGATGAATAAAATTTTTGATCTCGTCCATTGATTCACAACTCCATGCTAAATGATTTACCATTATACACAAACTGTAAGATAAATACAATACGTGTTTGTTCGCGTTTTACCGCGGCGGAAAAGACGGGTGGGGATGAGCGAAAACGTGCGGTCAGGCTGCTGCGTCTGGGGTAAGTGTGCTGCCGGCTGCTGGGTCGGGCGTTACATCGCCGGCGACTGTTGCGTCTGACGTTTCAGTACCGCTGGCTGCGGCAGGGGTTGCGATGCACACGGTGCGCGAAGCGGCGTCCCAGTCCACCGTGCAGTCAAACGCTTCCGCAATGGCGCGGATGGGGATCATGGTGCGGTCGTTGACGATGCAGGGGGGCGTGTCCAGTTCGGTGGGGTCGCTGTCAATAGCGGTCAAGGTGGTGCTTCCGATTTCCAGCATGAGGGTTTTGCTGCCGTCGGTAATTGTGATCTGCTTTACTTCCGCATTCCATTCCACGTTCAGACCGATTGCCTCGCAAACCGCGCGCAGCGGCACAAGGGTGCGATCATCGGTAATGGTGGGGCGAATATCGTTGAAGAGTACAAGACGGTCGTTTATGCGCACATCGATTGCTTCGGGCTGGGGATTCATATGCACAACCGCGTTTGCCATCAGCATGCCGATGGGGTAGACGGAGTTTACCGTGCTGGCAAAGCCTGCATAGTCGCTGAAGGGGTAACTGTCATAAAACGGGCACAGCTCCACCGTGAAAGCGGGGAAACCGTAAGTTCCTCTGGCATAGTTTACCATGAAGCCGCCGAAACGGCTGACATCTTCATAGCCAAGCATTTTATAGCCGATGCCGTTGGCAATCTGTTTGATGATGGGACGGTGGGCATTGTACATTTCGTAAGAGTTTGAGGTGTCGATCCAATAGATCACTTTGCCGGAAGTGTGGAACGAGCCGAGCATATAAAGCGGGGAAGAGTCGATGAGCTTTTTCATCGCAATCACTTCCGGCTCGGTGCAGGGGCCGGTACCGTTATAGTTGGCCGAAGCGGGAACCTTAACTTTTTTATCCACATCCCAGAAATAGGGCCAGTTGTGGTTGAGGTCAACGCCGTTGGCGTTGGTTTTCCAGCCGTAGTAGCCGCTGTCGATCGAGTCGGTGATCTCCATTTGCAAAAGCTGCTCTTTGTTCTGGGCGTTTTCAATTCCGCCCTGCGCGATGGCAACGCCGTCGGGGTTGAGCATGGGTACAACAATAAAGCGTACGCTGTCGAGCATCTCGCGGTAGGACAGGCCCCACAGATATTCGTAGTTCTCATAAGCTTTGCAGTACTGCTCCACCATATACATTACAAAGTTTGTGGAAATATATTCGCGCGCATGCATCGTAGCGCACAGAAGTATTTCGCGTTTGCCGGTTCCGAAGGTGAACATCGGGATATCGCGTCCTTGTACGGTGGTGCCGAGGGATGAGAGCGTGATCAGATCGGGGTAGCGCGCCTGGAGTGCGTCGAGGTCGGTGAGCATCTGCTCATATGTATAAAGTTTGTAAGGATCCACAATGTCGCCTGCCGGGGGATCGGCAGGTTCCGTGGCGGCAACAGGGGCGGTGAGCATCGCCGCGAGCAGAATGAGTGCTGTTATTTGAATGATGAGTTTCTTTTTGCGCATGGATAATACACCTCATTTTTATATTGTAACACAGCTTTCGAGAAATTTCGACATATTTTCGACATAACTTTTTATTGTCGGCAGCTTTTGTGTGATAAAGCGTTTGACAAATCGCTGCGGGGTGGATATAATAGCGGGAGAAAAATGGCAGAGAAGGGTAAGAGTAAAAAACTCCCTGCGCTCAAGAGAGAAAGCGGTTGGTGCAAGCTTTCGCGCAGCGTTTTTGAAGGTCGACCCGGAGTCGGCGTCCCGAACGGAGTAGGGCGCACGGGTTCTCCCGTTACAGAGACACGAGTGTCGGCGCGGCTGCGCCGGAATTCAGGTGGTACCGCGGTATACTTATCGCCCTGAAACAAATTTTGTTTCGGGGCGTTTTTATTTCCCGAAATACAGGAGGAGAAAAGCAATGAAAGAACTTCCAAAGGTTTACGACCCGCAGGCGGTCGAAACAAAGATCTATGAAATGTGGGAAAAAGGCGGCTACTTCAAGGGGACTGTTGACAAGAGCAAAAAGCCGTTTTCCATCGTTATGCCGCCTCCCAATGTTACGGGACAGCTGCATATGGGGCATGCGCTCGACTGCACGCTGCAGGACATCCTCACGCGCTATAAGCGCATGCAGGGCTATGCCACGCTCTGGCTGCCCGGCACCGACCATGCCGGCATTGCAACGCAGATCAAGGTTGAGGAAGACCTTCGTGTGAACGAGGGACTGACCCGCTACGATCTCGGTCGCGAGAAGTTTCTTGAGCGCGTTTGGGCATGGAAGGAAAAATACGGCAGCCGCATCATTGAGCAGCAGAAAACACTCGGCTCCAGCTGCGACTGGGACCGCAGCCGCTTCACGATGGATGATATTTGCGCAAAGGCTGTTCGTGAAACGTTTTGCGACCTTTACGACAAGGGCCTGATCTACAAGGGCAGCCGCATCATTAACTGGTGCCCCAACTGCCTCACCGCGCTTTCGGATGCAGAAGTTGAGTATCAGGATAAGCCCGGTCACCTCTGGTATATCCGCTATGCCCTCAGCGACGGCAGCGGCTACATCACCGTTGCCACCACCCGTCCGGAAACCATGCTGGGCGACACCGGCGTGGCCGTCAACCCCGAGGATGAGAAGTTCAAACACCTCATCGGCAAGACCTGCATCCTGCCGATCGTCGGCCGCGAGCTGCCGATCGTTGGCGACGATTACTGCGAGATCGGCTTCGGTACCGGCGCAGTTAAGATGACGCCTGCGCACGACCCCAACGACTTCGAAGTTGGTCTGCGCCACAATCTTGAGGTTGTCCGTGTAATTGCCGACAACGGTACTATGAACGAGAACGCCGGCAAGTATGAGGGCATGGACCGCTATGCATGCCGCAAGCAGATCGTGCTCGATCTGGAAGAACTCGGCTGCCTTGTCAAGACCGAGGACTATTCCCACAATGTCGGCACCTGCTACCGCTGCCACAACGATGTTGAGCCGCTCATTTCCGCGCAGTGGTTCGTGAAGATGGGACCGCTGGTGAAGGAAGCTATCCGCACTGTGAAAGACGGCGAGGTGAAGTTTGTTCCCGAGCGCTTCACCAAAACCTATATGAACTGGATGGAAAACTGCCATGACTGGTGTATTTCCCGTCAGCTGTGGTGGGGTCATCAGATTCCTGCGTGGTACTGCGACGACTGCGGTCATATGACCGTTTCGCGCACGGATGCCTGCGCTTGCGAAAAGTGCGGCAGCAAGAATATCCGCCGCGAAGAAGACGTTTTGGACACCTGGTTCAGCTCCGCGCTGTGGCCGTTTTCCACGATGGGCTGGCCCGAGAAAACCGACGCGCTGGATTACTGGTATCCCACCAGCGTGATGGTGACCGGCTACGACATCATCTTCTTCTGGGTTGCCCGCATGATCTTCTCCGGTATGGAGCAGATGAAAAAGCACCCGTTCGACACCGTGTTTATCCACGGCCTTGTCCGCGACAGCCAGGGCCGCAAGATGAGCAAGTCGCTCGGCAACGGCATCGACCCGTTGGAGATGGTGAATCTCTACGGCGCCGACGCGCTGCGCTTCAACCTCATCACCGGCAACAGCCCCGGAAACGACATGCGCTTCTATACCGAAAAGTGCGAAGCCATGCGCAACTTCTGCAACAAGATCTGGAACGCCAGCCGCTTTGTGATGATGAACCTCACCATCGACAAAAACGAGCTGCCCGAACAGCTTGAGCTGGAGGATAAATGGATTCTTTCCAAGCTGAACAACACCGTAAAAGAAGTTTGCGAAAACATGGATAAGTATGAGCTCGGTGTTGCTTCCGCAAAGATTTACGACTTTATCTGGGACAGCTACTGCGACTGGTACATTGAGCTGACCAAGCCCCGCCTCAACGGCGATGATGAAGCAGCCAAGATCGGCGCGCAGAAGGTTCTGCTGTATGTTCTCACCGAGATCCTCAAGC
>SVMK01000016.1 GCA_015067465.1 Oscillospiraceae bacterium
GGTTGCGTTCGCCCACTGCGGCAAGGCGCTGTTTGCACTTCTGCGCTACTTCGGCGTGAAGGACATCGCCTACAACCAGCCCAAGTGCCTGCCTTATCCCACCGAAAATCCCTTCTGCTGAGATAATATGCCGATGAACTATACTGAAACTGTTTTGGGTATCGAGCTTGGCTCAACCCGTATCAAGGCTGTTTTGCTTGACCGCAGCCACACCCCCATTGCCTCGGGCAGCCACGAATGGGAAAATCAGCTTGTTGACGGCATCTGGACCTATTCCATGGACGCCATCAACAGCGGCATTCAGGCCTGCTACGCCGAGCTGAAGCGCGACGCGGAAGAACGCTTCGGCACACCGCTGACCACCGTTGGCGCCATCGGCGTTTCCGCAATGATGCACGGCTATCTCCCCTTTGATAAAGACGGCAACCTGCTCGCGGCATTCCGCACCTGGCGCAACACCATCACGGGCGAAGCTGCGGAGAAATTGTCGGCCCTTTTCAATTTCAACGTCCCCCAACGCTGGAGCATTGCCCATCTTTATCAGGCAATTCTCAACGGCGAGACGCATGTTGGAGCAATCGACTATCTCACCACGCTGGCCGGCTACATTCACCGCGCACTGACCGGTGAGCGCGTGATGGGCATCGGCGAAGCTTCCGGCATGTTCCCCATTGATTCCGCTGCGCTGGACTATGACCACGCAATGGTTGAAAAATTCGACAGCGTTTCCGGTCAGAGCTGGAAGCTGCTGGATATTCTCCCCAAGGTGCTCACCGCAGGTGAAAATGCCGGCTGCCTCACGGCAGAGGGCGCACGTTTCCTCGACCCCACCGGAACGCTGCAGCCCGGCTGCCCCGTTGCCCCCTGCGAGGGCGATGCCGGCACCGGCATGGCCGCAACCAACTCCGTTCGCGTTCGCACCGGCAACGTTTCCGCCGGCACAAGTGACTTTGCCATGATCGTCACCGACCATGAACTCGGCGTTCACCCCGAAATCGACATGGTCACAACGCCTGCCGGCATGCCCGTTGCGATGGTGCACTGCAACAACTGCACATCCGATATCAACGCATGGGTCGGTTTGTTTGCAGAATTTGCTGCTGCCATCGGCTCGGATATCGACCGCAACACGCTGTTTACCATGCTCTTCCGCAAAGCGCTGGAAGGCGATGCCGACTGCGGCGGCCTGCTCAGCTACAACTATTTCTCCGGCGAGGGTGTTACCGCGCTGGACGAAGGCAGACCCGTATTCCTCCGCACGCCCGATGCGCGCTTTTCCCTCGCAAACTTCATGCGCACACATCTGCTCTCCGCACTGGCTACGCTGAAGATCGGTCTGGACATCCTCACGCAGGAAGAAAATGTTCCCGTTGACAAGCTCTACGGACACGGCGGCTTCTTCAAAACGCCCGAGGTTGGACAGCGTCTGCTCTCTGCCGCTGTCGGCGCCCCCGTTTCCGTCATGGAAACCGCCGGCGAAGGCGGACCTTACGGCATGGCGTTGCTGTGTGCCTATATGCTTTGGAAGCAGCCGGGCGAAACGCTGGAAGACTATCTGGACAATCAGGTTTTCGCCGGCGCAGCCGGTTCCACCCTGTGCGCAGACGATCAGGACATCGCGGGCTTCAACGCATTCCTCACCCGCTACAAAAATGCTTTCCCCGTTGAGAAAGCAGCTGTGGAGGGAATATAAGCCATGTTGGATCAACTCAAGCAGCAGGTATTGGAAGCCAATCTACTCCTTCCGAAGCACGATCTGGTCACTTTCACCTGGGGCAATGTTTCCGGGATTGACCGCGAAAGCGGCCTTGTGGTCATCAAGCCCTCCGGTGTTTCCTATGACGGCATGACCGTGGAGGATATGGTGGTTGTCGATCTGGACGGCAACGTTGTGGAGGGCAAATGGAAGCCCTCGAGCGACACCCCCACGCATCTCGCTCTCTACCGTGCGTTTCCGGAATGCGGCGGCGTTGTCCACACACATTCCCGCTGGGCAACCAGCTTTGCGCAGGCCGGTATGGCCATCCCCGCAATGGGCACCACGCAGGGCGACTATTTCTACGGCGATATTCCCTGCACCCGTCCCATGACGGATGAAGAGATTGCCGGCGAATATGAAAAGGAAACCGGCAATGTGATCATCGAAACCTTTGCAGGCAAAGATCCCGCCGCCGTTCCCGGCGTTCTGGTCTATAGCCACGGTCCTTTCGCCTGGGGCAAGGACGCCTCCGACGCCGTTCACAATGCCGTTGTGATGGAAGAGGTTGCTTTCATGGACTATCACGCCCTGATGCTCAACCCCGCCCACCGCGACATGCAGCAGTCGCTTTTGAACAAGCATTATCTGCGCAAGCACGGCGCAAACGCCTACTACGGTCAGACCTGACCTGAAAATCAGCTCCGTCCCCGCCGCCGAAGCCTCCGGATTTCTGCGGCGGGGATTTTTTATTCATTTCGCCGTAATATGCCGCAACCGACGCAAATCCATCATATGTCCCCAATACACGCTCTGCTGATCCGGAATGCTTTGCCTGTCTTGGTTTTTCTGCTTTTTGTGCAGGATTTTTCAAAAAAAGTCCTTACATTTTAAAGTTAAATATGTTAAACTGTAGATGTTGGGCGTTGCCTCGGCTGCAGCGCTTAATTTTTTAATCTCGGAATGGAAGGATGCTTGGAATGTACGAAATCGGCTCACTCATACTTTACGGCAGAACGGGCATCTGCAGAGTGGATAGTATAAGCGAAAATGCGGACTCTCAAATTTTTTATACTCTCAAGCCGCTGTATCAAAGCTGTTCCATCACCATCCCCGCCGAGAGCGACAAAGTGTTCACCCGCCCGATCATCTCCGCCGACGAAGCCCACCGCCTCATCGACACCATGCCCTCGCTGCAGGCTGAACCCTACTACAACCGCAACCTCAACCAGCTGCGCGAACATTACCGCAGCTGCATCGACAGCCATTCCTGCGAGGAACTCATCCGTCTGACGAAGTCTCTCTATCTCAAACGAACCGAGATGGAATCCACAAAGCGCAAGTTCGGCGCAGTGGACGAACGCTTTATGCGCGAAGCGGAAGATCTTCTGTTTGGTGAGTTTGCCGCCGCGCTTGGCATTGAGCGGGAAAATGTTCGCAACTATATTGCAGATCGCCTTGCAATGGCGTAAACTTAAAAACGCAGAGATGACAGGTCCCCTGCCATGCTCTGCGTTTCAAACTATTCTCATCCGAACGAGGTATATATTATGCTGAAAATCTATTTTGCCGGCTCCATCCGCGGCGGACGCACCGACGCTGCGCTCTATGCCCGTCTGATAGCGCATCTCAAAGAGCGCGCCGTTGTTCTCACGGAGCATATCGGTTCGCCCAACGCATTCCCTACCATTGAGAAAAATATGACCGATGCGGAAATATACGCGCAGGACATCGCGTGGCTTGAAAGCTGCGACCTTGTCATTGCGGAATGCTCCACCCCCTCGCTCGGCGTGGGCTACGAGATGGCGTATGCGGAAAAAATCGGCAAACCTGTTTATATCTTTCACGACAGCAGCCGCGGCCCGGTTTCTGCCATGCTGACCGGCGCGGGCTACTTCCACATCGCCGCTTACGATTCCGAGCAAGCGCTCTTTTCCGCAGCCGACGCCGTGCTGGACAGCTTTTCGAATCGGTAACGCTGGCGCGCATCGGGATATTTCTCCCTGTCCACCTCGGACAAAAACATTTCCAGCGGCCGTGCAAACAGCCCTCCCTCGCCGTAGCGCGGACGGTAAATCATCAAAGGTTTTCCGGTTTCCGTATGTTCTGCCGTGCCGACAATATCGTAGAGATACTTTTCCGGCTCCGCCGCAAGCTCTTCTGCCGTGAGATAGCCGCGCTTAAAATGCTGCGCCGTATCGCCGGGCTGAAATCTGTTTTTCATAATCGAATCTTCGCCTTTCCCCATATGGTCTGATGCACTCCGGTTTGCGTTCCGGAGTGCGTTTTTTTATTCTGCCGTCCGGCTTTATTGCTCCAACACACTGCGCACCGCAGCAGCCGCCGCGCGGCTTGTTTCCTCTGCCATAAAATCTCCGAGCCCAACTTCATCCAGCGCCTGCGTGTATTCCCAAACTTCCGTATCCATCGCGCTGATTTGCAGATATCGGTCCGTGGCTGCGGCGGGATCTTCCAGCAAATCGGCATAAAGTTCCAGCGCCCCAAGGGCCGACACCGCATAGCTGATATAATAAAACGGGTGCTCAAAGTTGTGCAGTATCCAGATCCACTCGCTTTCATCGGCATCATAGTCATACTCGGCGCACACATCGGCATATATCTCGCCCACACGTTCCGGCGTCAGATTCGCTTCGGCAAACACACGCTGCTGAAATTCATCATACAGCACGCCCGTAATCACGCTGTCGAGCATGTTCATCACGGTAAACTTCTCCGCAAGCGGTGCGAGCTTTTTCCCGAATATCGTTTCATAGTGCGGCAGCATGAGCATCTCCAGGCCCTGACTCTGCAGTTCGCACAGGTCATTATCCGCCATGCCGAAGAGAAGATCGCCCATCGTGTAAAACGAATTTGCGTAATGGCCGAATTCGTGGAACATATCCAGATACGCCGTGAAATCATCCGCCGGTGCATTGAAGATAAACGGCTCATTCCAGTAATACAGGCGCGTTGTAAAGCCGATCTCCGCTTTCTCATCATCGTAGTCGATATCATAAAGCCCATAGCTGCACATATAGTCAAACGCCGCTGCCAACCCCGGCGAGATTTCGGGCAAAACCTTTTCCATCGCAGCGAGCACGGCCTGCGCATCGCATCGCAGCGCCGGCGCGGACCAAAGCTGCTCCGTTTCCGTTCTCACGCGCGCATCATACTCGGCATACAGGGGCACAAACCATGTTTTCACATGCCCGGCAAATGCCGCCGCTTCCGCCGGGGTGTAATACTTGCAGTAATAGTTCTCATAGGCATAGTCGGCAAAGCTGTCGTATCCGGCGCGCTGTGCCATTTCGCGCCGCAGCGCAACCAGCGCAACGTAAACTTCCGAAATCGCCTCCTCGTCTCCCTCCTCCAAAAGCGTGTAATACTCCTGCACAAGTTCGTTTTCGCGCGTCATCAGTTCAGACTGGTCGCTTCCGGCCTGATAGTCGCGAAACCATGCACACATATCCGGGTGATAGATCTCCTCCAGCACGTCGGCATGCGGCGAAACCGCCAGTTCGTGCATCGCAAGGCAGTAAGCGTCGTTGAGTTCCAAATAAAGCTCCATGCTGTACTGCGCCCGCGCCGCGGCGTCGGAATCCGCCGGGTTTCGGTAATAGGCAAGGTCCGCCAGCGTGCGCATATCGGAAATATAATAAAGTTCCTCCAAAAGGTAATTGTCAATCTCGTCAAACGCTTCCGCCGTTCCGCCGTGCTGCGCAATATCCCGCAGCTGCAAGAGCAGATTGTCGAAATACGCGCGGTCGCAATGCTCATACTCGATGCTCTCAAAATGCGTATCTCCGCGCCAAACATCCTCATAATAATCACCCGCCGCCGCGGCATCGGGCGTTTCCGCGGGCACAGACGGCTTCGTCTCGCCGCCGCAGCCGCAAAGCAGCGACGCGCACAGCAGCAGCGCCACAATGCATTTCACCTTCATTTTTGTCCTCCGTGTATGTGCAAATCAATTTTCATCGCGTCAATTGTCGCTATTTTAACGTTTTTTCGTGATATTTACCTATAAAAATTACAAAATTACGCTTCAATATTTTGTATTTTCCTCTTCTTGTAACCGCAAATTCACTGCAATTTTGCCTGTATTCGCGTCTTTTATGATTTTTCACTCACATCTTGATGCGTCTTATAAACATTTTTAACATATTTTTTTGTGCAATTTAAAAAAACTTGTGCAACATGTATTGTTTTTCACCAAAAGATGGTGTATACTAAATGTAACCTCGATCGAGAATACATATGAGGAGGACAGACCAATGGGCAAGTTCATCATCAAGAACACAAAAACCGGTTACATGTTCAATCTCTTGGCATCGAATGGCGAACCAATCGCCACCAGCGAGGTATACACTTCCCGGGCAGGCTGCAAAAACGGTATTGCCAGCGTGCAGAAAAATGCACCCATCGCCGCGATGGAGGATCAAACCGCGCTCGATTTTGAGCCGATCATGAATCCGAAGTTCGAAGTTTATGTTGATAAAAGCGGCGAATTCCGTTTCCGTCTGAAGGCTACAAACGGCCAGGTTATTGCAGCCAGTGAGGGCTATAAAACCAAGTCCTCCTGCCTCAACGGTGTTGCTTCCGTGCGTAAAAACGCACCTGACGCTCCCATCGCGGACGCTTGAGTCCGCTGTTCATATTTCGAGTAACCGGAATTGAAACGAGTCGCTGGTCCGAAAGGACCAGCGACTCGTTTTTTGTCATATCCCATTCTCAGAAAAACTTTTCGATCGCTTTCTGAAATTCTTGAATCGCGTCCTCATTGCCGTCTTCGATGGCGTGGGAAATGCAGTGGGTAATATGCTCGCTGATAATCTCTTTGCCAAGTCCCGTCAGGGCAGAGCGCGTTGCGGAAAGCTGCACCAGCACGTCTGCGCAGTCCGCATCTTCTTCAATCATGCCTTTCACATGCTGCAGATGGCCGATTACGCGCGAAAGACGGGCAAGCTGACGCTTTTTCTCCTCCGGAGAATGATGATGTGCATGATGATGTTGCGTGTGTTCCATATGGTGTTTACCCGCCTTTGTTTGATATCTTGATTATATACCATGCCGCGGCATTTGTACAGACACGAAATCCCCCACTCCCGCGCGCCGCTGCACCCAGTTTACAGCAATTTTCCCGCTCACACAAGCGGGGTGGGGGGATATTTTAAACGGCAAACCGCACCGTTTCGCGAATAATTCACGATACGGTGCGGTTTTGATTTGTCCTCGATTACCAGCGGCCTTTCATTGCGTTGAGCAAAACATCGCCAACAACGGCATTGTCCTCCGCGCTGAAAGCTGCGGAGAAATTATCGGAAAACAGGATCTGTGCCGCAGCGGGGAATTCGTCGTCGCCTTCCCAAAGGATCAGGCGAACGGTCAGACCGTTTACAAACGGAATATCATACGCTGCGTCGCCGCCCTGCACACGAATACCGCCGAGTGCTTCGCAGCCCTCGCAGAATTTCGGCAGCGAGGCGCCGTAGGTTCCCGCAAGGCGCAGGATGCATCTGCCGCGAAACTGCTGCGCATAAACATTGCCCCAGGGCATATCGGTGTAGGCGAGCATGGCCCCACCGGCAGGCTGCAAAACAGTGCCCTCCATAATCAGGCGCGCAAGCAGAATGCGCGTATTGGCTGCGGCGGTTTCGCCGCTGTCTTCAAACACAACCTCCATTCCCGGCCACGAAACGCTGACCGGACGCGACATCAGCGTGAGCGAGAATTTCCCGTCCGCATACGCAACGCCGCTGCGCGTGCTCATTTCCTCAGGGTTGGCTGCCGCAAACACGCTGCGGTAATGCTCGGTAGGTACGCCGGTTTTGTTGTCAACAACTTCCATGGTTTCAGTCCTCCGCGAACAGTGCCGCATCCGTATGGGGCACAAAGCACGCCGCCACGAATTCGTCCATATAGCCCGGATGGGTGGAAAGCTCGATATATGTCATGTTGCGGCCAAGTTCAAATACCTTTTCCGTTGCCTCGTCGGACAGCAGCATTGCGCACGCACCTGTGAGGGAGGAGTTTCCGATGTAGGTATACTTGCTGTGGTCCTGGCGGGGCAGCATGCCGATGGAAATGGCCTTGCCGATGTCGATGCCGCTGCCGATGCCTCCGGCAATGATGATCTTGCCGATATCATCCACCGTGAAATCCAGCGACATGAGCATGGTGCGGATTGCGGAGAAAATTGCGGCCTTCGCACGGATAAAGTTGTCCAGGTCGGACTCGTCCAGCGTAATCTCGTGGCCGGTTTCGCTCTCTTCCGCCAGCGCCAGAATATAGGCTGCGCCGCCAAATTCATCATAGCGGATGCGGGGATTTTCTCGGACAAACTTGCCCTGCGCAGAAATTGCACCGGTGCGGAACAGTTCGCTGATCATGGAAATCAAACCGCTGCCGCAAAGGCCGAGGGGCTTGCCGCCGCCGATCACGCTCAGCGTGGGAACCAGCGTTTCCGGGTCGATCACGCACGAATCCACCGCGCCGCGCGTTGCGCGCATACCGCAGCTGATATCGCCGCCTTCAAACGCCGGACCCGCAGAGCAGGCGCAGCAGAGCATATAGTCGGCATTGCCGAGCACCAGTTCGCCGTTGGTGCCGAGGTCGATAAACAGCGTCATCTCTTCCTCGTTCCAGAGCATAGCGGGCAAAACGCCTGCCGTGATGTCGCCGCCGACATAGCTGCCGACGTTGGGCGCAAGGATCACAGGCGCATCGGCTCTTGCCGGAAGGCCCAGTTCGCCGGCGGTTTTGCCGTGCAGTTCAAGAAACTCGGGCACATACGGCTCAAGACGGATCGACTGCGCATCCGCACCGACGAAAAGATGTTCCATCGTGGTGTTGCCCGCAATCACAACGCGGGTGATGTCGTCCGCGGCTTTTCCCGCGCCGGCGCACAGGCTCTCAAAGATGGGAACGAGCGTTTCCTCTCTGACGGCGTGACGCAGGCGCTCCTGTCCGCCGGGCTTGGCAGACTGGATGATACGGTTGATAACGTCCGCACCGAAGCGGATCTGTCCGTTGCCCATGCTGGCCTTGGAAAGCACCTTTCCGCTTTGCAGATCCAGCATTGCTGCGGTCACCGTCGTTGTGCCGATATCAACGGCAACGCCGACGCCGGTTTCCGTGCAGCCGCGGCCGATGCCCGCGCCGAAGACTTCATCCAGCGCACTTTCATAGCGTGCCAGTTCCTCATCGGAGCCGAGGTCCGCGGTTTTGATATTGTTGCGGAATGCGCTCGCAGAGCCGGGCACCCAGATCACAGCGTCGCCAACAACGCGGCACTGGCAGGCAAGGCGCCACTGTTCGTCAAAGTCTTCCTGACTCAGGTGGGGATTTTTCTCCGTCTCCACGGTGCCGGAGATCAGCTTCACGCGGCATTTGCCGCAAGTGCCGTTACCGGAGCAGGGTGCATCGATTGCAACGCCGTTTTTGCGGGCAAGCTCCAGCAGGTTTTCGCCCTGCTCGGCCTGCACCTTAACATCACCGCTGTTCTCAATCTTGAAGATTACGGTATACACTGTTATTTATCTCCTTTTTCTTTATATATTACTCTGCTTTCAACAAACGCCCGGGGAAGCGTCGGCTCCTCCGGGCGTTTGCATAACCGGGTATATTCCCCGACAAAATTACATGATGGGATCCATAGTCAGGACGGGATGTCCCTTCTCCTGAAGGAAAGCATACAGCCCTTCCGCATCGGTAGCGATGGTCTCATCGCAAATCATGTCGCAGTAATTTTCGATGTTGTAAAGTTCCTTCGCCGTCTTGTTCAGGCGGGTGGTGAGATCCGCCTTCAGTTCCTTCGGCATCCAGACGATACGGATCAGTCCGCCTTCAGCCTTGATGAACTTACGGGAGGCGAGGAAGTGACGGCCAAGCCCCATAAAGCCGGGCGTTTGCACGCCGCCGCCGGTAAGGGATGCAAGCTCGCCGAAGGACATGCCCGTGGGGGTCATGCCAACATACTCGCGGTTTACAACCACAACACCGCCGCTCATCGGCTCCACGCCGCAGATGCACTCAAAGCAGCCGCAGCTGGTCATGGGATCTTCAACCAGAGAATACAGGGAAACCGTGCTCACCGCGCCGCGGGTTGCTTCCGCAACCTTGCGGTTTACGGTTTCGTAAATGCCGGTGCGCTCATCAACCAGCTCTGCCTTCTCAATCGGACGGCTCGGGCCGGTCGGAACAAGCTCAAACGTAGCCTTGGCATCCAGCCAGGAAACAGCGCCGCACAGGCCCAGACGTTCCGGGGTGACCACGCAGCAGTGGTTGGGTGCAAAGCTCTGGCACATCGTGCAGGTGTAGAACGTGTCGACACTCTCGTCGGTCAGGGCTTCCAGACGCTTGTCGCGCGCATTGTAGCGCGGCATGGCAAGCTCTTCCAGCACCTTTTCCACGGCCTCGCGGTCGGTGTAGATCGTGACCTGACATTTGTCGACAACGGAGCCGAATTCGCTCCGGATCATGGAATACAGGACTTCTGCATAGTCCTCAAGACGCAGGCCCTTCTCCCAGCTTGCGCGGCTGATGCGGATACGCAGCAGATTGCGCTGACCGGTGTGCATTGCGCCTTCAATATAGTTGAACCAGGCGTGGATTTTGCGCTCGATGACGGGCTCAAAGTCCGACTGCATCTTGCTGCCGCTGACTTCAACAATCACTGCCAGAGGCATACGGACAACATCCTCGCCGGGATCGGGAACCGCGGGGCCTACGAGAGTGAGCTTGTGGTCTTCAACCTCATTGGCATCGCGCATAATCACCAACTCGCAGGTGCGGTTGTGATCGGAGTCAAACTCCACATGGGTATCCTTTTTGCGGATAATCTCGCCTTCAAACGCGGAGCCAAAGCTGACAGCCAGCGAAACGGGCTTCGGCTTGATGTGAACATGGCGCAGCTCCAGCGAGCGGGCAACGGTGGCGCTGTGGTCACAAACAGACTCCAGCGCACCGGGAACCTGCATATCGCCAAGATCCACGTCTGCAACCACGGGGAAGCCGAGCGCAATGGCGCCGGCACCGGCAGCCACCGTCACGCTGTCCGGTGCGCCGAAGGTGTTGACAAACGCGGGAACACGCTCGCGCGTGTACTGCAGCAGGGCCGCGAGATCACCGGGCGCCACCGCGCCGAAAATCAGCGCGGCGCGGATGGCGACGGTGACAACGTGGATTACGCTGGTGATCGTGTGGCCCAGAGGGACCACACGATATTCCAGACCGGCAGAAACTCCTTCGCCCAGAACCTGTTCGATGACATCACCGATCAGGAAGGTCAGCAGACCTTTTTCCTGGTAGTCGCGGACAACGTCCGCCGCAGCGGCCGCATCATCGGACTTTCCGATCACAACGGCAACGCCGGGGATATCGCCGGTGACAAGGGGAACACCCAGCGAACGAATGACAGCATCGGGAACAAAGCCGATCCCACTCTCGTTTTCGTAGGGCGCTGTGCAGTCAACATACTTGAGAAGTTCAAGAATCTCAGCTGCAACAGCCGTTGCAAGACCCGCATTGAGTGCCTCGTTCAGATCCTCCTTGCCGGAGATCAGAGAACGCATCACGCCAAGGCAGGCAGGAAGATCACCCAGCGTACGCACCTTTACGCCGGTGGCGGCGTAAATTGTCGGGCAAAAATACGCAGTATCGGGGAATGCAGCGGTCTTTTCCGCACCATACTTTTCGATAGCAGTCTTTACGGCATCTTCTGCCAGACCGGCAGCTGCATTTGCACCGCCGTAAATCAGATCGGTTAAAGCGCTAATAGCTCATCGTTCCTTTCGTGTCATATTAATGTATAAGGTGTTTGCTGAAAAACTTCTGTAAATCAGATCTCCAGGAAGGAGTCAGCGTACAGGGAGTTGTTCTTGATGATGTCAGCAGACTTGATGGTTTCCATCAGGCGGACATCGCAGGGATTAGCGATAGCGGAGGTCAGGCCGCAGTACATAGCCATGGCGACAGTGGTGCTGTCGAGGATGGGACGGATGTGCTTCGGGGTCATGTTGGAAACGTTGGACAGACCGCCGGTGGAGTTCAGACCCATGTCGGACAGATCCTTGATGAAGCCGAGAACGTCGAGCTGCTTGTCCTGCATGCCCTTGATGACGAGGAACAGAGGATCGAACCACAGATCCTCAGCTTCCATGCCCAGGCCGATACCGCGCTCGAGCATCTCCTGGCAGTAAGCCATGCGCTCATCGTTGTCGGAGGGGATACCGGTCTTTGCGCAAAGAGCGATAGCGATTGCATCGTTGGCAGCTGCCAGGTCGATGTTCTCGATACGGTCGCCGGCGTCAGCAGAGTTGACGATGGGCTTGCCCTTGCTGCGGTTGTAAACGGAAATACCAGCCTCGATGGCCTTGCGGTTTGCGGTGTCCAGGCAGAGGGGAACGTTGTCGAAGTTCTCCTGGAGGAGGGTGACGGCCCACTTCATCAGGTCTTCGCCGTTCTTCTCGGCAGGGCCGATGTTAACGTCGAGGTAAGTTGCGCCGGCAGCGAGCTGCTCTTCAGCACGCTTCAGAATGGGAGCGGGATCCTTCTCTTCCATTGCCTTCTTGATAACGGGAGAGATGCAGTGAATTCTTTCACCGATAACGATAAATTTACCCATAGTTCGCTGTCTCCTTACTTATAATTACTTGTAGTCTTTCATGAACTTAACCAGGCCGGTTGCCTCGTTGGGTGCAACGACGATCGTCCAGCCGGGAAGCTGCTCTTCGAGTTCGCCCTTGAGAACTGCGGCCTTGCCGGGGATGATCAGAGTGCGGTTCTTGATCTTGCCCTCGATGTCGAGTTCCTTGAAGGACTTTGCGATGGTGCCTGCGCTGAACTTGCCGGCTGCCCATGCGGTCAGGACGGAGTAGCCGCCTGCATCGGAGATGATCAGGTTGCAGGGAACGCCGGAACGCTCCAGTTCGCCGGAAACGATGAAGTAGGTCAGTGCGAAGTCAACAGTGGTGACGCAGGGGCTGTTCTCGTCTGCGCCGTTGAGGGCGTAGATGCCCGGCTCAACCTTCATGGGCTTCTGAGGATCGGTGAAGATGTTCTGGCGCAGACCGAACAGAGGCAGAGCCTGAGCGTAGGTCATGCTATCCATCAGGATGATGGAGCCATACTTCAGAACGAACATGGAAGCCAGAGCGGTCTGCATGGTGGCATCACCGGCAGCAACCTTGGCAACGTTGACGATGGAGGGATAGCCGAAGGTGCGATCCTTGTCTTTCAGAGCTGCGCGGCGAACCTGGATGGCGTTTGCGTAAGTATCCTTGGCGGTTGCACCGGTAACATCGAGAACGAGATCCTTGTAACCCAGAGCTTCAACAGCGGCGGCGGTGTCATACAGAGCATCCAGATCGCCGGCGGAGATGCCGAGGAGAACGCCGTTCTTCTGGGCGAGCTCGGTCATTTCCTTGTAGTTCTCGGGGGTTGCGCCGTTGAGGATGGGCTTCTCTGCTGCGCAGATTTCCAGAGCGGCAGCTGCGGTTTCCACGCAGGTGCACTCGAGAATCAGAGCGCGGCCGTGGCCCATGGCCTTCTTGACCAGCTCAAGGTAAGCAGCCTTGTCGCCGCTGAACTTGAGGTTGAGAGCTTCGGTGTACATGTGCTCGCCGATACGGTCGTAGCTGACCTTTTCAACTTCAGCAATGCGCTCGTCGAAGCAGCCGGCGCAAACGTTGACGCCGAACACGCTCTGGGACACGAAGGTCTTGTCATGACGGAACAGAACGGTTTCGCCGCCGAGGGTCTTCTCGGTTTCGCCGGCGCCGAACTTCAGGGTCTTCATTGCGGGAGCGTTGGCCTCGTTCAGAGTTGCCTTTGCTTCTTCAGACATGTAGGGGCACTTTTCGATGCCGACGGCGCCCTGTGCAACCTTCATGGAGAAAGCCATGCAGGTGGGGTTACCGCATTCTTTGCAGTTGGTTTTGGGGGTGAGCTTGAAAATATCCAGTCCTTTGAGTGCCATAATATAACTTCCTCCTTTCTTAGGTCAGGTCCGCAATCAGAGCGGCGATGGTCTTAACGGATTCGGGGTGACGCAGAATCACAGCGTTGGAACCGCCGGCCAGGCAGGCAGCAGCAGTGGCAACTTCCATCTGAACGCCACGGGTTTCTCTTGCGCCCCACTCGGGTAAGTCTTCTTCGGAAACGATGGATTCCTTAACGGACCATGCTTCGTCGCAGACAGGAGTGATGATGGGCATCTGCAGCATTGCGTCGTCCTGCGTCAGGGCAGCGCCGCGAACGCGGTCGAGCGTGGATGCAACATACTCAAAGCCGTAGCCGGCAGCAGCGGCGCCAACGTTCATGACATAGGACTCAGCCTTAACGCCCATCTGAGAGATGAGAACGTTCAGCTGCTTTGCCAGGTTGATGTCAACAGCGGACTCAGCAGAGATCTTCTGGCTGTAAGCGATTGCAGCGGAAGCGGAAACGGTCTTGTAGTTTTCGGTCTTGCAGGAAACCATCAGAACGTTCTTGCCCTGCAGAGCCTCAGCGAGCTTGTCGAACAGGACGGCGTCCTTCTCGACATTCTTGCTGCCCTGGATTGCGAGGGGGCAGTCGATTGCTGCAGCAACTTCCTTTGCGAGTGCAACGCACTCTTCAACGGACTTGTCTTCGCCGTTGGGATCTGCGCCTTCGAGGGACAGAACGACGAAATCGGCGCCGGGCATCTCGGATGCCTTCTTTGCGATGTCGGCGATGGTCTCTGCGCCTGCGTAGTAAGCAGCCAGAGCGGGGACGGTCTTGTCGTAGCCGGCGTCAGTGATCTGAACGCCAACACGAGCCTTGTTGGTGATGGGTGCGTCAAAGCTGTACAGCGGCAGAACATTTTCGCCGCCGAGAGTGATTGCTTTGTCGCCAGTACCGATGGTCACTTCGTTGACCGTTGCGGTAAACTTCTGGGGTACACGCTTGAATGCCATAAAGTTTTCTTCTCCCTTCGTGGTTAACTGTTATTTTTTTATTTAGGATTATTGAAATAATCTTTCCGCAATTTCAGTGACTGCCTTCTTGGCCGGGGAATCCTCCGGCAGACGGGTTGTTGCCTTGCCGTCGCAGTCGTATTCGTAAACCATCTCGTCCTGCGGTACAACACCGATGAGCTCCAGCCCATGCTTGTCAACCTCTTCCTGCGTTCCGGCATTGAGTTTGCCGTTCGGCGCGCGGTTTACGATCAGCACCATTTTTTTCGGGTGCATATTGATTTCCTTCACCAGCTCCGCAATGCGGGCAACTGCCTGAACACCTCTGCGGGAGCAGTCGGAAACCAGAACAATGTAGTCTACCGACGGCAGGATGCCGCGGCTGATATGTTCCATGCCGGCTTCGTTGTCGACAACCATGTAGCGGTAGCCGCTTTCCAGCTTCTGCAGCTGGGTCTGCAGCAGACCGTTGACGTAGCAGTAGCATCCCTTGCCCTGCGTGCGTCCCATGACCAGAAGGTCGAAATCATCCTCTTCAACCAGCGCGGAGTTGAACTTGCAGTCCAGATAGTCCTGCTTGGTCATTCCCGCGGGGATGGGACTGTTCGGCACAATGTCCGCCGAGGCAACTTCCTCGCGGATATCGCCGAGCGTGGTTTCCACCTCGACACCGAGAACCTCGTTGAGGTTGGAGTTTGCGTCAGCGTCAACGGCCAGCACGGGCCCCTTGCCCTGCTTGCAAAGCCAGTCGATCAGCATGCCGCAGATCGTGGTTTTTCCGGTGCCGCCCTTGCCGGCAACGGCAATCGTGCATACTGCCATGACAACCTCCTTCAAATTATCTGAAAAGTTTTTTGTTAACGCGGTCAGTCCTGCGTGTAGCTGAAGCGCTGATGCAGGCCGTCGGTGATCACTTCAAAAATCACGCCGTCTGCGGTTTGAATCCGCTCCACGGATATTTCCTTGCCCACAAGGCCGGCGCGCAGGTGCGCCTCGGGATCGTCCGTTTCAATTTCGCTGACAAACACATCCCGCATCTGGTTTCCGGAGCATTGGTTGAATATCTCGCGGATCAGCTCATATCTCATTCGGCGTCGTCCTCGATGATGATCTGGTTGGTCACAAGATCCATGGACTTGAGCGTTCCGAACATCACGGTTTCCGTTCCCATGATATCCGTCACCGTGATGCGCTTGCCCTCGGCACGGATTCCGCTGACATATTCCGCCATTTTGGTCTGCTCGCCGTTACGAGTTTTGTATACTGTGGAAAGACACATACCTGCTCACTCCTGTCCAAGTTTTTCCAGCGCAGCCGCCAAGAGCACATTGCCCTCGTTGAAGCGGTCAACCGCCTCTTCAATCAGCAGCGCCGCCTGATTCTTGCCGCTGGCCTCAAGCTTGTGGCACAGCTCATGCAGTTCATCGGCGTGGTGGCGATTGTGGTCGAGCATATAGCTCATCAGCGCCGCTGCCTGATCGCAGCTGTCAAAGGCGGAAATTTCGCCGTGGGAATGGGGGTGGGTATGGGGATGTTCGTGCGGGTGCGCATGGGAATGGCAGTGGCTCGCGCCGCCATCGTGCGCATGCGCATGACTATGTTCATGGCTATGCTCATGTGTATGCTCATGCATCATGATAAACGCCTCTTTCGCTGATTATTCGCCTATAGCATTTACGTCGGCACATTCGTTTATACATCATAGCATATAATTTAAATAAAATCAATTATGAGGTCATTTTTTGGTAATGCAAAAAAGGTCTGTTGCAATGCCAAAACATTGCAACAGACCCTGTTTGCATGCATCAAACGCGCTTCCACTTTGCGCCGTTGGGGATATCGGTCACTTCAATTCCTGCATTTTTCAGCTCATCGCGGATGCGATCGGCTTCGGCAAAATTCTTTGCCTTTTTCGCATCGCGGCGGGCAAGGATTTTTGCGGTGATTTCCGCATCGTCCGTTCCGTCTTCCGCAATAACGGCATACTCCGTGCTGGCTGCTGCGGCTGCCGCTTTGGCATCCGCTGCGCGCTTTTCGATCGCTTTATCAATCAGATCCAGGCCGAGAACGCGGTCGAAATCGTCAATGGCGGCAAGTTTGGTGTCGTCGGTTGTCTTTGCCTTGAGGACATCGTAGAGCGCAGTGACGGCGAGCGAGGTGTTCAGATCGTTGTTCAGCGCCGCGGTAAACTTCTCCTTCAGCGCATAGAAATCCTCGGAAACAACCTTGCTGCTGCCCGGCTTGAGTGCCGCGATCTTGGCGATGAGCTTGTTGTATGCACTCTGTGCATTGTCCAGGTTTTCCCATGTGAACACCAGGACTTTGCGGTAGTGGCCCTGCAGGCAGAAAAAGCGATAGGCCAGCGGATCGTAGCCCTTTTCCTCCAGCAGCGAAACCGTAAGGAACTCGCCGCTGCTCTTGCTCATCTTGCCCGTGGCGGCATTCAGATGAAAAACATGCATCCAGTGGTTGCACCAGTGGTGGCCGAGATATGCCTCGGACTGGGCGATCTCGTTGGTATGGTGGGGAAACGCATTGTCGATGCCGCCGCAGTGGATATCCAGGTCCTCACCGAGGTGCTTCATGGAAATGCCGGAGCACTCAATATGCCAGCCGGGATAGCCCACGCCCCAGGGAGAATCCCATTTCAAAGCCTGATCTTCGAATTTACTCTTGGTGAACCAAAGCACAAAGTCGTTTTTGTTGCGCTTGTTGGTGTCTTCCTCCACGCCCTCGCGCACGCCAACGGCAAGATCTTCCTCGTTGAAGTCGTTGAAAATGTAATAACGCTCCAGCTTGCTGGTGTCGAAATACACATTGCCTCCGGCAAAGTAGGCGTAGCCGGTGTCCATCAGTTTGGTGATGATCTTGATATACTCGTCGATGCAGTTGGTGGCGGGTTCCACAACGTCGGGACGCTTAATGTTCAGCTTGCGGCAGTCCTCAAAAAACGCATCGGTGTAAAACTGCGCGATCTCCATAACGGTTTTATGCTCGCGGCGTGCGCCCTTGAGCATTTTGTCTTCGCCCTCATCGGCGTCGGAAGTGAGGTGCCCGACGTCGGTGATGTTCATAACGCGCTTCACATTGTAGCCGGCATAGCGCAGGCTCTTCTCCAGAATATCCTCCATAATGTAGCTGCGCAGATTGCCGATATGGGCAAAATGGTAAACGGTCGGGCCGCAGGTGTACATTTTGACGAGGTCGGGATTATTGGGCACAAACTCTTCTCTCTGGCGGGTTGCGGAATTGTAGAGTATCATATCGTTTCTCCTTATCTTTCGGATGTATTTCCCTGTTTTTCCAACTGTTCCAGCTTCTCACGCAGGGCGGCAAGCTCTGCGGTGACGGGGTCGGTAACGTGAATCTGGTCCACTTCCGCGGCATAGTTCACCTTTTCTCCCGCGATGCGCACCACGCGGGCGGGTACGCCGACAGCGGTTGCATTTGCGGGAATTTCAGTCAAAACAACGGCGTTTGCGGCAATGCGCGCCCCGTCGCCAACGTTGAACGGCCCCAGCACTTTTGCGCCGGTGGCAATCAGCACATTGTTGCCGATCGTGGGGTGGCGTTTGCCCTGATCCTTGCCCGTACCGCCGAGGGTTACGCCGTGATAGATCAGGCAGTCATCGCCGATCTCGGCGGTTTCGCCGATGACGATGCCCATGCCGTGGTCAATGACAAGACGCTTGCCGATTTTGGCGCCGGGGTGAATCTCGATACCGGTGGCACGGCGGCTGGCCTGAGAAATCAGACGCGCCAGAAAAAACAGGCCGTGCTCATAGCACCAGTGGGCTTTTCTGTGGTTTCTCACGGCCTTCACACCGGGATAAAGCAGCAAAATCTGCAGCGTGCTTCTTGCGGCGGGGTCTCTTTCCTTATAGGCCCGAACGGTTTCGCGAAGATCGTTGAACATAGTTTCCTTTCCGAGGCGGGAGATGCTGTTTGGAAAAACAAAAAAACCTCCCATGGCTGCATCACCATGAGAGGCGTTTCATTCAAAACGCGGTTCCACTCCCGTTTTTCACTCTGCGGCACTTCTGACCGCTTTCCGCCTTAACGCGGCGGCAACGCAAGGGCATTTCCTCCCCCGCAGGCTCCCCGGCGCACTTCCGGCCCACCCTCGACAACACCGCTTTCAGCCATGCGCGGCATCTCTCTGAGACGGGGAAAAGCCTTACTTTTCCGGTTCTTTGCCAAAAAATATTCACAACAACAGTATATTAGCATTTGCCCGAAATGGTGTCAAGGTGTTTTTTTCGTTCTCGCTTCATGCCGCTGCGCCGCCAGCCAGCCGCGCTGAAAGCACAGTTTCCGTTCCTCTTCATGCAGCTGCGAAACATGCGTCATATAGTCCGCAAACAGCACCGTCTGCTCCCCGCTCAGCGTTTTGGCAAAGCGTTCCCCGCTCTCCCACGCCGCGTCATCGTAGTCCGGCAGGCGTGGCAATTGCATGGCATAATACACATCGCGTATGCTGTTTCGGTAAAATCGCATGTAAATCACCTCACGGATATTATAACCTGAAACAGGTTATAATGCAATAATCTGTTTCAGGTTATGAAATACTTTTCCCGGTGATGAAAAATGTATCCACGACTTCGTGACCTCAGAGAAGACCGCGACATGAATCAAACGCAGATTGCCAAGTATCTCGGCATGTCGCAAACCGGCTACTCCAAATACGAAACCGGTGAGAACGATATCCCCTCCGACGTGCTGATCCGGTTGGCGCAGTTTTACCAGACCAGCACCGATTATCTGCTTGGCATCACGGACGAACGCAAACCCTATCCGCGGCGCAGATAAGGCCGATTGCGCTCCTCACCAAGCCCCGTTTCGCCCATACACACAAAAAAAGACCAAAAGGGACACGGAATTATTCCGTGTCCCTTTTGGTCTTTTCATGCCATCGCGGCGCTCAAGCGCCCTTGAAAGCGTCTTTATTTTTGATAAAGTATTCCGCGCCGGAATACAGCGTTGTTGCGAGAACCACAATCACGCAAAGCCAATCCAGCCAAGGGAAGGAGAACGCCAGCATCAGGCAAAGACACACCATCGTGGCGGCGGTTTTCACCTTGCCGCTCCACGCCGCGGCAATGACCACGCCGCGTTCCACCGCAACAAGGCGCATGCCGGAAACGGCAAATTCGCGCAGCAGCACCAGCGCGAGCGCCCAGCCCGCCATGCGGCCGCTCTGCACAAACCAGCACATAGCCGCCATCACAAGCATCTTGTCCGCCAGCGGATCCATGAATTTGCCGAATGTTGTCACCTGATTGTAGTGACGCGCCACCCAGCCGTCAAGCGTGTCGGTCACGCTCGCAATGATAAACACCAGCAGCGCCACCCAGTTGCTGTAAGGAAAGCCCCAGTAAAGAATCACCAGAAACACCGGGATGAGCACAACGCGCAGAATCGTAAGCTTGTTTGCAGTGTTCAAATCAAAGTCCTCTCTTTCAAATCTGCTCGCCGAGCAATTCGCCGTCCATCAGGCCTGTGATGCGCACCTGCGCAAAATCGCCGGGCAGGCAATCTCCGTCGAAATAAACCGTTCCGTCAATGTCCGGCGAGTCGGCATAGCTTCTGCCCGTCAGATACGCGCCGTCCTCGCCCGTGCAGAGCACGCGCAGGGTCTTGCCGATGCACGATGCGTAATAATCCTCCATAATCCCCTGCTGCATATCCATAATCAGCTCCGCGCGGCGCTCCGCAACCTCGGTTTCCACGCGGTCGGGCATGGACGCTGCGGGCGTGCCCTCCTCAGGAGAAAACGGAAACACACCAACGCGCTCAATGCGCGCCTGACGCAAAAATTCGCACAGTTCTTCATATTCCGCCTCGCCCTCGCCGGGAAGGCCGGTGATCAGACTGGTGCGCAGCACAAGGCCCGGGATACGCTCACGCAGCGCGGAAAACAGCGCGCGGATTTCTTCGCCCGTGCCGCGGCGGTTCATACGACGGAGCACGCCGGTGTTGATGTGCTGAATCGGAATATCGAGATATTTCACGATCTTTTCGTTTGCTGCGATTTCGTCGATCAGTTCGTCGTCGAATTCATCGGGGTAGAGATAGTGCAGCCGAATCCATTCCACACCGTCGAGCGCGGAAATCTCCCTGCACAAATCGGCAAGGCGCCGTCTGCCGTAAAGATCGGTGCCGTAGCGGGTGATATCCTGCGCAATCACAATCAGCTCGCGGCAGCCCGCTTCGGAGAGCGCTTTCGCCTCCGCAACCACGTTTTCGATCGGGCGGCTGCGGAATTTGCCGCGGATATCCGGAATGGCACAGTAGGCGCAGCGGTTGTCGCACCCTTCCGCAATGCGCAGATACGCCCAGCCCGGTCCGGTGGTCAGATAGCGGCCAACCTCGTCTACAGGCGCATTGATATCGCCGAAGCTGTCAGCCGTTTCGCCGTCAAGCGTGCGGCGCACAACATCCACCACATCGGCAAAGCTGCCCACGCCGATCAGCGCGTCCACTTCCGGCAGCTCATTGCGAACTTCGCCGCGGTAGCGCTCAGACAGGCATCCGGCAACAATGATTTTTTTCAACCGTCCCTCAGCCTTCAGCGCCGCCATCTCAAGAATATTGTCGATCGCCTCGCTCTTCGCCGAGTCGATAAATCCACAGGTGTTTACAATCACGGCGTCCGCCCCGTCGGGATCGGGCACCAGCGTGTATTCCGCGTCGTCAAGCAGGCAGAGCATCTGCTCGCTGTTAACAAGATTTTTAGCGCAGCCCAGAGAAATGAGCGCGATTTTTTCCTTAGACATATCAGTCAAGTCCTTCTGTTTCGCCGTGATATCGGGCAACGGCAGATTTGATTTCATCCCAGCCGTAGCCCTTGCGCAAAAGCGCATCGGTTGCCCGCTTCAGTTCCGCCCGGTCCGGCGCATCGCTTTTCAGCTTCGCGCGCAGCAGCCGGTCGATTGCATCGTCCTGCACGGGCATCTCTTCCATGGCGGCGTCCCACAGTTCGCGCGGAATGCCGCGCTTTTGCAGCTCCATGCGCACGCGCTGGGCGCCGTAGCCCTTTGCTGCATAGTGGCGCACGATCAGCGGCGCATAGCGCGCATCATCCACAAAGCCAAGCTCCGCCAGCCGCTCCACCGCTTCTGCGGCAGCCGCTTCGTCCTCGCCTTTTTCCACCAGTCTGCGCAGCAGCTCCGCGCGGGAATAGTCCCGTCTGTTGAGCATGGCAAGCGCCCGTTCTTTCGCCGTCACTTTCATAACCTCCCGGCGGGGCCGTCCGGGCTTTGGGCCCGGAATCCGCCGTTTGCCGTCGTATTCCGCCGTTTTTCGCATTGCGTCACGCGCGATGCTTCGGCTTTTATCCCTCAAAATCGTCCGCGGAAACGTCCACCGCGCGGCCCGCAACCTGCGCTGCCTTGAGTGCCTGCGGCGTCATCAGCTTGTAAGAATTCTCACGGATCTGCTGCTCGATACTGTCGCAAATCTCGGGATGCTTAAACAAAAATTCCTTCACATTGTCGCGGCCCTGCAGACGCTCGCCCGCAACGGTGAACCACGCGCCGGCCTTTTCGATAATCTCCAGCTTGGCGCCGAGATCGATAATTTCGCCGACCTTACTGATGCCTTCGCCGTAGATGATATCGAATTCCGCCTCTTTGAACGGGGGCGCAACCTTGTTTTTCACAATCTTCGCGCGGGTGCGGTTGCCAACCATCTCGCCGCCCACCTTGAGCGTTTCGATGCGGCGCACATCAATGCGCACGGAGGAGAAATATTTCAGTGCGCGGCCGCCGGGGGTGGTTTCCGGATTGCCGTACATCACGCCGATCTTTTCACGCAGCTGGTTGATAAACACAACGATGCAGTTGGTTTTGGAAATGGTGCCCGCCAGCTTGCGCAGCGCCTGGCTCATCAGGCGCGCCACAACGCCAACGCTGCTCTCGCCCATCTCACCTTCCAGCTCGCTGCGGGGCACCAGCGCCGCAACGGAGTCCACAATCACAACGTCCACCGCACCGGAGCGCACCAGCGCTTCCGTGATATCCAGCGCCTGCTCGCCGGTGTCCGGCTGAGAGATGAGCAGAGAATCGATATCCACGCCGAGCGCGCGGGCATAGGCCGGCTCCAGCGCATGCTCAACGTCGATAAACGCAACCTCGCCGCCCAGCTTCTGCGCGGAGGCAAGGATGTGGAGTGCCAGCGTGGTTTTGCCGGAAGATTCCGGTCCGTAAATCTCGACAATGCGGCCCTTGGGAACGCCGCCCACGCCAAGCGCCAGATCCAGCGACAGCGAGCCGGTGGAAACCGCCTCTACATTCACGGGAATATCTTCGCCCAGACGCATGATGGCGCCCTTGCCGTAGTTTTTTTCGATTTGTGCCAGCGCAGTTTCCAGCGCTTTTTTCTTATCGCTTGCAACGCCCGGGGTTTCAACGGGAGTTTTGCTCTTTGCTGCCATAACCGTTTACCTCTTTATTTCAAATTTTCTAATTCTTCCGAACCTCCGGCAGCCGTGCACATATCATGCACTTTCCCGCCGGTGGGACATGCTCATTCTCTGCCGAACACCACGCGGTCAAGTCCCGCGGTGTCCCGCACCGTTCCGATGCCGGAAAGCCCCGCAACGCGCATCAGATGCTCCACATCCGCCGCCTGCGTTTCGCCGATTTCAAACAGCAGCCAGCCGCCGCGCCGCAGCAAAGGCCGCCAGTGTCTGAGTATGGCGCGGTAAAAATCCAGTCCGTCCTCGCCGCCGTCGAGCGCCATGTGCGGCTCATATTCGCGCACGGAGCCGTCGAGCTGCACAAGCTCATCGCGCGCAATATACGGCGGGTTGCTCACAATCATATCAAAGCTGCCGATCTGCGGCGGGGGTACCGCCGTCGCGTCCGCTTCGATGCACACGCCGCGCGCGCCAAGCTCGCAGCGGCGAACGTTCTGTCTGGCACAGTTGAGCGCTTTCAAGCTCAGATCCGCAAGCACCACATGGCTCTGCGGCAGCATGTGTCCCAGCGCACAGCCGATGCAGCCGCTGCCCGTGCAAAGGTCCAGGATGCGAAGCGGTGCCTGCCGGTCCTTCTGCAGTTCCAGCGCTTTGTCCACAAGCACTTCCGTGTCCGCGCGCGGAATCAGCACATCGCGGTTCACCGTCAGCTCCAGCCCGTAAAACTCCCAGCTGCCCGTAATATAGGCAACCGGCTCGCCGCGCAATCGCCGCGCCGCGACTGCCGAAACGCGCTTTTCCAGTTCGGGTGAGGCATAAAGCTGCAGGTCCTGCAGTAGTTTTTCCTGTGTTTTTCCAACGGCATGTGCCGTTAAAAGCCGCGCTTCCAGCGAAGCGGCTTCCACTCCGGCGTCGCGCAGCTGTTTGCGCAGGCCGATGTAGAGTTCGTTGTAAGTTTTCGGCATCGCTGCATTACCACGCATCCGCGCCCTTTTCTTCGGGAATCACCATCTTCACCGCCTCGATGGCACACTCGATCATGCCATCGTCGGGCTCGTTGGTGGTGAGGTGCTGAATCTGCTTGCCGGGCCATGCAATGATTTTTGCAATCGCATTGTCGTCATGGCGGCCAACCCAGCGGTTGATCTCATAGGTGATGCCCACAACCACGGGCAGCAGAATCAGCTTGGCCGCCACACGCACCAGCGAAGCTGCCAGTTTCGGCAGTCCCGCAATGCCGGGGATCAGGCTGAGCACCCATGTCATCACAGAGATAACGAGAATGCTGATAATCATAATCACAACAAGAAAACTGGTGCCGCAGCGGGGATGAAAACGGCTTTGCATCCGCACATTTTCCACCGTCAGTTCCAAACCTTTTTCATAGCAGAAAATCGCTTTGTGCTCCGCGCCGTGGTAAGCGAAAAGGCGCTTGATTTCCTTCATGCGGGTGCACAGTGCCAGATAGATCAGGAAAATGACAATGCGAATCACACCTTCAAGAAGGCAGCGCACAACAAGGTGGATGCCGGAGGGCAGCAGTTCGAACAAAAATGCGGGCAGCAGCACAAACAGCCCCACCGCAAACAGAATGCCCAGCACAACGGCAACGGCGATGACCGCCTTCTGCCCCTTTTCGCCTCCCAGCTTTTCTTCCAGCCAGCGGTCAAATTTGGAGGGTTCCTCCTGAAATTCCTCGGGCTGAAGTTCCGCGGAATAGGTCAGCGCATTCATGCCGTTGACCATTGAGCTGATAAAAATCGCAATGCCGCGGAGAAAGGGGATTTTCGGCGTGGGTTTCAGCCCTTCGGTTTTGCTCTGCAGCGTGCCGTCCGCCAGCCGGCAGACGATCGCCTGCTTTTCCGGTCCGCGCATCATAATGCCCTCAATCAGCGCCTGACCGCCAATGCTTGTTTTGAAGCAGCCTTTGCTGCAATCACTGTTTTTTGCCATAGTTTCAGTCTCTTTTCAAATTGGGAATGGTTGGTCTTTTATTGCTTCACCGGCAGCTTCACGGCCGCAATCGTACCGCCGCCTTCGGCGTTTTCGATCTGCAGCGTGCCGCCGTGGCGCGAAACGATTTCCTCACACACCGCGAGGCCGATGCCGCTGCCGCGTGCTCTGCCGGAGCCCTTGTAAAACTTTTCCTTGATGTGCGGAAGTTCCGTCGGGGGAATGCCGGGTCCATGGTCCCTGACAGTTATTATCACGGATTTTATGTCCGATTTTACGGACACTTCGATTGTTCCGCCGTCCTTGCCGTATTTTGCGGCATTGTCCAGAATATTCAGCAAAACCTGCTGCAGCCGTTCCGGATCGGCCATGATGGGCGGAACGTTCTCCTCATCGCAATCGTAGTTGAGCGCAACCTCCTCCTGCTGGAGCAGACGGCTGTAAGTGTAGATGGCGTTTTCCACCTCTGCGGCAACATCCACCGTTTCGATGTTGAGCCGGAACCGCCCGTCCTGAATGCGGGTAAATTCCAGCAGTTCCTCCACCATTTTGGTCAGGCGTCCCGTTTCCTTGGCGATGATCTCCACGCCGCGGCGGGAATCTCCCTGAATTCCTTCGTCATAGCTCAGTGCCTCCGCCCAGCCGGTCACTGCTGTCAGCGGTGTGCGCAGTTCGTGGGAAACGGACGAAATGAACTCCGTCTGCAGTTTGCCGCTGCGCGCAACGTCGGCGGAAAGGGCGTTGATCTCCTCGGCAAGGTCTCCGATCTCATCCGGCGGCAAGTGCTCAGTTTTCAGGCCGAAGCTGCCGTTTGTGATGCGGCGGGCAAATTCGGTCAACCCGGCAAGCCCGTCCGTCACATGGCGCAGATAGCCGCTGCCGAGCAGCCACACGCCCACGATAGCCGCGCCGCCGGCACATGCCGCAAACGCCGCCGCTTCCCATCCGCCGTGCAGAACAAGGCAGGCATACAGCGCAAACGCCGCCGCGGCAGCGGCAAGCACCAGCGCCGTAGGCAAAAACACGGTGAGCGTCCAGCGCCGCTTCAGTCCCCGGCGCTTTGCGCCTTCTTTTTCGGGTGTGGTTTTGTTCAGGTGTCCCATTGATAGCCGTAGCCCCATATCGTGTGGAGGTATTCAGGCGAAGCGGAGTCCTCCTCGAGCTTCACGCGAAGGCGGCGGATATTCACATCCACAACCTTGTCCTCTCCGATATATTCCTTTCCCCAGATCTGCGAGAGCAGTTCTTCCCGCGAAAGGGGCTTGCCCCGGTTTTTCATAAAGAGCAGCATCAGCGCATATTCTATCTGCGTCAGCTTGATGCGCTTTCCGTCTTTTTCCAGAACGCGCGTGCGCGGATTGAGCACAAACGGTCCCTGCCGCAGCTCGTCCTCCCGGCGCGGCGCGGGCTCTTCTCCCGTGCGGCGGTAAAGGGCGTCGATGCGGGCAGTCAGTTCGGCGGTGGAGAAGGGCTTTGTAACATAGTCGTCCGCGCCGCTGACAAGGCCCGTGATCTTGTCCATCTCCTGTCCCTTGGCGGAAAGCATAATGATTCCGATGCTGCTGCCCTCGGCACGGATGCGGCGGCAGACTTCAAAGCCGTCGATATCCGGCAGCATCACATCCAGCAGCGCCACGCGGATCTCGGGATCTTCGCGTAGGCGGTCGAGTGCTTCCATCCCGCAGACCGCTTCCACCGGCTCAAACCCGGCACGGCGCAGATTGATCACAACAAAGCTGCGAATGCTGTCTTCATCCTCAAGGACCAGAACCTTCTTCATCTCTGCTTCCTCCCTTGTCCGAATCCGCCCCGGCGTCTTTGGACACAATATAACTAATACATTGTAACATACCCGCCCGAAAAATGATAGTATAATTTCTCCGCCGCAGATATTTTTTCTCCGCCCGAGGCACAAAAACGCAATTCTCCGCGACAATATATTTTTGCCTTGAAAAACGCGGTTGGTTCGTGTATAATGCATTTTGCCGAGCCGGTGTGATGGAATGGTAGACGTGACGGACTCAAAATCCGTTGGTGGCAACACCGTGTGGGTTCGAGTCCCACCACCGGCACCAAAGCCGTTGCAAGCACCGAACGCTTGCAGCGGCTTTTTGTCTGCAAATTACAGCGCCCCCTCCGCATATCCAATCATACACCAGAGAGGAGAAACCATGAAAAAACTGCTCAGCATACTTCTGATTTTGTCGATACTGCTCGGTCTTGCCGCCTGCGGCGGAAAATCCGCCGATGCATCTCCGGCAGCCACACCGACACCCAAGCCCGCGTCTTCGCAGCCGGCCGACGCACCGCAGTCCGGCGGTTCCGTCGAGGTGGACGAGCGCCTGCTCACGGTCGAACTGACGCTTCCCGCCTCCTTTTTTGAAGACGAGGACATGAGCACATTCGACGCAAAAGCCTACGCCGAAGAAAACGGCTATCACTCCGCCGCCGTCAACGAAGACGGCTCTGTTTCCGTCGTCATGAGCAAAGCAAGACACAAAGAAATCATGGCAGAGCTGCACGCTGCCGTAGAGCAGTCTTTTGACGAACTGATCGGCGCGGAGGACACCCCCTACATCACCGACATCACATTTTCCGATTCTTTCGGCAAAGTGGATATCATCGTGGACAAGGCGGGCTATGAGTCCGGCGGCCTGATGGTGGCTTTTCTGCCCATGATGATTTACATTCCCGTGGGTATGTATCATGTTTTCGACGGTGCCGACGCCGCAAAATGCGAAATTTCCTTCATCGCAGACGGCACCGGCGAACTCCTTGCATCCCAGATTTATCCGGACGCACTCGAAGCCTGGGAAGATGACGGTGCCGACACCGTGTTTGACGAAAGCGCATACATCACGGACGAGATCACCGTCGTTGACAACGATGTCTGCACGATGAAAATCACCGGCATTGATCCCAACGGCGATTGGGGCTTTACGTTCAATGTCTATTGCGACAACAAAACAAACGCCGCGCTGATGTTCAGCATGGACAGCGTAAGCGTCAACGGCTTTATGTGCGACCCGTTCTGGGCCACCGAGATTCCTGCGGGCAAAAAGGAAAATTCTTCCTTTGAGTTTTCCGCATCCCAGCTGAACCGGCTCGGCATTTCCGTCGTTGACGAAGTTGAGTTCCTGCTGCGCGTCAGCGACAGCGAGGACTGGCTGGCGGATCCGCACATCGAAGAAACATTCGCAATTTACCCCACCGGCCTTTCCGCAGCGGAGGTGTCTTATCCGCAGCGCACGCCGATCATCGGAGAAACCGTGTGCGTTGATGACGAAAACTGCACGTTTGTTATCACCTCGGTTAACCCCGACGGAGACTGGGGCTACACGCTCAACTGCTATCTGGAAAACAAAACCGACCGTTCCCTCGGCTTTTACTGGAACGATGTTTCCGTGAACGGATTTATGCTTGACCCTTATTGGGGCGATTCCGTTGCCGCCGGAAAGAGAGCATATTCCGAGATTTCCTTCGACAACGACCGGCTCAGCGAAAACGGGATCGACACCGTCACCGAGATCGAATACACTCTGCAGATCCGCGATGCGGACGCATGGGACATTCCCGCTTTTGTTGACGCAGCCTTTGTCTTCTGCCCGGCAAATTAAACCCACCCAACCGCATACGGACACGCACAGATTTTCAGAGGTCGCTTTGCCCGGGCAAAGCGACCTCTTTTGATCTTTCCCGGCAGCGCGCACGCCCGCTTTTCCCCGTTTCGCTGCGGGTGCGTACTCACCAAGCCCGCCCCGCCTTTCCGGCGCTTTTTTATCAGTTTACATGAATAAAATGTGAATTATTTATTCAGTATTGACTTTGTCTGCGGTATCAAAGTAAAATAGTAGAATATTTTTGGAATAATTTTTCACCCGAGGGGGTTCGGAATCATGTATGACGTGCTGATCATCGGCTGCGGCGTAACCGGTGCGGCCTGCGCGTATGCGCTTTCAAGATACAATCTTCGCGTTGCTGTTCTGGAAAAGCACAGCGACGTAGCCGCCGAGGCGACCAAAGCAAACAGCGCCATCATCCACGCAGGATATGACCCCGCACCCGGCACACTTATGGCCAAGCTGAACGTGGAAGGCTGCAACGCCGCGCCCGCGCTGTGCAAAAAGCTGGACGTTCCGTTTGAAAAATGCGGCAGCCTTGTTCTTGCTTTTGATGAGGCCGATCTCGCCCACGTCCGCAAGCTGTGTGACCGCGGCATCGCAAACGGCGTGCCCGGCATCTGCGTGCTCTCCGCCGAAGAAGTGAAGGCCATGGAACCGGAAATTGCCGACAATGTTGTCGGCGCGCTCTGGGCTCCCAGCGCAGGCATCATCTGCCCGTGGGAGTATGCGCTTGCGATGGCCGAAGTTGCCGTGCGCAACGGCGTTGAGCTTTACAGAAACACCCCCGTCACCGGTCTGGAAAAAACCGACGGCGGCTATCTTGTTCACACCGCAAAGGGCGACTATTCCGCCCGCTACGTGCTCTCCGCCGCCGGCGTTTATTCTGC
>SVMK01000017.1 GCA_015067465.1 Oscillospiraceae bacterium
TTGTGTTGCGGGATTTTACTGAATCGGCTTATAGCTCACGGAAACGCCGTCGGCATCCATCAGAACAAAGTCGCCGTCCGGCGAGGCAAGATAGAAAGAATAAAGCTTCACTTCGCCGTCGATGTGTCTGACTTCCAGCAGCATCGCCGAGCCGTCTTCCGTTTGGGTGAGGGTGTATTCGCCGGTGGTCGTGGAATAGTCCTTTTTCACCTCGGTCACATAGCCGTCGCCGGTGAAGGTGAGCTTCGAGCCGTTATCGCCAAAGAATTTTCCAACAAGGAAACTGGTTGCATCCGTGCACTCGGAGTTGCGGATGGAGAAGGCCGCTTCCGATACGGATTGTATCGGCGGTGCCTCCGGCGTGGTGGCCTGTTTTCCGCTGATTGCAGACATCAGTGCCGCCACCAATATGATGCATAATGGCAAAGCCAGCTTCTTCATCGTCCGATTCCTCAAAACCTGTCAAAATCATATCGGGTTAACCATAACATTACCCGATGCATTTATTATATGACAGGTTTTGACAATAAGCAAGCTATATTTTGTGTTTTTTTCAATATTTTTTTATGATTGCGCGCAAGTGCTTGTAATTCAAGGCTTTACGCCGCCCCGCGTTCTCTGCAGGATTTTCACCGTGCCGCTCAGGATGATCCGTCCGTCCGGCTGCACCGAGACGCCCAGAATCCCGCCGGGCTCAAGGAAATTGGTGAAAACCTCGCCCTGCGTTGCCGCTGCGAGATACGCGCCCGCCGCTGCGGTTCCGCTCGCGCAGGAACTTTCCCAAACCAGCGTTTCCGCCGCGGGAACATACACCAGCGGCGTCAGCGTCGCTTTCTGCATATCCAGCAGCATCAGACCCAGACAGTCCGCACCCAGCTGCATGCACCAGCGGCGCACCGCCCGCTCGGCCAGTTCGCGCTCCATGGGCTGCGTTGCAATCAGGTGGGAAATGCCCGCAAAGCGCACCAGCGGCAGGCGGAAAACCTCGTTGTCCAGCTTGAGGCTGACCATCTCGATCGCAAGCGGGCGCGGCATTTCCACAGCGCCCTCCCAGCCGCCGTCCGGCAACTGGGCAACCGTGACCGGAACCGGCTGCTCCGCGCCGCTCACGCGCACCAGCACCGTCCGGCGCTTGATGCTGCGGCGGGCGCACCAGAGCACGGCAGCGCTCATTGTTGCGTTGCCGCAAAATTCGCCGCCCGCCATGCGCAGCGCAAAATCGTACGGCGTGCCTTCGGGCGGATCGGCCACAAAGCCGACCTGCTCCGCAGCGCGTACCTTCTGCATCAGTTCAAACGCGCAAAAAGGCTGCGACTGCGCGGGAACCGCCGTTTCCACCAGAATCGTGATATTCCCCGTGGGGTCCAAAACCGTGTAGTCAATATTTTTCATCGCTGATAATTCTGCAAAAACTGCTTCGTGCGCTCCTGTGTCGGATTGCCGAACACCGCCTCGGGATGGCCTTCTTCCACGATCACGCCGCCGTCCATGAAGATCACGCGGTCGCTCACGGCACGGGCAAAAGGCATTTCGTGCGTAACGACAACCATGGTCATATTTTCCTCCGCCAGCTGCTTGATCACCTTCAAAACCTCGCCGGTCAGCTCAGGATCCAGTGCGCTGGTGGGCTCGTCGAAAAAGAGGATCTCGGGCTTCATCGCCAGCGCGCGGGCGATCGCCACGCGCTGCTGCTGTCCGCCGGAAAGCTGGCAGGGATACGCATTCGCCTTGCTCTCCAGACCCATTTTGCGCAGCAGCTCCATCGCCGCAGCCTTCACTTCTTCCTTCTCGCGCTTTTGCACATGCAGCGGCGCGTCCATGATATTTTTCAAAACGGAGTGATGGGGGAAGAGGTTAAACTGCTGGAATACCAGCCCGTAATAGCGCTTGATGCCTTTCAGCGCGGCGGCGTCCACATAGCTTGTGTTGCCGTATTCGTCCGTGCTCACGGCGGTTTCGCCCATGTAGCGGATGCTGCCGGAATCCACCCGCTCCAGCATGGTGGCGCAGCGCAGCAGCGTGGATTTGCCGGAGCCGGACGGACCGATCACGCTCACAACCTCGCCCGCGTCCACATGCAGGGAAACATCGCGGAGGACCTGCAGATCTCCGAAACTTTTTTTGATATGTTCCATTTGAAGAATCACGGCGGCGCCCTCCTTTACTGATAATAATCAAGCATCTTTTCGGTTTTGCCCATCACAAAGTCAACCGCGGCGTTGAACACAAAGTAGAACACGCCCGCCACGACGAAGGGCAGGAAGCTCGTTTGCGAGTTTGCAATCTGCTTGCCGATGGTGAACATTTCCTGATAGGAAACGGTGAACGCCATGGAGGTGTCCTTGACAAGGGTGACGATTTCGTTTGTCACGCTCGGCAGGATGCGCTTAATCACCTGCGGCAGAATGATGCGCATAAACGTCTGCGCACGGGTGTAGCCGAGCACTTCCGCCGCTTCATACTGGCCCACAGAGATCGACTCGATGCCGCCGCGGTAGATTTCCGCAAAGTAGGCGGCATAGTTGATGGAAAATGCGATCACCACGGGGATCAGCTTGTTTCTCGATACGGAAATGTCAAACAGATAGTACGGACCGTATGTAACCGCAAGCAGCTGCAGCATCAGCGGCGTGCCGCGCAGCACGGAGATGATGAATCGGACGCTGTTGGAGATGATCTTGTTTTTGCTCTTGCGCAGCAGCGCCACAACCATGCCGAGGGGCAGGGCAAATATGAGCGTAAGGAAAAAGATCGCGCAGGTTTTGCCGAACCCCTCGCTCATCTTGATTACCATTGTCCACAATGTCACGGAAATCCCTCTTTTCTATCTTTTGCTTAAACGGCACGAAAGCCCGGAAGCGGATCATGCTTCTCCGCTTCCGGGTTTTTGTTGTTTGTTCGTCAATGCGGCGGCGCGCCGCGCGTTAAAAAATCAGTTGATGAACAGCAGGTTGTTGATGATGTCGGGATAGTTTTCTGCGATCTTGGCATAGGTGCCGTCTTTCACCAGTTCGGCAACCGCGCCCTCGATGGCAGCGCACATCTCGCTGTCGCCGGAGCGGAACGCAATGCCGTACTGCTCAGCGCCGAGGTTCTCGTTGAGAACGGTGAAGCCTTCGTTCTCGGCAGCATATGCCGTGGCAACGGGCATGTCGACAAACACGGCGTCAACCGCGCCGCCGTCAAGCTCGGTGAAGCACTTCAGGAAGCTGTCGCAGGTGATCACGTTGTTGAAAGTTGCTGCCAGATCGGCCAGATCGCCGTCGTCAGCCAGCAGTGCCTCGCCGGAGGTGCCCAGCTGAACGGCAACATCCTTGCCGGCCAGGTCGGCGGAGGAAGCAAAGCCGCTGTCGGACTTCACCAGCATAACCTGGGTGCTGTCGTAATAAGGAGCGGAGAGCACATAGCCGGCTTCCTTCATGCTGTCGAGAATGGTCATGCCGGACCACACGCAGTCGCACTCGTCAGCGTCGAGCTGCACAAGCTTCTCGTCCCAGTTCACGGCAAAAACTTCGAAGTTCCAGCCCAGCTTTTCGCAGGCTGCGCGGCAAACTTCCACGTCGAAGCCGGCGTACTCGCCGTTGTCATCAATGTAGCTGAAGGGAGGATACTCTGCGTCGATGCCCATGGTGAAGGTCACGGCTTCGGGAGCGGCAGGCGCTTCTTCCTTCTTCTCGCCGCAGGCGCACAGGGCCAGCAGCATCATCATTGCAAGTGCAAGGCAAATAATCTTTTTCATGGTGGGTTTTCTCCTCAAAAAACAGTTTTAATGTGCTGCCATAATAGCACGCTACCGAGCTAAAGTAAAGGGCTTTTTTTCACTTTTATATGATTTGTGAAATATCACCGAATTTGTCGGCGGCGGGCGAAGTTTCTTCTATTCTCCGCCGCAGAACGGCCGCGCAAAAAGCACGCAAACGGGAGCGGGCGACGATTCGCCCGCTCCCGTTTTTTTCACGGCGGCGCGGTGGGAAATCCCGCACACGGCGCGCTGCGAAAAAGGGATGCTTTGCTGTTTGTCCGTTTATTTCTCCGCGATCGTATACAGCGTTACGCCGTGGTCGGCAAGCCATGCGTTGGTGCGGACGGAATCCACCGTCGGCACAGTGTAGAAATGGTCGCTGCGCACGTCGTGGTCATTTTTCGCACCGGGCACGCCTTCGCAAAGGTCGAAGCTGATGCCTGCGGCATAAACCGTTTCGTAGTAATCGCGGTCGGAGATGAGCCAGTAGCGGCCGATGGTGCCGTCTTCCATATCGGGCACGATGCACTCGTTGTAAAGCTCAACAATCTCCTCGGCGCTGAAAACCACGTCGTACCAGAAGTTCACGCGGCTCCAGTCAAGCGTGTCGATCTTGTCGATCGGAACGCCGCCGGCCGGGAATTCTTTCGCCAACATCGGATGCGCAGCGGAGGTGTAGCTGAAGCCGTCGTAATGGTATGCCTCATAATAGTAATCATCAGCGTAGTAGTTGCCGTATTCGTCATAGTAACCGCCGTCCGTGCCGAAGTCGGCATAGTGGTTCACGGCTTCCCAGAGCTTTTCGCGCAGCAAATCGTCGCTCAGCGCGTCAAATTCCTGCCGGGTCATGCCGAGCACATTGCAGCAGGCAAAGGCCTGCGCGCTTTCATAGCCGAGCGCATCCGCCCACTCCTGCGCGCTCATGCGCCAGTTCACGCTGCCGTATTCCACCGTGGCCGCCGTGACGGGCAGCGCCAGCTGCTTGCGGTAAGCAATCGCCTCGCCGCAGTTGATCAGCTCCTGCAGCGTGGCAACGGAGCCGTAAGTTTCCGGGGCGTTGAGCCGGTAGGGCAGCTCATATCTGCGCTCAACCGTGCGTCCGCTGCTCAGTTCGTAGGTAAAATACACATATTCGCCGTAAACATCACCCTGGGTGCCGTAAAGCTCCCATGCGTCACGTTCGTTGATCGCCTTGTTTTCCGTCACCTCGCGGTGCACTTCGCACGCGGCAAGGATATTCTCCGGCTCGCGCAGCACAACCTCGTCGCCGCTGGTGTCAATCTTCACGGAGACAACCTTCTCGGGTGCGGGAACATAGCGCTCGTAGCCAAACAGGTCAAACTCCGCCGCACACATCAGCGCAACAATCAGCACGCAGCACACGGCAAACTGTCCCCAGCCGCTGCGGAACACGCGGAAGGACTTTTTCATCATCATTTCCGCCGCAAACCAGCCGATAAACGCGCCGACAATCATCAAAAGCAGCATGCATACCAGCAAGAAAGCCTGCTCCATGCCGTGGTAAGAGCCGCCCCAGAGAATCGCATACATCAGGCAGCCGAAGCAAACCGCGCAGCCCAGCGCCATGCACCAGCGGAACACGGGCTTGAGCGCATTGACGGCAACCACATCGCCGGCGGTTTCCATACGGCGGCGGCGGTAAAGCAGCAGCGCACCGACGAGCATCAAAACGCCCACTGCGGCGTAAACCGCAAGGATCCACACGTTTTCCAGCGTGGCAGGCTCAACATTCCACCGGCCGTAGTTCACAACCTGGCAGTCCATCGCGATGCAGACAACAGGAGAGAGCGGGCGCAGCATCATGTTGTCCGCCGTGCCGTTCATGCCAAACACAAACGCAAGCAGCAGCACACGCACCAGCAGCTCCAGACCGACGCACACAAAATTGAGCACGGCGTAAACCGCGGGCAGCACCAGAACATTGCCCGTGAGCTGCGCGCACAGCGTGGCAAAGCCGAAGAAAAACACCGTCATCAGCGAATTGATGAGCAGGCCGAACGCCAGGCGGGAGGGATCGGCAAAGCCGACATACAGCTCTGCCAGCAGCGCCAGCAGATAAACCGCCACATTTGCCGCCAGCATGGGCAGCAGTCCGGATGCGGCGGCGGAGAAAAACACGCTTTCGCGCCGCAGGGGCAGGCAGGCCGTGCCGTGGGCGCTGCGGGCGCTGTACTGAAAGCTCCACACCGCCATCGCGCTCAGCGCGCCGAAGATCAGGTTCATCACAAGTCCGCCGACCAGCGACATCTCCAGAACAAAGTCCTGCAGGGCAATGTTGCTGCTTTCATAATAGCGGAAGTTGCTCACGATCACCACGGGAAACATGATCACCCAGATTGCAAAATATGTTCCCCACACCGGCCAGAATCTGGAAACGGATTTCCAGAAAAAGCGTTTATTAAAGAATGATGTCTTTAACTGCATAATCGTTGCCTCCAAGCTCGTATATAAAAATCTCTTCCAGATTCAGCGGCACCGCGTCCACAAACAGCGGCTGCAGCTCCTGCAGACGCGCGAGCACCTGCTGGGTTTCGCCGCGGACGATCACGGTGCGCAGTCTGCCGCTGACGGTTTCGTGCACGATGTTCAGGTCACCGGGCAGGGCGCAGCCGTCCGGCAGCGCGATCTGAATTTTCGTGATGTTTTCCTGAAGCTCGCTCAGGCTGCGCTCAAGCAGCAGCCCGCCCTGGTCGAGAATGCCCACATGGTCGCATACGTCTTCCAGCTCGCGCAGGTTGTGGCTGGAAACCAAAACGGTGATGCCGCGCTCGGCGGCGTCCGCCATCAGCAGGCTCCAGATCTGGCGGCGCATCACGGGATCAAGGCCGTCCACCGGCTCGTCGAGTACCATGATCTCCGGGCGGATGCACATCGCAAGCCAGAACGCGGCCTGCTTCTGCATACCCTTGCTCATGCGGCGGATGGGCATCTTGTCGCTCATGGTGAAAATTTCCTTGAGCTTTTCGTAGCGCTCGGTGTCGAAGCTCGGGTAGATCCCGCGGTAATAGTCCTTCATGTCGCGCACGGAAGCCTGCATGAAATAGAAAATGTCGTCCGGGATATAGGCCATTTTCGCCTTCGCGGCAATGTTTTCGTAAACGGGCACGCCATCGACCAGCACTTCGCCCTCATCCTGGCGGTAAATTCCCATGATATGGCGGATGATGGTGCTCTTGCCGCTGCCGTTGGGGCCGACCAGTCCGTAAACGGCGCCGGTGGGCACGGTCATGTTCAGGCCGTTCAGCGCACGAAATCCGTCGAAAGTTTTGGTAACGTTTTTCACTTCAATCATTTCTTGTTTCCTCCTTCGCTGAGATATGCCGCAAGCGTTTCTTCGCTCACGCCCAGGTAGCGCAGCTCCCGCACCGTTTCGCTCAGCGTATTCAAAAGCGCTGCGCGCCGGTCCTCGTCCACTTCGTGTTTCGCGCCGGCAAAATTGCCCTTGCCGGGAACGGAATAGATATATCCGCTCTGTTCCAGTTCGCGGTAAGCACGCTGAATGGTGTTCGGGTTGATGGCCAGCTGCTGCGCCAGTTCGCGAACGCTCGGCAGCTTCTCGTCCGGCGCAAACACGCCGGAAATGATCATCTTTCGCAGTTCATCCATGATCTGCTCATAGATCGGTCTGGAATCTCTGTAGTTGATCGAAAACACTCAATTCACCTCGCTGTGTTAACTGTATTGCTTGTGTTAGTACAGTTAACATACACGCCGTTTCCGTGTTTGTCAAGGGATTTTTTGAAAAAAAGCGAAATTTTTCCGCACGGCGCGCAGCAAGCAGCAAAAAAAGAGACCGCAAAAAGCGGTCTCTTCCGATCGTGCACAGGCACGGACTATTTTTAATTAGTAAGCAATGCCCCAGAAAATGTCGGTGGTGGCTTCCTTGCCGCAGCAAACGCACTTGCCGACGCTCCTGGTCTGCTTGAGCGGCATGCAGCGGGAGGACACGCCGGCCTGTTCCTTCATCTTCAGCTCGCAGGCCAGCTCGCCGCACCACTTGGTTTTGGCAAAGCCGCCTTCGGTTTCAACAAAGTTCTTGACCTCTTCGAGGGTTTCGCACTCGCGGGTGTGCTCGTCAAGATTGGCCTTTGCGCGGTCAAACAGGCCCTGCTGCACATCTTCCAGCAGCTGGGGAACGCGCGCTGCCAGCTCGGCGATCTCCACGGTGGTCTTTTCAAAATTATCGCGGCGCACGGCAACGCAAACGCCGTTTTCCATATCGCGCGGACCGATCTCGATGCGCAGGGGCACGCCCTTCATCTCATACTGCGCGCACTTCCAGCCGAGGGAGTTGTCGCTGTCGTCGATCTTCACGCGGATGCCTGCGGCCTTGAGGGTTTCGTAAAGCTCGTTTGCCTTCTCCAGAACGCCGGGCTTATGCTGCGCCACAGGCACCACGATCACCTGAACGGGCGCAACGTGCGGCGGCAGAACCAGGCCGTTGTTGTCGCCATGGGTCATGATCAGGCCGCCGATGGTGCGGGTGGAAAGGCCCCAGCTGGTCTGGTGGGGATAGCTCTGCTGATTGTTCTTATCGGCAAAGGTGATGTCAAAAGCGCGGCAGAAGCCGTCGCCGAAATAGTGGCTGGTGCCGGACTGCAGGGCCTTGTGGTCTTTCATCATGCACTCCACGGTGTAGGTCTGCTCTGCGCCGGCGAATTTTTCCTTGTCTGTCTTGTTGCCCTTGACAACGGGCATCGCCAGCAGGTTTTCCAGGCAGTCGGCATACACTTCGAGCATCTGCTCGGTTTCCTCCACGGCCTCTTCCTTGGTGGCGTGGATGGTGTGGCCCTCCTGCCAGAGGAACTCGCGGCCGCGCAGGAACGGACGGGTGGTCTTTTCCCAGCGGAGCACGGAGCACCACTGATTATACTTGCAGGGCAGGTCGCGCCAGGAATGAACAACGTGGCTCCAGTGGTCACAAAACAGGGTTTCGCTGGTGGGGCGGATGCAGAGTTTTTCTTCCAGCTCCTCGCTGCCGCCAACGGTGACCCATGCGCACTCGGGCGCAAAGCCCTCAACGTGATCCTTCTCCTTCTGCAGCAGGCTTTCGGGGATCAGCAGCGGCATGGAAACATTTTCGTGACCCAGCTCCTTAAAGCGCTTGTCCAGATAATTCATGATATTTTCCCAGATGGCATAGCCATACGGGCGCAGGATGAAAAGTCCCTTGATGCCGGAATAGTCCACCAGTTCGGCCTTGATGCAAACGTCGGTGAACCACTGGGCAAAGTCAACCTCCATGTCGGTGATCTGTTCAACTTTCTTGTCTTTTGCCATAGTGTGTCTTCTCCTTTCGGCGAGGGGCCCTCCCCCACCGCAGAATTATGATGCTTTTCCGCAAAACGCGCGGCGCGGCGCACGCTTCGGAACAAGTTCATTTATTTTATATGTAATCACAAAGAAAAGCAATATAATTTTTCACATTTGTCCAATTTTTCGAAGAATTGCCGGGATATGGCTTCTCCCTCTTGTTTTTCGGCGGAAAACATTGTATTCTGTTGAAGTCAATCACCTCCTCTCGGAGGACGATAATTTGTAACGGAGGAAAACCAATGAGAACGTTCAAGAAATCTCTCGCACTGCTTCTCGCTCTCGTGATGGTGCTCGCGCTCGGCGTGAACGCTTTCGCCGCAGACGAGATGCTCATCTCTCTCGACCCGGTCGGCGACGTCACCGTGTACTACACCAACGACGTCCACACCTACATCAACAAGGAAAACACCTACTCCAAGGTAGCCGCACTGAAAGACAGCACCCCCAACGCGCTGCTGGTTGACGCCGGCGACGCCATTCAGGGCACTGCTTACGGCTCCATGGACAAGGGCGAAACCATCATCAAGCTGATGAATGCCGCCGGCTACGACGTGGCCACCCTCGGCAACCACGAGTTTGACTACGGTCAGGACGGCCGCATCAACGCCACCGACGTTTGGGCTGAGTTCCCCTACGTTTCCGCCAACTTCTACAACGAGAAGGACGGCGTGAAGGGTGCGCCCGTTCTGGACGCTTACAAGGTCTTTGAAGTCAACGGTCTGAAGATCGCCTTCGTCGGCATCACCACCCCCGAATCCTTCACCAAGTCCACCCCTGCATACTTCCAGGATGAAGCCGGCAACTACATCTACGGCATCTCCGCCGGCGCAGACATGTACGCCGACGTGCAGAAGGCCATCGACGCCGCTGCCAAGGAAGCCGACGTCGTCATCGGTCTCGGCCACCTGGGTGACGACCCCACCTCCACCCCCAACACCAGCGAAGAGCTGATTGCCAACATCTGCGGCCTGGACGCTTTCATCGACGGCCACTCCCACTCCACCGTTCCCATGAAGGAAGTTGCCGACAAGGACGGCCACACCGTTATCCTCACCCAGACCGGCGAATATCTGGACGCCGTGGGTAAGATGACCATCACCGCTGACGGCGCCGTCACCACCGAGCTGCTCACCGATCTGAGCAATGTCACCCCCGACGCCGAAGTCAAGGCCATTGAGGATGCCTGGATCGCCGAGCTCGACACCAAGCTGGGCGAAGTGATCGGTTCCGTGGACTTCACCTTCGACAACTACGACGCAGACGGCAACCGTCTGGTCCGCAAGCAGGAGACCAACACCGGCGACTTCTGCGCAGACGCTCTGTACTATCTGTTTGACAACATGGACATGGATGTTGACTTCGCCATCATGAACGGCGGCGGCATCCGCAACAAGGCCCTCACCGGCGAAATTTCCTACAAGTTCTGCAAAACTATCCACACCTTCGGCAACGTGGCCTGCCTGCAGACCATCACCGGCCAGCAGCTCCTCGACGCTCTTGAGTGGGGCGCCAAGGCAGCCGGTACCGGCGAAAACGGCGGCTTCCTGCATGTTTCCGGTCTGAAGTACAACATCAACACCTACATCCCATCCACCGTTCAGGCGGACGAGAAGGGCGTTTGGTGCGGCGCTCCCACCGGCGAATACCGCGTGTCCGACGTTCAGGTTCTCAACAACGAAACCGGCGTTTACGAGCCCCTCAAGCTCGATGGCAAGTACAACCTCGCAGGCTACAACTACACCCTGCGCGACCTCGGCGACGGCTTTGCCATGTTCGACGGCGCTGTCAACGTGCTCGACTACGTGATGGAAGACTACATGGTTCTTGCCAACTACGTCCAGTCCTTTGAAGGCGGCAAGGTCACCGGTTATGCCGAGCCCCAGGGCCGTATCACCCAGAAGGCCTCTCCCTTCACCGATGTTGCTCCCTCCGACTGGTTCTTCTCCTACGTTGTCGCAATGGCCTCTGACGGCGTCATCGACGGCATGGGCGACGGCACCTACGCTCCCGCAACCGAACTGACCTGGGCACAGGCCCTCAAGCTCCTGCTGACCGCACACGGCGACCTCAAGGATGCCACCGGCGCAAACTGGTCCAAGGCCACCATCGCCAAGGCTGCTTCTCTCGGTCTGGTTTCCGTTGATCTGGACGGCACCCAGCCCATCTCCCGTCTTGACTTCTGCAAGGTCGCTGCCAACCTCTACGACGTGGAGCCCTCCGTCAAGGAGTCCGCTTTCACCGACTGCGACAATGCTTACGTCACCGCTCTTGTTAAAGCAGGCGTGATCAACGGCATGGGCGGCACCATCTTCGCTCCCGATGCAACCCTGACCCGCGCACAGATCGCAAAGATCCTCTACTGCCTGGACAAATAATCCCGGCATATCCGCATAAAAAATCCTTTCTGCAGGGACAGCCCTCCGCGGCTGTCCCTGCTTTTTTGTACTGCGCGCCGCCGCGGAAAAAGCGGGCGTGAAATTCCTTGACATTTCCCGGAATATTTATAAAATATTGTAATGGAAAGGTAGGTTTGATTGCTTATGGACAACTACATTGCCATCGTCGGCGGCGTGAATGTCGATGTCGGCGGGCGCAGTTTGTCGCCGCTGCTTGTCGGCGATTCCAACCCCGGCGAAATCCGCACCACCCTCGGCGGCGTTGGGCGCAATATTGCCCACAATCTTGCGCTGCTCGGCGCAAATGTCCGCCTGATCACAGCCCTCGGCGATGACGACAACGCCGTTCGCGTGGAAAAATCCTGCCGCGAACTGGGCATCGACCTGTCCGACGCGATTCGCGTGCCCGACGCCGCTACCAGCACCTATCTCTTCATCTGCGGTCCGGACGGCGACATGGTGCTCGCTTTGAACGATATGTCGATCTACGCGCATCTCACGCCCGAGGTGCTCGCGCCGAAGCTGCCCGTGCTCAACGCGGCAAAGCTTGTTTTGCTCGACGCCAACATTCCGCAGGAAACCATCGAGTTTATCGCCCACCGCTGCACGGCGCCGATTTTTGTCGATCCCGTATCTGCGTCCAAGGTTGGCAAATGCGCCAGCTCGCTCGGCTATTTCCACACCATCAAGCCCAACCGTCTGGAGGCGGAGCTGCTTTCCAACATCGCCATCACGGACGACGAGAGCCTTGCGCGCGCAGCGGACGTTCTGCTGGCAACGGGTTTGAAGCGCGTGATCATCTCGCTGGGCGGCGACGGCGTGTATGCCGCAAGCGGCAGCGAGCGTCTGAAGCTGCCCGCGCTCCCCACCCGCACGATCAACACCACCGGCTGCGGCGACGCTTTTATGGCAGCGATCGCCCTCGCCTCGCTTGAGGGACACAGCCTCACCGAAACGGCGATGTTCGGCCTTGTTGCCGGCGCACTCTGCGCCGAATCGCGGGCAACCATCAACCCCGAACTCAGCCTTGAATTACTGAAAGCAAAATTGGAGGAACTCAGAAAATGAACAAATATCTCGATATCGCACCCGAAGTTGCCGCCGCGCTGGAAGCCGGCAAGAGCGTTGTTGCGCTGGAAAGCACCATCATCAGCCACGGCATGCCCTATCCCCAGAACGTGGAAACCGCGCTCGCCGTGGAGCAGATCATCCGCGACAACGGCGCCGTGCCCGCCACCATCGCCATCATCGGCGGCCGCCTCAAGGCCGGCCTGCGCCGCGACGAGATCGAATATCTCGGCAAGCAGGGCCACGCCGTTGCCAAGGCCAGCCGCCGCGACCTGCCCGTGCTTGTTGCCCGCGGCGCGGACGGCGCCTGCACCGTTACCACCACCATGATGATCGCCCACATGGCCGGCATCAGCGTGTTTGCCACCGGCGGCATCGGCGGCGTGCACCGCGGCGCGGAAACCACCATGGATATCTCCGCCGACCTCGAAGAACTGGCACAGACGCCCGTTATGGTTGTCTGCGCGGGCGCCAAGAGCATCCTTGACCTCGGCCTCACGCTGGAATACCTTGAAACCAAGGGCGTTCCCGTCATCGGCTACGGCACGGAAGAGCTCCCCGCTTTCTACACCCGCTCCAGCGGCTTCCGCGTGGACTACCGCGTGGACACCCCCGAGGAGCTGGCCGCCGCTTTCGCCGCGCAGCGCGGCATGGGCCTGAAAAACGGCATGCTCGTCACCAACCCCATCCCCGAGGAATACAGCATGGACAAAGCCTCCATCGACGCCGCCATCGACGCCGCTGTGGCCGAGGCAGAGGAAAAGGGCATCCGCGGCAAGCAGACCACGCCCTTCCTGCTGGCAAAGATCTCCGAGATCACCGGCGGCAACAGCCTCGCAAGCAACATTCAGCTCGTTTTCAACAACGCCCGGCTCGCGGCGCAAACCGCCGTGGCGCTTTGCAAGTAAGCCGCGCGCGTGGAAATCCCGCTTTTGTATGAGGACCGCGCGCTGATCGGATGCATCAAGCCCGCAGGCGTTTCGTCCGAGAGCGCAGCCCCCGGCGGCGAGGGAATGCCCGAGCTGCTGCAATCGCAGTGCGGCGCGCAGCGCATTTTCTGCGTTCACCGGCTCGACAAGCCCGTTTGCGGCGCGATGCTTTACGCCAAGGACGGAAAAACTGCCGCGGCAATATCCGCCATGCTCGGCGAGCGGCATGTTCTGAAGCAATATCTCGCCGTGGTTCACGGCGTTCCGGATGCACCCGCAGCCACGCTGCGCGATCTGCTGTTTCACGACAGGACAAAGAACAAAACCTATGTTGTGCAGCGCCCGCGGCGCGGCGTGAAGGACGCGGAGCTGGACTACACCCTGCTCCAAACCGTGCAGACCGAGCGCGGCGCGCTCTCGCTGCTTCGCATCACGCTGCACACCGGCCGCACCCATCAAATCCGCGCGCAGTTCGCCGCAAGGCGTCTCCCCCTCGTGGGCGACAGCCGCTACGGCAGCCCCCTGCGCGGCGGCAATCTTGCACTGCTGAGCCATCGGCTGCGTCTGCCCCATCCGCTGACGGGCGAGATGCTGGAGCTTTGCGCCCCCGCGCCGGACGCCTGGCCATGGACGCTGTTTTCCCCTGTTTCCGACAGCGAATAGGCAAAACCCGGCGCAGCCGGAAAAAAGATGATAAAAAACCGACCGCACCCGCATCGCGTGGGTTGCAGTCGGTTTTTTTGCATGCTTCCGCTGTTTTCTCCCCCCTCCTTCTGTACATACATAAACGAGTCATAAATTTTAAAAATACTTCTTGACTTCCTTAATGTTTTATGCTACTCTTTATGTAACGGAGGTGAGTCGCGGTGCATATACAAATAAACATACCCGAAGAAAGCTACAAAATGTTTCATGCTGCACTAATGCTGACTGGAGAGGATGAGGATAGCGTAATGAACAACCTAATAATCAACTACGCCCACAAAGCATTCAAATGTGTTGTGGATAAAAGAACGCCCGAAGGCCCAACATCTGATAATCAATCCAACCTTCGCGGCGTAACAGAGAACGAGCAAAAAAAAATGTTTGTAACCTGGTTTCGCAGTTTGACAAGAAACGGAAAAGCATATAACCCTGTTACCATCAGCGCTTATGCCGGAAGGATTGAAAACGCTTGCTCTGATCCGACGTTTGCAACCGTCCCCATTAATAATCTTTTTGCAATTGCGGATCTCTCACAATTTATCAACATTCAGATGCAAATTAAATCCTGTGACGGATATGCTGCTTTTGACGCCAAGTCACACAATGGGTTTACCGCCGCGCTGAAAAAGTATGAAGATTTTCTGAGATTTCAAGCAAGCGGCAACTCAATCCAAGCCGCTCCCGCCCCCACCTATACCCCGCATCGCTCTTCTGCCGTTCATCGTTGGACGATGGAAGAGGACGAGATATGCTGCAAAAGGTTTCTTGAATGCTACGTCATCAAGCGAAATCGTCTGGATATTGTACAGTTTCTTCAAACGCTTTCGAAGGAAGTACCTGATATTTCTGAAGGATCTCTGCGCATGAAAATACAGAATATCAAATACTTGGCAGTGCAATCTGGGTTCAAAGATACCGCAAACATCACTTGGCTTAGCCAGTATTCGTTGCAGTGCGAGAAAGCATTTAAAAAAGCGCTAGCAGATTTAGGATTATAACATTTACATTAAAAAGAACCTTCGTCCGCTCTGACTGCAGACGAAGGTTCTTTTTTTGTGTATAAGCCCTATCATACTCTCCCCCTCGCCTCACAGCAGGCCGAGGAGATAAAACGAAAATGCGTTGTAGCCCATGTGGAAAAAAATCGTGGTCCAGATGCTGCAGCTGCGCTCATAACCCCAAACCAGAACATAGGAAATCGGGATATACTGCAGCGCCGCGAGCAGATACATCGGCTCGCCGCTGCGCACGGCAAACTGCCAGACATGGTAGAGGCTGAACAGCACGATCGACGCGATATACGCCAGCGTTCTGCTGCGCTTTCGCAGCGAGCCGAACACCACGCCGCGAAACAGCACTTCCTCCGCGATGGGCGCAAGAAAGACGGCAACCGCCTTGAGCATCGCATAGTCCCGTCCCTGCGAGAGCGCAACCATCTCCGTGGTGGCGTTTTCCTGCACCAGCCCCAGCAGCATCAGCAGCAGCGACATAAACAGGCTCATCGCATAATTCGACAAAACCATCATCACCACTGTCATAAAGCAGCCGCGGCGGTTATCGAGCAGCACATCGAAGCTGCTGCGCAGATAGCGCAGCGTCACGGCCAGAATCACAACCGTGCTGAACAGGTAATACACCGCGTTCAGCTCGCCCGATGTCATCGGCTGCGCCATCACGCTGTTGAGAATATTCAGCAGCAGCGGCAGCACAACGATATGCACAGGCAGATAAATCCAGCCGAGAACGGCTTGCGTGCGTGTCATGCAATTATAAAAAGGGGGTAGGGGTAGTTTGTTCATGCTTCAACTTTCTTTTTCAGTTCAAACAGCTCCGTCATGGCCTCCAGCGGCGTCATGCTGTTGAGGTCGAGACTCTGCAGCCGCAGCCTGACCTCGTCCGCGCCGATATCCACCAGACTGATCTGGTCTGCCTTTTCCGATTTTTCAACGCCCAGCGCCGCGCCGGACGCCTCCAGCTCCTTCAGATACGCCTTTGCGCGCGCCACGATCCCGTCCGGCACGCCGGCAAGCTTCGCAACCTCGATGCCGTAGCTGTCGTCGGCGGCGCCGCGGACGATCTTACGCAGGAAAATGAGCTTGCCGCCCTGTTTTTTCGCCGTGATATTGTAGTTCACAACGCCCGGCAGGCTGCCCTCCAGCGCGCTGAGCTCATGGTAGTGGGTTGCAAACATGGTTTTTGCGCCGAGGCGGCGCTTGTCCGCGCAATGCTCCAAAACGGCGCGGGCGATCGCCATGCCGTCGTAGGTGCTGGTGCCGCGCCCTACCTCGTCGAGGATGAGCAGACTCTTGCCCGTGGCATGGCGGAGAATGTTGGCAACTTCGTTCATCTCCACCATGAACGTGGACTGGCCCGCCGCAAGATCGTCGCTCGCGCCAAGGCGGGTGAACACGCGGTCCACAATGCCGATCGTGGCGCTCTTGGCGGGAACAAAGCTGCCCATCTGCGCCATGAGCGTGATCAGCGCAGTCTGGCGCATGTAGGTGCTTTTACCGGCCATGTTCGGACCGGTTACGATGGAAACCATGTCGCTGCTGTCGTTGAGGTAGGTGTCGTTCGGCACAAAGCGTGTTTCCTTCTGCGCCGCTTCCACAACCGGGTGGCGTCCCTCGGTGATCTGCAGTTCGCGGCCGAGATCCACCTCCGGCATGGAGTAGCCGTTGCGCACGGCAACCTCCGCGAGCGAGCACAGGCAGTCCAGCTCCGCAACGGCGTCCGCCGCCGCCTGAATCCGCTCCACAGCAGCCGCAACGCGCTCGCGCACTTCGCAAAACAGCTCGTATTCCAGCTTGTCGAGCTTGTCTCCGGCGGACACAAGCGCATCTTCCAGATCCTTCAGTTCCTGCGTGAAATAGCGCTCGCCGTTCACCAGCGTCTGCTTGCGGATATACTCCGGCGGCAGCTCGCCCGCAAGCGAACCGGCCGCGTTGGAAATCTCGATATAATAGCCGAAAACCTTATTGTAGCCAACTTTCAGCTTCTTCACGCCCGTGCGCTCGCGCTCGCGCGCTTCCAGCTCAATCACCATCTGCTTGCCGTTTTTCTTCACGGAGCGCAGATAGTCCGTTTCCTCGTTGTAGCCTTCGCGCAGAATGCCCGCATCGCGCACGGAAAACGGGGGATCGTCGCAGATGGCTTCTGCCGCCAGCGCGGCAATGTCGCCCAGCGTGTCCATCCCCGCGATATCGCGCAGATAGTGGCTCTGCGCATCGCGCAGCAGCCCGCGCAGCTCCGGCAGCACGGCGCAGTCGCCGCCAAGGGCCTTCACATCCTTGCCGTTTGCCGTGCCGTAAACGCAGCGTCCCACAAGGCGGCGCATATCGCCGATCTCCTTCAGCCGATGGATCAGCTCGCGGCGCAAAACCGTGTCGGACACCAGTTCGTTCACCGCGGTGAGGCGGCGGCGGATCATAGCAGGGTTGAGCAGCGGACGCTCCACCCATGTGCGCAGCATGCGCCCGCCCATCGGCGTTTTGGTCTGATCCAGAACCCAGAGCAGGCTGCCCTTTTTCTCGCCTGTGCGAAGGCTCTGCGTCAGCTCCAGATTCCGCAGGGTTGTATAGTCCAGCTCCATATAGCGCCCGGCGTTCATCACCTCAAGGCTGCTGATATGGGAAAGGTCGAATTTCTGGGTTTCGGCAATATAGGCCAGCAGCGCGCCCGCAGCGCAAACAGCAGCGTTTTCGTCCGCAAGGCCGAGCGCGTCCACATCCGGAACGCGAAACTGCTCGCAAACACGCACGGCGCAGGGCAAAAAGTCGAATTTGTCGCCGCCGGACTCCGGCAGCGCGTTCAGCCGCTTGGTGACAAATTCCGAAATCTCGGCATTTTCCGCAGCGCCCACGGACAAAACCGCCTCGCGCGGAGAAAATCGGCCCAGCTCGTTGAGCACATGGCTCACAGCCTCCTCCGCGAACCCGGCAACGCACATCTCGCCCGTGGAAACATCCGCAAAGCACACCGCTCCGACGCCTGCGGCAAGGTAAACCGAGGCGATATAGTTGCTTTTGCCTTCCTCAAGCATGCTGTTTTCGGTCACCGTGCCGGGCGTGATGATGCGGATCACATCGCGCGTAACAAGGCCCTTTGCCACGGCGGGGTCCTCCGTCTGCTCGCAGATGGCAACCTTATAGCCCTTGGCGATCAGGCGGCCGATATAGGCCTCCGCGCTGTGGTAAGGCACGCCGCACATGGGCGTTTGCTCTTCCACGGGCTTGCCGCGGTCGCGCGTGGTGAGCGTGAGGTCCAGCTCGCCCGACGCAATGCGCGCATCCTCGTCAAACATCTCGTAAAAATCGCCAAGCCGGAAAAACAGCAGGCAATCTTCATACTGCGCCTTGATCTCGTTATACTGCATTTTCATGGGGGTGAGTTCCGCCATGGCCGTTTTACCTCTCTTCGGTTTATCTCTCTATCTCGCCAAACAGCGCCCATGTGGTGCTGCCCGTGATTTTCACGCGGACAAAGCTGCCGATCAGCGCTTTTTCGCCCGCAAGATGCACCAGCCGCCCGTTTTTCGTGCGCCCGGTGAGGGGATTGGCCTCGTCGCGGCTCTCGCCGTCAATGAGCACTTCCACCGTTTTTCCGACGTAGCCCGCGTGCTTTTCCGCAGAGATGCGGTTTGCCAGCGCAAGCAGGCGGTCAAAATTCACCTGCTTTTCCGCGCGCGTGAGCGGATCGGGCAGCGCCGCGGCCCGCGTTCCCTCGCGGGGAGAGTAGATGAAGGTGAACATCGCGTCATACTCCACCTGCTCCACAAGCCGGAGCGTATCTTCAAATTCCTCGTTCGTTTCGCCGGGGAAGCCGACGATGATATCCGTTGTCAGCACCAGATCCGGGATATATTTGCGCGCCAGCGCGATCTTGTCGAGATACTGCTGCGCGGTGTACTGCCGGTTCATCTCCTTCAGCACGCGGTCGTTGCCCGCCTGCACCGGGAGGTGGAGATGATGCTCGCATTTTTCGCATTCCGCCATCGTGCGAAACAGCTTTTCCGTTGCGTCCTTGGGGTGGGAGGTCATAAAGCGCAGCACAAACTCGCCGGGAATATCGTTCACCATGCGCAGAAGATCGGAAAAGTCCGTGCCGCAGTCCAGATCCTTGCCGTAGCTGTTCACATTCTGGCCCAGCAGCGTGATGTCCTTATACCCCTGCTCCACCAGGCTGCGCGCCTCCGCCACAATCGTCTCCGGGCGGCGCGACCGCTCACGTCCGCGGACATAAGGCACGATGCAGTAAGAGCAGAAATTGTTGCAGCCATACATAACGGAAAGCCATGCTTTCGGCTTGCCGTCGCGCACGCGGGGTTCGCCCTCCGTGATCGTTCCGTCGCTCGGGTCCACGGCGAAAACGCGCTTTTTGCGCGTGATGTAGCGCTCAAGCAGCTCCGGGAAGCGCCAGAGCTCATGCGGGCCGAACACAAGGCTGACAATGGGATAGCTCTTTTTCAGCTTCTGCGCCATGTGCGGCTGCTGCACCATGCACCCGCAAATTGCAATGATCTGGTCCGGGCGGGCTTTTTTTGTGTGGTTGAGCGCGCCGACATTGCCCAAAACGCGCATCTCCGCATGCTCGCGCACCGCGCAGGTGTTGATCACGATCACATCCGCCGCAAATTCGTCGTCGGTGAAGCCGAAGCCCATCTCCGCGAGATAGCCGCGCAGGCGCTCGCTGTCGCTCTCGTTTTGCTGGCAGCCGTAAGTGTCCACCATGGCGAGCGGCGTTTTGCCCTGTGCCGTAAAATGCGCGCGCAGCCGCCGTGCAATCTCCTCCTGCGCCGCAATCGCGTCGCGGGAAAGTTCAATTCTTTCGTATGCCATAATGCGTTATTGTCCTTGTATTTTTAGCTGCGGCGCCGGGTTGCATCGCAACACCTTATTATATCATTTTTCTCTATCGTTTTCAACGGAATTGTGCTATAATGGAGTATATTGTTTCCGCGTCCGCGGCAGCGGGCCTACCGCCCGGACGCCGCCGGCATTCCGCCGCGGCCTCCCCTCCCGCTTTTGCCCGCGGCGCCAATCCTTCAAAGGAGATTACGGACCATGTCTGTCATTAATTTTCTCTCCCCCCATGTTGGCGACCTGATAGCCGCAGGCGAAGTGGTTGAGCGTCCGGCCAGCGTTGTGAAAGAGCTGATGGAAAACGCCATCGACGCCGGCGCACGCAACATCACGGTGGAGATCCGCTCCGGCGGCATGAGCAGCATCCGCATTTCCGACGACGGCTGCGGCATGACGCCCGAGGATGCCGGCGTGGCCTTTCTGCGCCATGCCACCAGCAAGCTGCGCGACGAGCGCGATCTGGAGCATATCGCAACGCTGGGCTTCCGCGGCGAAGCGCTTGCCGCCATCTCCGCCGTTTCCCGCATCGAACTCACCACCCGCGCGAAAAACGCCGCCGAGGGCACGCGCGTTATCCTTTCCGCCGGCAACATTGACGAAATGGGTCCCTGCGGCTGCCCGGAAGGCACCACTATGCTGGTGAAAGACCTCTTTTACAACACGCCCGCCCGCCTGAAATTCATGAAGTCCGACCGTGCGGAGGGTTCGGCATGCGTCAACGCCGCGCTGCGCGTTGCGCTCGGCCACCCGGAAATCTCCGTGCGCTGCATCAAAGAAGGCGAGGAGGAGTTTTTCTCCCCCGGCGACGGGCAGGCCCGCAGCGCGGTTTATTCCCTGCTCGGGCGCGAAACCGCAATGAATCTGCTGGAATGCTCCGGCAGCGACAGCGGCATTTCCGTTTCCGGCTTCGTTTCCGCGCCGCACGCCGGCCGCGGCAACCGCGCTATGCAGTTTTTCTTCATCAACGGGCGCGCATTCCGCTCCGCAACGCTGCAGGCCGCAGTGGAGCAGGCCTACCGCAACACCATCCTCACCGGGCGTTTCCCCGCCTGCGTGCTGTATATCACCATCGGCTTCGGCCGCGTGGATGTCAATGTTCACCCCACCAAGAGCGAAGTAAAATTCTCCGAGGAAAAGCAGGTTTTCGACGCGGTTTACTACGCCGTGCTCTCCGCGCTGGAGGAAAAAAACGAGCGACGCACCGCGGAAATCCGTCTTTCCCCCTCCACGCAGAAGACCGTTTCGCCAAAAGCGGACTTTTTCCGCCGCATGACCGCTGAGGAATACCGCAGCAGCGGCATTGCGGAAAAAGCCGAAAAATCCGCGGCGCAGTCGCGCGGTTTCGCTCCCGTGCAAACGCGCTTTGACCTGCCCGATGCACCAAAATCGCAAATCACGCTGCGCGACAATCGCGCAAACTATGCTGCCTCTCCCACGGTTGCGCGTCCCGACCTGCCCCGCACGGCGGACGCTGTGCAATCCGCGCCCGCCGAGGCCGTGCCCACGCAGGCTTCGCAGTATGTCCCCGCCGCAGCCGCAGTTTCCGACCCTACCCCCGAGGTGCGCAGCGCTCCTGCCGCACCCCACAGCAACGCCCAGGCCCCCGCAGCCGACTTCTCCGCCGAGCCTGCATCCGATGCTTCCGGCTCCGCTCCCGCAGATTCCGCCGCCGAGGGCGCAGCAGCCGGCGCATCCCCTGCTTTTTCCGCCGCAGACCCCGGTGCACCCGCGCCGTCCGTTCGTCTGATCGGCGAGGCGCTGAATACATATATTCTCGTGGAGCACGGCGATGAGCTGCTGCTCATCGACAAGCACGCCTGCCACGAACGCATCATCTTCGACCGTCTGCTCGCAGGACTCGGCGAGCAAATGAGCCAAACGCTGCTCACGCCCGTCACGTGGTCGCCCGGCGCGGCGGAGGCGGAACTGCTTGAGCAGAACATGGCCCTGCTCGACGCCGCGGGCTTTGAGATAGCGCGCTTCGGCGACGACGGCGTGATTGTGCGCGCCGTACCCGCGGACGCGGACGGCAGCGAGATTGCAATGCTCGAAGAGATCATCGAAACGCTGCGCAGCGGAAAACCCGGCGATCCGCGCGAAATCATCTGCCACACCATCGCCTGCAAAGCCGCCATCAAGGCCGGCAGCCGCTCCGATCCGCGCGAACTTGCCGTTTTGGCGGAAAAGGTTGTTTCCGGCGCGGTGCGCTACTGTCCCCACGGCAGACCGGTCAGCGTCCGGCTGACGAAAACGGAGCTGGACAAGCAGTTTAAGCGCATCGTCTGAGTTCGTTCGCCGCACAAAACCGCCCGCACGGGCAGTATCTTCGCTTCAGCGGGACAAAACCCAATATATCGGCGCACAGCGCCGCAGCACCCCAATTTTCAATAACTTTTGGTAATATTTGCCCAAAAAACAAGCAAAAAGGGCAGTCCCGCCGGGGACTGCCCTATCGTTTGAACTTGGAAAAACCGCCGTTTTTGATTACTTGTGGTAATACAGGATGCCAAGGCAGCGCGGGCCGCAGTGGTTGCTGATGGTGCAGCCGGCGCGGGTGTGGATAATCTCGCCGAAGCTCTGGTGCTTGCGGATTTCCTCCATCACGCCCTCCAGCTCGGCATCGGTGAGATGTCCGGACTCGGTGACGAAAATGCGCTCGGTGTCGATATCGTCGCGGTTTGCCAGACGCTCACGGACATACTGCGTCAGGCACTTGTCCATATGGCCGCGATATTTCTTGCCGACGCCCATCTTGCCGTCGTGCACCTCGATGCAGGGCTTCAGCCCCAGAACGTTGGCGCCCAGCGCGGCAACTGCGCTGCAGCGTCCGCCCTTGCTGAGATACTTCAGCGTATCCAGCGTGAAGCTGACGTCGAGCTTTTCGCGGCGGACGAGCATCTCGTCGCGGATTTGCTCAGCGGTCATATCGCCGCGCGCGGCAAGCTCGGCTGCGGAAACGGCCAGCAGCGCGATGCCCGTGGAAAGGCTGCGGCTGTCCACAGGGTAAACGTTGCCCAGTTCGGAAGCGGCGATGCAGGCGTTCTGATAGCAGCAGGACATGTCGCTGGAAATGTGGAAATGCACCACGGCGTCGCAGCTTTTGAGCTGCTCGGTGAAGAACGCCTCATAGTCGGCAACGGAAACCGCCGCCGTCGTGCACATCTCGCCGCCTGCGGCAACGTGGTCGTAGATATCCTGCGGGCACATCTCGATGCCGTCGGCATAGGCCTGTCCGTTCTTGACAACATACAGCGGAATAATGCCGATATCGTATTTTTCGGTCAGTTCCTGCGGCAGATCGCAGGTACTGTCAGCAGTGATTTTGATTTTCATATATATCCGTCCTTATGTATGAGCAGTTTTTTCGCTTTGTTTGTTGCGACAAGCATCAGTATACTCCTGCTGCGCGCGGAAAGATAGAGCGAATATGTAAATTTTTTGCAACAAAAATGATGCAGCATCGGTGCATCGTTCCCATATATCCACCCCACCCGCGGCGCACGCCGCCGCAGGCCGAAGCTTTCCGAAAGGAGCTTTCATCATGCAGGAAACCAACAAAAAAGTTCTGGTCGTCACCGGTCCGACCGCAACGGGCAAAACCGCGCTGAGCGTTTTGCTCGCGCAGCGGCTCGGCGGCGAGATCATCTCTGCGGACTCCATGCAGGTTTACCGCGGCATGGACATCGGCACGGCAAAGGTAACGCCGCAGGAGATGTGCGGCGTGCCCCACCATCTCATCGACGTGGCCGAGCCCTCGGAAAACTACTCCGTCGCCCGCTGGGTGGAATCTGCCGCCGCTGCCGCGGAGGATATTTTTGCGCGCGGTCGGGTGCCGATCATCGCCGGCGGCACGAATCTCTATATCGATTCGCTGCTCTCCGGGCGCGATTTTGCCGAAAACGAAGGCGACGGCGCGCTGCGCGCTGAGCTCAGCGCGGAATACGACCGCATCGGCGGCGAAGCATTCCGCGCGCTGCTGCGCGAAGTGGACCCCGAGCGCGCGGAAAAGCTGCACCCGGGCGACCGCAAGCGTCTGGTTCGGGCGCTGGAGGTGTTTCGCCTGACGGGGCAGACCATCACGCAGCACGATGCGCACACGAAGCTGCGTCCCCCGCGCTGGGCTTCGCTGCGCGTGGGGCTGCGCTATGCCGACCGCGACGCACTGTATGCCCGCATCAACCGCCGCGTGGAAGAAATGGTTGCCGCGGGACTTTTCGACGAAGTGCGCAACCTGCTCTCCGGCGGACTTTCCCCGGATTGCACCGCAATGCAGGCCATCGGCTACAAAGAATGCGTGGAGCATTTTCAGGGCCGCTGCAGCGCCGACGAGGCCGTTGACGCCATATGCATGAACTCGCGCCGCTACGCCAAGCGCCAGCTCACCTGGCTGCGCCGCGACGAGGCGCTGCATTGGATCGCCTGGGAGGGCGCGCCGGACGTTGCCGCGGCAGCGGACGAAATCGCCGCGCGCTGGCACGGCGCATAAAAAGCCGAACGCGCACCGGCACGGCGCGGCGGTTCGGCATTGCCGCGCAGCCGGTTCCGACAAGGGCGGCGCCGCGCTTTCACCCCGCTTGCCGCAGCGCAGAAAAACGTGCGTCGGCGCCGGGTTTCGACCGATTTTACGTCTGTGCCGATGTAGAATGAAAACGCACGGAAATTGTGCAAAAAAATATTCTACATTCGGCATCGGATATGGTATAATGTACGTTGTATTTGTTCGATGCCCCGAAAAGGAGTCGAAACAAATGCAAAAGACACCAAACTACCAGGATCAGTTCCTCGCCGCCGCAAGGCGCGAGAAAAGCATCGTCACCGTTTTCCTCATGAACGGATTTCAGTTAAAGGGAAGCGTAAAGGGCTTTGACAGCTTTGTTGTCCTCGTTGAGAGTGACGGCAAGCAGCAGATGATTTTCAAGCACGCCATCTCCACCATCGTTCCGCCCCGACCGCTGGAGCTTGCGCCCGCGCCCGCCGTCCCCTGACGGCAGCGAAGCGGCAAAAAACCAACGGCGCGCCGGGGCCCTGCCCGAATTTTTCCAACCGCGTTTCCCCCACATTCCCGGGAGCACTTATGAAGCGAACAGACAGACTTACAAACCTGATAGCGATTCTCCTGTTTCTGGCCTTCGCGATTTACGCGGCGGCCTACGCGGTAAGGTCGCTGCGTTCCACCACCGTCACCGCCGAGGCCGTGGCGGCGGAGATGAAGCTCGGCGGCGTTGCCAGCGGCATCGTTGTGCGCGACGAGAGCGTTTTGACCAGTGCGGAGATGTATATCGACGTTACCGCGCGCGACGGCGTGAAGGTTGCTGCGGGCGCCCCGCTGGCCACAAGCATGAACAGCGAGCAGGGCCTTGCCCGTGCAAACCGCATCCGCGCGCTGGAGCTGGAAATTCAGCGCATTTCCGCCGCGCTCAAGGAGCTGGACTCCGCCGAGGACCTTACCTCGCGCGATGAGTCGCTGCGCAGCAGCGTCGGCAGCATCACCGCAGCCATCGCCCGCCACGAGCTCGGCGGGATCGACAGCAGCGCGCTCAACCTGCGCTCGCTGCTGTTTCCCGGCAGCAGCGTCGGCGCAACGCAGGCCGAGCTGGACCGCCTGCAGCGCGAGCTGAAAAGTCTGCAAACCGGAACCGACGGCGACACCGCCGTGATCACCGCGGATTGCAGCGGCATTTTTTCCACATTGCTCGACGGCTACGAGTCCCTGACGCCCGAAACGCTCATCGCCCTGACGCCCGGCGCGCTTGAAGCGATGATCGACACGCCGCAGGAGATTCCCGCGGGCGCATTCGGCAAGATCGTGCGCAGCTATCAATGGTATTTCGCCGCGGCCATGAGCGAGGAGGACGCAAAAAACCTCTCCGTCGGGCGCACGGCAACGCTGAATTTCGGCAGATACTACGGCGCGGACGTTTACGCCACGGTGAAGAGCATCGGCGCGCCGGAAAACGGCAGCGTTGCGGTTGTGTTTCTGTGCGACTGTGCCCTGGCCGACACGCTGGGCATGCGCTGCGTATCGGCCAACGTGGTGTTTGAAGAATACAGCGGCATCCGCGTTCCTTCGCAGGCACTGCAGACCGACCCGGAAACCGGCGGACAATATGTTTGGACAATCACTGCCATGCAGCTTGAGCGCAAGGATGTTTCCGTGCTCTACTGCGGCGAGGATTACGCCGTGATCGCCCGCAGCGGCACCGCCAACGCCCTGCGCGAAGGCAACACCGTGGTGGTCAGCGGCGATCATCTCACCGAGGGGAAGGTTATGGAATGAGCTCCATTGCAGAAAATATTGCACTTATACGTCAAAACATCGCGGCGGCGCTTTCGGGCGGCGACCGCGCTGTTTTGCTTGTTGCGGCAACAAAAATGAACGACGCTGCGCGCGTTCGCGAGGCGATTGCCGCGGGTGTGGATGCCTGCGGGGAAAACCGCGTGCAGGAATTTGCGGAAAAAAACGCGCTCGGCGCCTATGCGGGCTGTCCGAAGCATTTTATCGGGCATCTGCAAACCAACAAGGTAAACAAACTTGTCGGGCAGGTGGACCTGATTCAGTCGGTGGACAGCGAGGAGCTGCTGCGCCTGATCAACCGCCGCGCCGAAGTGCTCGGCATCGTGCAGGACGTTCTGATCGAAATTTCCATCGCCGGCGAGGCGCAGAAATCGGGCATTTCGCCGGATGAACTGGACGCAATTTTGCGCTTTGCATCGGGCTGCGCCGCCGTTCGCGTGCGCGGGCTGATGTGCGTTCCGCCGATCCGGCAGAATCCCGACGAAAACAGGCCCTATTTTGCCGCCATGCGGCAGCTTTTTGTTGACAACAGCAGCAAAAAATACGATAATATCAGCATGGACTTTTTGTCCATGGGTATGACGGACGATTACCCCGTCGCCGTCGCCGAGGGCGCAAATATGGTGCGCATCGGCTCTGCCATCTTCGGCAGCCGGCAATACTGAATCATCACGGAGGCAGAACTCAATGGGTTTTTTTGACGAACTGAAAAATCTCGCCCGTCCTTACGACGAGGATGAGGACGAATATATCGACGATCCCGACGTTGTGGAAGAAACCGAGGCTGCGGAAAAGCCGCGGCCCAACCCCTTTGCAAGCTTCGTTTCCGGCGCCTCCGGCGCGGCTTCCTCCGCTCCCGCGCCCGAACGCAGCGCCCCCGCTTCGCCCCTGCGTCCGCTCCGCTCCCGCGAGAGCAACGTGGTCAGCATCGGCAATGTTGCAACCGGTCAGATGCAGGTGATCCTGGTCAAGCCCGAGCGCTTCGAAACCGCCGCCGAGATCGCGGACCATCTCCGCTCCAAGCACGCGGTTCTGATGAATCTGGAAACCACTCCCAAGGACGTTACCCGCCGTCTGGTGGACTTTCTCTCCGGCGTGGCCTACGCCATGGACGGCAAGGTGAAAAAGATCGCTGCAAACACCTACATCATCACGCCGCCGAACGTGAATCTCATGGGCGACCTGATGGACGAGCTGGAAAGCTCCGGCATGTATTTCTAAGCACCCCCGCTTATGCGTCGGCCCCCCGCATGTTAGCCGGGACCTCCGCTTATATGCCGGCGCCCCCCTGCATGCACAAGCGCGCAGCCCCTGCCGCCGACGCGATGCATTACATGAAAATATTTCACTTTCAACATATTAGACAGAAGGGATAATGGATATGATCACTCCGCAGGACATTCGTGAAAAAACATTCGAAAAGGCAGTTTTCGGCGGCTACGACGCCGGCGCCGTGGCCGATTTCCTGGAAACCGTTGCCAACGACCTGATGCTGCTGCAGAAGGAAAATGCCACGCTCAAGGGCAAAATGAAGGTTCTGGTGGACAAGGTTGAGGAATACCGCGGCAACGAAGAAGCGCTGCGCATGGCCGTTGTTTCCGCACAGCGCCTGGGCAACATCATCGAGCAGGAAGCGCGCGACAAGGCCGCCGGTCTGGTTGCCGACGCCGAGGAAAACGCCGCACAGATCACCCGCGAAGCCCGTCTTGAGGTTGAGATGGAAAAGGCCCGTCTGGAAGAGGCCAAGAAAACCAGCGCGCAGTTTGTGGACAACATGGAGCTGCTGTGCAACCGGCAGATGGCTTTCCTCGAAAAGATCGGCGAGATGGATTTCGTGCAGGAAAACCGCGCCGCGCGCATCGTGGACGTTGTTCCCGAGGATGCATCCTCCATCCCCGAAGCCACCGAAAACATCGAAATTCACGAAACCGTGAAGAGCATCGAAGAAACCGTTGACAAGGTTGCGGACGATCCCGTCACCGCCGTGCGTCCGGACTTCTCCGCCGCTGCCGTGGACGAAATGCCCACGCGCGCTTACCGCATCGTCACCGATCCCGACGACGACATGGAAAAAACCACGCAGTTTTCCCTGAACGGTTTTGAACAATAAATAACCCGGCGGGTTTTACCGCTGCGGACGGGGCGGGTCCCTTCGGCCTGCCCCTGTCATGCTTTTTCATACGAATTCTAAACATTTGGAGATAGAAAAATGGCTAAAGATTTTAACGAAACACTGAATCTTCCGAAGACTGATTTTCCCATGCGCGCCGGTTTGCCTGTGCGTGAGCCTGAGATGCTCGCCCGCTGGGAGAAAACCGACGTTTATAACGAGCTGCTGAAGAAAAACGAAGGCAAGCCCCTGTTTTCCCTGCACGACGGCCCTCCGTTTTCCAACGGCAATATCCACATGGGCCACGCGCTGAACAAGGCCCTGAAGGATATCATCA
>SVMK01000097.1 GCA_015067465.1 Oscillospiraceae bacterium
GGCCGGACGGAAAAATCCCATGCTCACCACGACCTACGGTGTCGGCCAGCTTCTCCGCCATGCCATCGACCACGGTGCGGCACGCATCGTGCTGGGTCTTGGCGGCAGCGCCACCAACGACGGCGGCTGCGGCTGCGCGGCAGCGCTGGGCGTTCGGTTTTATGATGAGGCCGGACAGGAATTCCTGCCGGTCGGCGAGTCCCTTGCGCGGGTTGCAAACATTGATTGCAGCGCCGCAAAGGAGCTTCTCGCCGGCATTTCCCTCACCGCCATGTGCGACATTGACAATCCCATGCACGGCGAAAACGGCGCGGCGTATGTCTTTGGCCCGCAAAAGGGTGCGGACGAAGCCATGGTTCGCCGTTTGGATGAAGGTCTGCGCTCCCTGGACCGCGTCATTGCGCGCTGTCTGGGTCTGAACGTAGCCTCACTCCCCGGCGCGGGTGCCGCAGGTGCCTTCGGCGCAGGCTGCATCGCCTTTCTCGGCGCAACGCTGGCGCGCGGCATTGAGGTTGTTTTAGACACCGTGCATTTTGACGAACTTTTGCGCGGAACCGACGTCGTTTTCACCGGCGAAGGGCAGATCGATGCGCAAAGCCTGCGCGGCAAAGTGATTTGCGGCGTTGCCAGACGCAGCGCCAAAGCCGGTGTTCCCGTCATCGCCATTGTGGGCAATGTGGCCGATAACGCTTACGATGCGTATGACATTGGCGTGAGTGCCATTTTCAGCATCAACCGCCTTGCCATTCCCCGCAGCGAGGCCAAACGCCGCAGCAGCACAGACTATACCCATACGCTGGACGATGTTCTGCGTTGCTGGAAAGCCGCGCAGATGAGCCGGCATTAAATAAGGAGGATTATCTATGCGAATTGCTATTCCCGTTACCAACGGCACCGTCAGCGCCAGTTTGGCTCTGTGCAAAGGATTTGAGTTTTTTGAGGACGATCACGGCCGCGTCACCCGCCGTTTTTTCATCGAGCACACGGGCATGAGCACTGCGGATGCCATTACGCTGCTGGAACAGTACGGCATTGACGCGCTCATCTGCGGCCCCATCAGCGAAGCGGAGCAGCGCGAAGCGGCTCTTGCAGGGCTGATGGTCTTCCCCGGTGCTGTCTGCAGCGCAGAGGAAGCCGTCGGCAAGTTCCTCTCCGGCGCGGTTGCCCGCGACCCTGCCAACACCTGCAACGCCTGCGGGCACAATGCCACCTGTTCCATCTATGCCGCCGGCGGCACCTGCAGCTGAAAAAATGCCATGAAAAAAGCACCCGTCTTTAGACGGGTGTCCGTAAAACAGTTAAACCGACCTATGGTTACGATCATAGGTCGGTTTTTTGCGATATGTACCGTTTTCGGAAAGGCTCCCTTGTGTAAAGGGAGCCTTTGGCGCGGTGCAAAACCGCAGATCGTACAACACACCGAAAGGTATATAGAAGTGCGCCCTTATCAGTTCGACATATTGGAATTTACTTCTTCAACACTTTTTGACACCAAGTACTTTTATTGCATTTGAGCATTTCAACATTTGTTATCAAATTATTATCAGATTATGACATGTGCTCATGTCATATTACTTTAGAATCTCTATGCCAAAATGTGAGCGAAGAAGATTATCGAACTCCTGCGGCAAAACAGTGTGTTTTTCTACTATTTTACCACTGTTAAATATGCTGAATGTATTATCCCAAATGCGAAGATTCGATTCCGATGTAAATATAGATATTTTGTAAAACTTGTTGATGGGTGAAAGCGGATGCAGATCGCAGAAAACACACGGCATGACGTAATCGATATCTAACTGTGGTTCCTCAGTAAATCCATATATTCGTTTCCAGTCGTGTCCAGGTAGTTTCTGCCACAGCATCCACCCCCATAACCGGTCCTTTGTTAACTTATACTCACCAACGCCGTCACTTTGTACCAAATCCGCTTCTAACAATAATGGCTGACGGGGACTCTCTTGATTGACACCTATGTCAGTAAGATATCTATCCCCTCCGATCGTTACTGTCATCACACGGTGCCTGCGCATTTGTACGGGTTCTTGCTTTGAAATAAAGCGTGCAGCATGATTCTTTACCTGATATCCTAATCCTTCCAATAGCCAGGCATAAAGTCCGTTTAATTCAAAACAGATTCCCCCACGATTCCCTTCAATGATTTTGTTAAAGAGTTCCTCGTGATTCAATGATGTAATCATTTTTTTCATACTGTCAAGATTTTCGTAGGGAATATGTATCAAATGCTGATACTGCAATCGTTGAAGCGTTTCCAGGCTTGGTTCCACTTCTCCCAAAATGTCCAGTCGGTACAAATACTGTTGAATCTGCTGAAATGTTATTTTTTTATTTTCTATATCATATTTCATACATAATCTCCAATATATCTTCTTTTGATATTAACAATACCACACACAAGAGATCCTTGCACGGTCTCCCCACCTTCACGGATGACTCTTATTAAATTCAGCTTTAGTATTCCATCTATCTTGGATAACATCAATATAGATATAACGGATACCAAAAAATTCAAGTTTATCTATCTGTTCCGTTTATTTTATCACATTGCAGAAAGATGTACAAGAACAGTCCCGACAGATAGTCTGTCGGGACTGAAACTGTTTTATGAGCACCCGTCCTGCAAGACGGGTGCTTTTTCGTTTTTTTATTCTTTCGTCTGTCCGAGGCCGAACTCCCGGCGTTTTTGCGCAACACGCAGCACGAAGAGCAGCAGCATGCAGATCCACGAATATCCTTCGGCGAAGGCAATGGCACGCTGATCCATGCCCGCCTTAAGGAGGTAGGAAAAGAGAATACGCAATCCCAGCGTCAAAATGCCGATGGCGCTGCAATAGGTGATATCGCCGATGCCCTCCAGCGCGCCGCGCAGCGCCTGCGCCGTACCGAAGAGCGCGTAAAAGATGGCAAGATCGCGAAAAAACTGCCGCCCGATCAAAACCGCTTCGCCGCCCACGCCAAAGATGGCAATGAACTCCGCACCCAGAAGATATACAAGAAGCGTCAGCACAAGGGTGACGGCGAGCATCAGCGCCAGGCCGCTTTTGAGATACTTCGTGATCTTCTCTCCCTCCCCCGCACCTTTGGAGCGGGCAATGAGATTGGAAATTGCGGCGGCGAGATTGAATACCGGCAGCAACAGCATCGTATCGACACGGTAGGCCGTGGTGATGGCAAGCACCGTGACCGCACCAAAACCGTTCATGAAGTTCTGCAGCACAAGGGTGCCGAGGGAGGTAATGCTGTTTTGCACCATGGGCGGAAGGCCGAAGGAAAGCCCCTCGGAGAAAGCCGCCCGGTCAAAGCCGCTGCTGCGGACGAGGTCGGGATATTTTCTGCGGGCATAGAAAACAATGAAAAGCGCCATGGTCATCTGCGCGATAACGGTTGCCGCCGCGGCACCCGAGACGCCGTAGGGCAGCGCAACCACCAGCAGCATATCCAGCAAAAAGTTGAAGGCAGCGGAGATCAAAATAGCGTAAAAGGCCACCTTTGTATTGCCCATGGCGCGCAGTACGGCAGCATAGGTATTGTAAACCGCAAGGAGCGGCATACCAAGGAGGGCAATGCGAAGATAGGAAAGCGAATAGCCGAAAATTTCATCCGGCGTTGCAAGAAGGTGCAAAAACGCCTTCGCCGCCACGATGGAAATGCCCGCAAGGAGCGTACAGAGCAATCCCATCA
>SVMK01000098.1 GCA_015067465.1 Oscillospiraceae bacterium
AGCGCAATATCTCCACAATCGATGCCGGCGTACCCGTGCTGAGCATGCACGCGCCGTTTGAAGTTGTCAGCAAGTTTGACTGCTATATGACCTATAAGGGCGTCAAAGCGGTCTATGAGAAAAACTGATCCGCATCCGGATTATAAAATTCCCCCTGTCTGCAAATGCTACGTGCAGACAGGGGGATGCTTTATTATGAACGAAGCCGAAACAATTGAAAAAACCGGCAGTGTGCAGGCGGGGGAGATCCATTGTCTCACCATTATCGGGCAGGTGGAAGGGCACCAGCTGCTCGGCGAGGACAGCAAAACAACAAAATATGAGCATATCATGCCCATGCTTGCGGCGATTGAAGAATCGCCGGAGATCGGCGGCGTTTTGATTCTGCTCAACACCGTGGGCGGCGACGTGGACGCGGGGCTTGGCATTGCGGAACTGATTGCGGGCATGAAAAAGCCGACCGCCTCGCTCATTCTGGGCGGAGGACACTCCATCGGCGTGCCGCTCGCCGTTGCCGCGCAGCGCAGTTTCATTGCGCCGAGCGCTGCCGTAACGCTCCATCCCGTGCGCCTGACGGGCGTTGTGCTCGGCGCGCCGCAAACTTACCGCTATTTTGAGCAGATGCAGGAGCGCATCGTCAGCTTCCTTACGGGGCATTCGCGCGCAACGCGGGAAACGCTGCTGAACTATATGCTTGCAACCGATGAGCTTGCCAACGATATGGGCACGGTTTTGACCGGGCGCGAAACGGTGGAATGCGGTCTGATTGACACCCTCGGCGGACTCTCCGATGCGCTGGAATGGCTGCATTTGCGCATTGCGGAGAACGCAGCGCCGTGAGCGTATAGTGCTTGTGCTTTTTTGAAAAGTGTGGTAATATAATTTAATTGCGAACGGCCCGGATGCGCTTGCGACGCGGGTCGACGAAATCCGACTCCATATTTTTCGGAGGAACAGACACATGACACTGTTTCAATCGATTTTTCTCGGCCTGGTGCAGGGCATCGCGGAGTTTCTGCCGATCTCCAGCTCCGGTCATCTTTCCATTTTTCAGCATTTCTTTGGCATGACCGAGGCAGGGGAGGTCAACGTCTTTTTCGACGTTTTGCTCCATCTTGCCACGCTGGTCAGCGTCTGCGTGGTGTATTGGGAGGATATTGTCGCCATTGTGCGCGATTGCTTTCGCTTTATCAAAAGCGCGGGCCATCCCGTTCCCGGCGGAACGCGCAAGGCCTACACCGGCGCGCGCCTGCTTGTGATGATGTTTTTTGCCACGCTGCCGCTTTTTGTGATTTTGCCGGTGAAGGACTATGTTGAGCAACTCTACGATTCCACGCTGTTTATCGGCATTGCGCTGCTCGGCACGGGCGCGATGCTCTACATATCCGACCGTATGCCCCGTGGTGCAAAAACCGCGAAGAACATGAGCGTGGTTGATGCGCTGTTTGTCGGCGTTTGTCAGGCGGTTGCAACCGTTCCCGGTCTCAGCCGTTCCGGCACCACGATCACCGCCGGCATCACCCGCGGGCCGGAACGCCAGTTTGCGGTGAAGTTCTCGTTTTTGATTTCCATTCCCGCCATTCTCGGCGCCAACATCCTTTCGTTGGTGGACGCGATCAAGGAAAACCTGGTGGACTGGTCGCAGATGCCCGTGTATCTGATCGGCATGGCGGTTGCGATGGTCTCCGGCTATTTCTCCATCAGCCTTGTGAAGTATATTTCCCGGAAAGGAAAATTCGGCTGGTTTGCCTGCTACTGCGGCATTGTCGGCGCAATCACGATTTTACTTACGATAATTCTTTGAGGTGAGCATTCATGGCAACTACAGGAAAGAAGAGCCCGGCGGCGAGCAAAAAAACCGCTTCCGCGCAAAACGCGCAGCGCCCGATCCGGCGTGAAATCTGGGCTGTTGTCTGCTTTTTTGTCGGGTTGTTTTCGTTTATCGGCTATTTCAACGTGGAAGCTCTGTTTATTACATACTTCTGCACTTTCATCAAGGGCCTGATCGGCTACGGTTACTATTTCTTTCCCGTGGCCTTGCTGGTTTGCGGCGGAATTTTGCTGCTCCACCGCGGCCGCCCCGTCAGAGCGAGAGCGATTTGCATGATCGCGCTGCCGCTGGCCCTCGGCGCGCTGGCGCATCTGATCTTTTGCCGCATCGAATTCGGCGCCCCGAAGGTGACGGAGCTTTTGCCCGTGCTGTATGATAACGGCAAGCGCATGCTCAGCGGCGGTCTGGTCTGCGGCTTTCTCGCCATCGGCTTTGAAAAGCTGTAGCATCTACGGCGCAATCCCCGTGTTTTTCTTTGCTTCGCTCGTGCTGGCAATGGTGTCGTTCCGCATCACACCGGCAAAAATCGTTGAGAAAATCAAGTCCCGCGAGCGTATGGAATATATTCCCGAGCCGGAACCCGAGCGCGCAGCGCGCCAGCGCGCCGCCCATGCCGCGGCGGAGCCGGCAAATCCGCGCCGCCGAAGCCGTGCGATTGATATTCCGATGGACGATGAGCCTGCGGAAGAATACAGGGAAGAGAAGGTTGGTTTTTTCAACACCCGCCCCCGCGTAAAAACGCCCGGACAGGTTCTTGAGCAGCATGCCGCAGCCGATGTTGCGGTTTCTGCCGAAGCGGCTGTGGCTGCGCCCGCGCCCCGGCCCCTTGCGGTGACGCCCGCGCCCGCTGCGGCGGTGCCTGCGGCAAACCCCACGGCGGATGTGCGTCCGCTCAGCGTGGAGGAAGCGGCGGAAATTGCCGGCGTCACCATTGCAACGCCGGACGATTTGGTGAAAACCGAAGAATACTCCACCGCCGAGGTGCGAGAGATGCGCTCCAACGCGAAGAAAACCATCGCGGCGGACGAACTCAAAAGCGCCACGGACGAGGTTGCAAGAGCCGTTGAGGAGAAAAACGCGTCTGTTGCTCCCGTGTATAACTATCCGCCGGTCACGTTGCTGCGTCAGGGCAGCGGCGCTGCGGTGGACGGCTCGGAGGAGATGCGTATCAACTCCGAGCGCCTGCAGGCAACGCTCAATTCCTTCGGCGTGGGTGCGGCGATCTGCGATATCACCCGCGGCCCTACGGTTACGCGCTACGATGTGGAACTGGAAACGGGCGTGAAGCTTGCAAAGCTGACCAACCTTGCCGGCGACCTTGCGCTGTCGCTCGGCGTTTCCGGTGTTCGCATTGCCCCGATTCCGGACAAGGTTTCCACGGTTGGCATCGAAGTGCCAAACAAGATTGTCAGCACCGTTTATCTGCGCGACATCATCGACACGGACGTTTTCCGCAAAGCAGCCAGCAGACTCACCTTTGCCATAGGCAAGGATATCGGCGGCAGCGCCGTTTGCGGAAATATTGCCAAGCTGCCCCACCTGCTCATCGCGGGTACGACCGGCTCGGGCAAGAGCGTTTGCATGAACAGTCTGATTCTCAGCCTGCTGTATAAGGCAACGCCGGAGGAAGTCCGTCTGATTATGATCGACCCGAAGATGGTCGAACTCG
>SVMK01000099.1 GCA_015067465.1 Oscillospiraceae bacterium
CTGGAGCGTCTGCGCATCGAAACCGCCGCACCGAGCTCATACTCGAGCGCGTGGAAGAAGTTTTCTTTGAACTGAATATCCGCGAGCTTGTTGTCACAACATCGGACAGCTTTATCTCCAAATTCGGCTGGACGATGCCCGAACACCTGCCGGAAAACAAACAGCTGATTTCTCAAACGCTTTGGCGTGCCTCTGAGCAGGATCTGGCAAAGCTGAGCAACACCGCAAAGCAGATGTTCTCCAAGCGCGAACCTGTTTCCGTTGTTGTGCAGCTCTATTCCGAAATTTTGCAGCGCTATATCTGGTGCGAAATTCTGCAATATCCCATCTTCGGCGAGGACAACACCATCGCTTCGATCATCGGCTTGATCCGCGACGTGGATATGCAGATCACCGAGCGTGAAAAATTGATGGAGCAGGTGCAGCGCGATCCGCTCACCGGCCTTTACAACAAGGAATCTTTCGAATTTATGGTAAAAGAGTCGCTTGAGCAGCTTCCCAACCAGAACCATGCGCTCATCTTCCTGGATCTTGACCGCTTCAAAAATGTCAACGACACCCTCGGCCACCTCGTCGGCGACCAGGTGCTTTGCGACGCGGTTAACAAGCTTCGCCTGATTTTCTCCAACCTCGACATTCTCTCCCGCTTCGGCGGCGACGAGTTCTGCATCTTTGTCAAAAACATCCCGCTTGATTCTCTGCGCAACAAGCTCAACTGGCTGATCAAGCGCCTGCGCGCGGACTATGAGCAAGACGGCATAAGCGTCCATGTTTCCTGCTCCTGCGGCATTGCCTGCACCGACAGCGTCGGCTTTGACTACGATGAGCTGATGCGCTGCGCCGACAAAGCGCTCTACCATTCCAAGCAGGGCGGACGCAGCCGCTACACCTTCTACACCGATCTGCCCCAAAACCACACGGACCGCGCGTAAGAAGACCGCACAGCATTCATTCCGTTCATGCCATCCCCGCGCTGCGGTGATGGCATGACGCATTTAAGGAGCAACGCATATGATTTGTGATATTATGAAAGACGAGCTGTTTCTCTCCTTTCCGTCCGCGCCCGCAGCGGCAGAAGATGCCGAAATCGGACAGAATCTGCTGGACACCCTCGCGGCGCACAAAGACGGCTGCGTGGGCATGGCAGCAAACATGATCGGCTGCGCAAAGCGCATCATCGCCTTTGAGGACGGCGGGAGCTACACGCTGATGTACAACCCGGAAATCACCCGCAAAAGCGAACCCTATGATGCGGAGGAAGGATGCCTCTCGCTTAGCGGAACGCGCCCTGCCAAGCGCTATAAAACCATCAAAGTCAGCTATCTGGACGCACAGTTTCGCCCGCGCATAAAAACCTACACCGGCTTCACCGCGCAGATCATCCAGCATGAGATTGACCACTGCAACGGCATATTGATCTGAAAAACGAATTCGGCCCCGGAAGAACCGCGTTGTTCTTCCGGGGCCGGTTTTTTTATCGGTATGTTTCCCGCATCACAGATGCCAGATATGTTCGGCATACTCGCGCAGCGAGCGGTCGGCGGAGAATCTGCCCGCCGCGGCAATGTTCATCAGGCACTTGCGGCCGAACGCTTCACGGTCGCGCCAGTCGTAAATGGCGCGAAGTTTGGTGTCGATATAGCTGCGAAGATCATAGAGAACATAATAGTGGTCGGCGCGGTGCCAGCCGGCTCCGTCGAGCAGCGAGGACCAAAGCTCGCGCAGGCCGTCGTCGGTTTCCACAGTGCCGTCTACCAGGGTATCCACCACGCGGCGGACACGCTCGTCGCGCTCATAAATATCGCGCGCACGGTAGCTGTCGCGGATGCGGGTGATATCCTCGATGGTGGCGCCGAAGATATACTCGTTTTCCGCACCGGCAGCCGCCGTAATTTCAACGTTGGCGCCGTCCATCGTGCCGAGCGTCACGGCGCCGTTGAGCATCAGCTTCATGTTGCTGGTGCCGCTGGCTTCCGTGCCGGCAGGCGAGATCTGCTCGCTCAGATCGGCGGCGGGGAGAATGTGCTCGGCATAAGAGCAGTTGTAGTTATGAACAAACACAACTTTCATCTTATCCGAAACCGCGGGATCGCTGTTCACAAGCTTCGCCACGCGGTTGATGTAGCGGATAATGCTCTTTGCGCGCCAGTAGCCGGGAGCAGCCTTTGCGCCGAGGATAAACACCGTAGTCGGGAAATCCTGCAGATGGCCTTCCTTCAGCGCAAAATAAATGTCCATAATCGAAAACGCGTTCATCAGCTGGCGCTTATACTCATGCAGACGCTTCACCTGAATATCGTACACGGCGTCAACGGGGATTTCCACGCCTTCGCGTGCACGGATCACGTCCGCAAGCTGACGTTTTTTCGTCTGCTTCACGGCGTTGAAGCGCTCAATGAGCGCAGCGTCGATCATGGGTTTGAGCGTTTCCAAACGGTCAAGATCGGTCAGGAAGCCCTTGAAGCAATGGTCCTCCAGCAGACCGGTCAGTTCGGGGTTGCAAAGGCCCAGCCAGCGGCGCGGCGTAACGCCGTTTGTCACATTGGTGAATTTCTCGGGATACACGCTGTACCAGTCGCGGAAAATATCGTGCTTGATAATCTCGCTGTGGATCTGAGCAACACCGTTGACGTGCACGCCCATATAAACGGACAGATTCGCCATGTTCACCGCATTGTCGCAGATCACATGCAGTCCCGGATGCTCCTGCTGCACGCGCTCTTCAATGCGGCGCAGAATATCCACAATCTCGGGCACAACGCTGCCGAGCAGATTGAGATCCCATTTCTCCAGCGCCTCGCTCATAACCGTGTGGTTGGTGTAGGAAAACACGCGGCGGGTCAGCGCAAAGGCACGATCGAAATCGTAGCCCTCGCGCATCAGCAGGCGAATCAGCTCCGGAATGCTCATGGCGGGGTGGGTGTCGTTGAGCTGAACGGCAACCATCTCCGGCAGCCCGTCAAGGTTGGCGCCGTGGTTTTCCTTATAAGCGCGCAGAATATCCTGCAGCGAAGCGCTCGACAAAACATACTGCTGCTTGATGCGCAGGCGCTTGCCCTCCCACTCGCTGTCGTTGGGGTAGAGCACGCGGGTGATATCCTCCGCCTTGTTTTTTGCTGCCAGCGCACGCTGATAGTCCTGCGCGTTGAATGCGTCAAAGTCCAGTTCTTCAACCGCCTCGCACTGCCAAAGCCGCAGCGTGCCAATATTATCGTTGCCGTAGCCCACTACGGGAACATCGTAGGGCACCGCCATCACCGCGTGGTCCGGGAATTCGATCTTCACCGTGTGCTTATAGCGGCGGAAACTCCAGGGATCGCCGAATTTCGTCCAGTCATCGGCCAGTTCGCGCTGGTTTCCGGCCTCATCAAAGTTTTGGCGGAACAATCCGAATTTATAGCGCAGGCCATAGCCCGTCAGCGGAATTTCCTGCGTTGCCGCCGCGTCAAGATAGCAAGCCGCAAGACGACCGAGACCGCCGTTGCCGAGCGCCGCA
>SVMK01000018.1 GCA_015067465.1 Oscillospiraceae bacterium
TGCCGGGAACCTCGGCAAATTCGCCCATCTTGGCGGGGTCGCCGCCGGCGGCGTTGAATGCCTTTTCAAACTCGTCATACATCCAGGTCAGGTCAACGATAACGCCGGAGCCGATAGCGTGCTCCAGCGGCATCTCTGCCAGCGTGTAGCCGTAGCGGGCGCGGTCAACCTCTTCCTCATGCAGGGTGTGGTTGGGAGCGTCGCAGTGGGTAGCGGCATGCAGGGTGCCGGTGTAGGTGTTGGTGCGCTTATGGAAGCGCTCCAGATACTGACCGCGCGGGAACTGCAGGTCAGCGCGTGCGCCGGGGAAAGGCCACAGCGGGGTATCCCAGCCCCAGGGCTGGCTCAGGTCCCAGATTTTGGGCATCTTTTCGGTTTCGAGATAAAGCTTGCTTTTGTCAAGGGGCATGTATGCCATAGCGGTAAACCTCCTGCATGTTTTTTATTGTTTGCTTCTGCATTCAGTATAAACCTTGGCACTGTTCCAATGTCAAGCGAAAAACCTTGCAAATTCCCAAAACTTTATTATAATTGTATTCAGTTCGGTCCGGAAAAGGAGGGTTCGCCTTGAAGTATAAAATCGGTGATGTTGCGCGCATTCTCGGCGTTTCTTCCGATATATTGCGCTATTACGAAAAAAAAGGTGTCGTTACCCCCACAAAGGACGAGAACAACGACTACCGCTACTACGATTACTGGGACATCAATTTTTTGATGGACTGCCTGTGGTTTAAGAATTTCGGCTTTTCCATTGAACAGATTGCGGAAATTGTACGCATTCCGTCGGTTGATTCCCTTTCGGACATGCTCTGCGCCAAGGAAGATGAGCTGCGCGAAACCATCGCCCGCTGCCAGCTGCTGCTGCAGCGCAGCCAGCAGCACCGACGCGACCTTTGCAAGATCGACGAGCTGCTCTATCGCTGCGAAATCGCGGAGTCGCCGGAGTTTGTACGCTTTATCAACCGCGTCGGCAACGATTACGACATCGGCGCGGACCTCAAGGGCCTTGCCCGCCAGTGGCTGAAGGTTTTGCCTTTCAACTACCGCTACTTTGAAATGAACGCGGACGCCGCACTGCCCGGCACGGAGGACAGCTTCCGCTGGGGCTTTTCCATCACGCGCGAATATGCCGACTCCCTCGGCTTTGAAGTGATTCCCCCGATGGCAGTGATCCCCTCGCGCCGCAGCATCCATACCGTTTTTAAAAACAGCGGCGGACGCGGTTGCTTCGCGCCGAAGCTGCTGCAGTATGCGCTTGATTATGCGGAGCAGAACGATATTCGCATTTTCGGCCCGGTTTGCGGCGTTTTGCTCGCCAGCGTTCTCGAAGGAGATACTCTCACCGGCTATTTTGAGGCCTGGATCCCCATCGAATAAGCCCGAAGGCCCACCGAACAGCCCACACTCCCCATTGAATGACCAGCTTCACCCGCAGGGCAGAAAAATTACCCTGCGGATTTGCTTATACGGCAAAACCACCCCCGCTTTGCAGACAAGTTCTGCGGCGGGGGTGGTTTGCTTCTGTGGCTGCTTTCGCGGCATCGGGGCAAACTTGCTTTTAAAACGAAAGAACCGCTTCGCGGTGAGAAACGAAGCGGGTTATTTCGAGCAACTTACTCCATTGCGTTGAGCTTAAGGGTCATCTTGGACTTCTTGTTTGCAGCATTGTTCTTGTGAACCAGGTTCTTGCAAGCAGCCTTGTCAACAGCCTTGACAGCCACCTTGTAGGCACTGACGGCTGCTTCCTTGTTGCCCTCGGCAACTGCTGCATCAAACTTCTTGACCATGGTCTTGAGAGCGGTCTTCTCAGCCTTGTTCTTGGCATTGCGTGCCTTGGCAAGCTGGTCTCTCTTTGCAGAAGACTTAATGTTGGGCATAGTTCTTTTCGCCACCTCCTCCTAAAAGTATCAGCGGTCAAACGCACAGTGATACGGCACTATACATATAGACTCACAGATAATTATTTTAATCGCAAGTGTCTGAAAAATCAAGCTTTTTTTCACAAAAAGTATATCTTTTTTTTGCGCGGATATACTAAACACAAAATCTTGTATTATAGCGGGTGGTCTATCACAATGAATGGTAAAATCAGGACAGATTTGGCGCTTGAAGCCGAGGCGCTTTGGCGCGAAAACGCTGCGGAAACCGCGAATCTCCCCGGCGTTCGCGCCGCAAAGGAGCGCCGGGGCCACTTTTCCGTGACCACGGTGGAGGTGCTTGACGCAGAGGGCGAGGCGGCGCTTGGCAAGCCGCGCGGCAAATATATCACCGTGGAGCTCGACGCGCTCATCCATCGCGAGGAGAATGCGTTTGCGGATGCCTGCGCGCTGCTGGCCGAGCAGCTTTGTTCCTTCCCCGCGCTGCGCGCCGACGGCTGCTTCCTCGTCGCGGGACTCGGCAACCGCGGCATCACGCCCGACGCCGTCGGTCCGGACGCGGTTGATTATGTCATGGTCACGCGGCATCTGACGGAGCGTATGCCGGAGGAGTTTGGCGCGTTTCGCCCTGTTTCGGCTGTTTGCAGCGGCGTTTTGGGCACAACCGGCATCGAAAGCTCCGCCATGGTGCGTGCCGTTGCCGAAAAAGTGCACCCTGTCGCCGTTGTGGCAGTGGACGCGCTCGCCTCGCGCAGTCCGGACCGGCTTTGCCGCACCGTTCAGATCTCCGACACCGGCATTGTGCCGGGCAGCGGCGTTGGCAACGCGCGCATGGCGCTCAATTCCGACTCTCTCGGCATTCCCGTGATCGCCGTCGGCGCGCCCACGGTTGTGGACGCTGCGACGCTTGCGATTGATCTCGCCGCAAAATCCGGCGCTGCGCTGAACCCTTCCGCCTTCGGAGAAACCGGCGACATGATCGTAACCCCGCGCGACATCGACAAAAATGTTCGCGATATCGCAAAACTCATCGGCTACAGCCTCAATCTCGCCTTCCACCGCGGACTGCGCATCAGCGATATTGATATGTTTCTCTCCTGATTTCCGTATCGAGTGGCGTTATGCCGCGGCGGCGGCGTAACGCAAAGTTCTTCCGCGGCGGTTTATCCCGCGCCCCCGGCATTACCGCCCGCTTCTACCGCAGCGCGCGACCGATTAAGTCCCAGCTTCGACACGCGCCGTCCTTCCTTCGCGCAACGAATAACCGGGCGGCAACTGCGCCGCCCGGTTCTACATATTCTTTCTGTTTTTTTGCCTGCATTTTTCAGCGCAACGTGCCTTGTATGTGCCGGTTCACCGCAGCAGCGCCGCCCGAGCGAACCGAACGGTTTGTTCCGGCGTGCGGTTTCGCTGCGGCACCGCGACGCGCTCCGCTGAACCCTGTGCCTGCATTTTGCGCTTTTCTTGCCTCATCGGCACATAAACGCGTGCCACGCTTCCTCATTGTAGTGCGCCATGATCTCAAATCCCTCGCGGCGCAGCGTCTTTTCCACCTCGTCCGCGCGGTTATCTATGATGCCGGAGCAGATATAAACGCCGTTTTCCGCCATAAACCGCCGCGCGAAGCCCGAAAGCGGGATGATCACATCCGCCACAATGTTTGCCAGCACAATTTCGTAGCCGCTGCCAAGCCGCTTGCGCATCCCCTCATCGCTCAGAACATCGCCGGCATAAACACGATAGCGCGTTTCGTCGATACCGTTGAGCTGCGCGTTTGCCATAGCTGCATCCGGCGATTTGGGGTCGATATCGCAGCCAACCACGCTCTCGCAGCCAAGCAGCAGTGCGCCGATGCTTAAAATTCCGCTGCCGCAGCCCAGGTCCAGCGCGCGTTTTCCGCTGCAGTTCACGCTCTCGAGCGCCTGCAGGCACATGCGGGTTGTGGGATGGCTGCCGGTGCCGAAGGCAATGCCCGGATCCAGCCGCAGCGTGGTGCGGCCGGGCGCATCCGCCTCCAGCCACGCGGGAACAACCAGTAGCTTCTCCCCGATCGGCAGCGGCTCATAGCAGTCGCGCCAGCTGTTTGCCCAGTCCTCATCCGCAATATAATTGACGCAAACTTCCGTTTCCAGGCTGCGTTTGATGGTTTCAAGCAGGTTTTGTCCGTTTTCGTCGTCTTCAAGATAGAATTTGACGCGGCTCAGCCCGTTGTAGCGCGCATTCAGCTCGTCATCCACATAATCCCAAAACTTGTGGTTATTTTCCAGGAACTCCTTGAAATCGTTTTCGTCCTCGATGGCAACACCGCTGATTCCCAGTTGCTCCAGCCGCAGGCACAATTCGTCGATCCTGCCGCTCTCGGTGTTGATCGTCGCTTCAATCCAGCGCATATACATCGCTCCTTTGTCTCAGTTGCTTACCAGTATAATTGTTTCACGTGAAACAGTCAAGCGCCGTCGGATATACTATATATAATTATATACGCACCTCTTTCCATGCCGTGAAGCAAAGAAATCTACTGTGACCGACCGGCAAATATTTCTCGCGGCGGAATATCGAGCCTGCATCCCGCCCCTTTGTCAAATACATTTTGCCGCATTCATTTTGCTGCATCCTTTTGCGTCGCACCGGCAAGGCCCTCCTGCGACGTGCATCTGCAATTCTCGCTGCGACGCGATTGTCAGAAACTCTTCTGTGCTCTCAGTGCGTGCTCTCAGTGCGTGCTCTCAGTGCGTGCTCTCAGTGCGTGCTCTCAGTGCGTGCTCCCCGTGCAATAACAGGCTGCTTCTGTTTTATGCTCCGTCAGCGCTGCTCTCTCCGGACGCACACGCACTTTCTCTTCAACAATTTCACGCTTACACTTTTCTGCCGCACACGTTCCTGCGTCCGCGTGCGCAACAAATCACCGCTTGCGTCCTTTTCCAATAATTGTTTCACGTGAAACATTGAAATATTTTCAAAATTATGAAAATTGTTTCACGTGAAACATTGAAAAACCACGGCAGGATTGTTATAATACGGTATAACATAAATATAATGGAGAAAAGTATGGGCAAAGTCATTGCAATCGCAAACCAAAAGGGCGGCGTTGGCAAATCAACGACCGCTATCAATATGTGTGCAAGTCTGGCTTACCGCGGATTAAAGGTGCTGCTGGTAGACTGTGACCCGCAAGGCAACGCCACAACCGGCATGGGCGTGAACAAAGCGAAGGTCAAAAGCGTTTACGACGTGATGCTGCGCGACGTTCCCGCACGCGAAGCCGTGTGCGCAACGCGTTTTGGCAGCGTTTTGGCCTCCAACGCAGATCTCGCAGGCGCCAACATCGAGCTGGTCAATCTGCCGGGGCGCGAATACGTTTTGATGCACAAGCTCAGCGCCATCCGCAACAACTACGACTACATACTTATTGACTGTCCGCCGAGCCTTGAGCTGCTCACGCTCAACGCCCTGATCGCGGCTGACTCCGTTCTTGTTCCGGTGCAGAGCGAGTTTTATGCGCTCGAAGGCCTGGTGGACCTGATGAACACCGTGCGTTTGACGCGCCAGCGCTTCAATCCTGCGCTGAAAATGGAGGGTTTGGTGCTGACAATGTACGATAATCGCACCAAACTGTCGCTGGATGTGGAGTCCGCGCTGCGCGAGCGCTTCCCCGAACTGGTGTATGAAACCACGATTCCGCGCAACGTCAGACTCAGCGAAGCGCCCAGCCACGGCAAGCCGTGTCTGGCGTACGACAGCTCCAGCAAGGGCGCACGCGCATATCTGCACCTGACCAACGAATTTTTGAAAGCACAGAGAAAGGGGCGAGGATAAATTATGGCAAAACGAGGCGGACTCGGCAGCGGTCTCGGCGCGATTTTCGGCGACGAATATGTTCAGTCGCCCGTCAGCACCGCCGCTGAAGCAGAGCAAAACACCGATACCCTGCTGCCCATCACAAAGGTTGAGCCGCGCAAGGACCAGCCGCGCTATCACTTTGACGAAGATGCGCTGGCTGAGCTGACCGACTCTATCCGCGAATACGGACTCATCCAGCCGATCACCGTCCGCGAGATCGACAGCGGTTACTATCAGATCATCGCCGGCGAGCGCCGCTGGCGCGCAGCACGCGCCGCAGGACTGACGGAAGTTCCTGTTCGCATCATCGAGGCGGACGACAAACGTGCAATGGAACTTGCGCTGGTGGAAAATCTGCAGCGCGAAGACCTGAACCCGATTGAAGAAGCCCGCGGCTACCGCACACTGATGGAGGAATACGGCCTGACCCAGGAAGAAACCTCCGCCGCCGTCGGCAAATCGCGTCCGGCAGTTGCAAACGCGCTGCGTCTGCTGTCGCTGAGCGCGCCCGTTCTTGCAATGGTGGAGTGCGGGAAGCTCTCAGCCGGACACGCACGCGCAATCACCTCTCTTTCCGGAGAAGCGCTGCAGCTGGAGGCCGCGCAGGCGGTGCTGGACCGCCACCTTTCCGTGCGCCAGGCGGAGGCGCTCGCCGCAAGGCTGAGCAAGGCTGCCCCCGCCGAGGAAACGCCCGCTGATTCGCAGCGCGTTGTCGTGGACTATGTGCGCGAAGTGGAGCGCGAGCTTGAAAACGCGCTCGGCAGAAAGGTGAAACTGGTGGACGGCAAGAAGAAAGGCCGTCTGGAGATCGAGTTCTACGGCGCAGAAGATCGCGAAAAGCTGATCGAAAATCTGAAGCTGTTTTCTTCGCTTAGACGAAATAAATAAAATTTTCAACATAAAGGAAGCATCAACATGTTAGACATCAAATTTGTACGCGAAAACCCCGAGATCGTAAAAGAAAACATCAAAAAGAAATTCCAGGACGCCAAGCTGCCGATGGTGGATGAAGTGATCGAGCTGGACAAGGCCAACCGCGCCGCCATCCAGGAAGCAAGCGACCTGCGCGCTGCGCGCAATGCGTTGAGCAAGGCAAACGGCCCGCTGTTTGGCAAGCTGAAGAAGGCCGAAGGCGCCGAGAAGGACGCCATTCAGGCCGAAATCGACGCAAACATGGCCAAAGTGAAGGCAAACGACGACCGTCTGGCCGAGCTGGAAGCGCTGGAAGGCGAGTATGCCGGCAAAATCCGCACGCTGATGCTGCAGATCCCGAACATCATCGACCCGAGCGTGCCCATCGGCGAGAGCGATGAGTTCAACGTTGAAGTTGAGCGTTTCGGCGAGGCTGTGACCCCCGACTTCGAGATTCCCTACCATACGCAGATCATGGAAAGCTTCAACGGCGTGGACATGGACGCCGCCGGCCGCGTTTCCGGCAACGGCTTCTATTATCTGATGGGCGACATCGCACGCCTGCACAGCGCAATTCTCGCATATGCGAGAGATTTCATGATCAACAAGGGCTTCATTTACTGCATCCCTCCGTTTATGATCCACGGCAACGTGGTGGAAGGCGTTATGAGCCAGACCGACATGGACACCATGATGTATAAGATCGAGGGCGAGGACCTCTATCTGATCGGCACCAGCGAGCACTCCATGATCGGCAAATTCATCGACCAGATCATCCCCGAAGAAAGCCTGCCCCAGACGCTGACGAGCTATTCCCCCTGCTTCCGCAAGGAAAAGGGCGCGCACGGCATTGAGGAGCGCGGTGTTTACCGCATCCATCAGTTTGAAAAGCAGGAAATGATCGTTGTCTGCCGTCCCGAGGACAGCATGGACTGGTACGAGAAGATGTGGCGCTACAGCGTTGAGCTGTTCCGCAGCATGGAGATTCCCGTGCGTCAGCTTGAGTGCTGCTCCGGCGACCTGGCGGATTTGAAGGTGAAGTCCTGCGATATCGAAGCATGGTCTCCCCGCCAGCAGAAGTATTTCGAGGTTTGCTCCTGCTCCAACCTCGGCGACGCACAGGCACGCCGTCTGAAGATGCGCGTAAAGGGCGCAGACGGCAAGATGTATCTGCCCCACACCCTCAACAACACCGTCGTGGCGCCCCCGCGCATGCTGATTGCTTTCCTGGAGAATCACCTGCAGGCTGACGGCAGCGTCACCATCCCCGCCGTTCTTCACCCCTACATGGGCGGTCAGACGGTCCTGATGCCCAAAAAGTAAGAAAAATATCACATCACGCCGCGCAGCGAAGCGGGTGTGATTCGAATCGTACACACGACAGCAGGACAAACGACAACACAGCCGAGCGACAGCAGGACAAACGGCAGCAGGGCAAGCGACAACGCTGCCGGCATTTCTCCAAGCGGTGGCTGCAAAGGCGCCGTAAGCTTATAAGTCCGCCGCAGACGCTCAGACAGTATTGGCACCAAAGAACAAAAAAGCAGAACAAAAGCGCAGCCCGCCGAAACGCGGGCGCGCTTTTATAGAAAGCACAGACAATCCAAGCAGCGCTCCGCCCCCCCGTGCGGAACGCGCGACGCTTCAGCAAAGAACGCACTTTGACAGGAAAGGAGCAACTTCCATGTTAAAACGCATCTGCAGTCTGATTTTGATTCTGTGCCTGCTCCTTGCCACGGGCGCAAGCGCATCGGCGGCATCCGGCACGGAGGAAGTGACCGTACGTTATCGCGGCATCCGCATCGAAGTGGACGGAGAAACGCTCAACCCCTGTGACGCGAACGGAAATTCCACCGAGCCTTTTATTTATAACGGCTCAACTTATCTGCCCGTGCGCGCCGTGGCCTCCGCGCTCGGCCTCAACGTGGCCTGGGACGAGGCAACCAGCACCGTGACGCTCACGAGCGGCGGCACGGTGAATCTCGGCAGCGGTGAGCCCGCATCAAGCAGCAACAGCGCGGCCGCACAGATTACGTATCGAAACATCCGCATTGTCATTGACGGCAAGGTCATCACCCCCTGCGACGTGACCGGCAAGCCCACGGAGCCTTTTATTTACAATGGTTCCACCTATCTGCCGGTGCGTGCCGTGGCCTCCGCGCTCGGCCTCGACGTGGCCTGGGACGAGGCAACCAGCACCGTCAGCCTGTTCCACGGGATTTATCTGCCCGTGCGCAGCTACAGCTGTGAGCAGGGCTGGAAGGGCGGCGTTTGGGAGCGCAGCGTTCTGATCAGCTATAACGACAACGGCGCGCCCACGCGGATTGAGAACACGGACGACGGCGTGCTGTGGCTCACGGAGCTGAGCTATGACGCGGCGGGCAATCTGCTGAAAAGCGTGGAAACGGGCGGCGGCATGACCTACAGCTATGAGTGCATCTACGACAAAGACGGCAGACCCCTGCGCGAATACGGTGGGGGAACCGGCTACTCGTGGAGCGCGGAATACACTCACGACGCAGCAGGCAACCTGACGCGTGAGATTTATGAGAACTCCAATCCCCTCGTCGGCACAAGTGAATACACCTACCGCTACGACGACGCGGGCAATTTGACCCACAGCTTCTGCAAGTATGAGAACTCTCTCCGCTCCGGCACCGACGAATATAACTATCGCTACGATGCCGCCGGAAACTGTGTCTTCTCCGAATACATCATGAACGGCGCGAAGGATCATAGCTTTACCTACGAATTCGACGCAGCTAACAATCTGCTCAGCAAAAAGCAGGACACCGCATCGGGAACCGACTACAACTGGGCCTACAGCTATGATGCGCAGGGCCGCATCCTCTCTGAGGAGCACACCAGCAGCGACGGCTACAAAGAGACGACGCGCTATACCTACGACGCGCTGGGCAATGTGCTGCGCGAGGAAAACGAGTCCAACGGCAGCGACGGCTACAGCGACGGCTACACCTATACCTACAGCTACGACGAGAAGGGCAACGAGCTGTATCAAGAGGGCAAGTTCACGAACGGCAACTATTTCCGCTATAACCGAACCTTTGACGAGCGCGGCAACGTGCTCACAGTGGATTTCTACAATCCGGCTGCGGGCGGCTGGTTTGCAACCTATACCTACGACAGCCAGAACCGCGTGACGCGCATGTTGAAAGAGGGCGCGAGCAGATGGGAAGAGATCGTATACAGCTACAGCGACACAGGTATGACCGCCAAAATGACCTGCTCCAACGGCGATAACTATGAGGTGGAGTACCGGCTGTTCCGCAGCGCAGCGTACACGGAATTCGTGAATGAATTTAACGTGATCGGCAGCTGAAACGCCCCCCAATTCCCGCAGCCCAAAGCAAAATACAGCAAATACTTTAATCAAACATATAAGGAGACGGAATCATGAAGAAATTTGCCAGCGAATTCAAGGCATTTATCATGCGCGGCAACGTGATGGACATGGCCGTCGGCGTGATCATCGCAACCGCCTTTGGCAAAATCACAAGCAGCCTCGTCAACGAGGTGTTTATGCCGATGCTGGGCTGGGTGCTCGGCACGCGCGACATGACGGCGCTGAATGTTGTTGTACGCGAAGCGGTGATGGACGGCGAAACCGTCGTTCAGGAGGCGATTACGCTGGGCTTCGGCACCTTTGTCGGCGCTGTGATCGACTTTATTCTGGTGGCGTTCGTGGTGTTTATGATCGTGAAAGCATTTAACAAGGCGCACGATCTGGCCGAAGCGCGCAAAAAGAACGAAGAGGAACCCGAAGAAGAGGCTGAGGAAGAAGAGCCCAAACCCACCACCGAAGAGCTGCTCGGCCAGATTCTCGAAGAGCTGAAAAAGAGCAAATCCGAATAATTTCCGCAGCGAAACAGTATAAAATGGCAAATTCCCCGCTGTTTTGCAACCAAATAAAAGCCGCCGTGTATCACCGATACTCGGCGGCTTTTTGCACCCAAAGCAATTATCGGGGTAGGGGATGGCGGTTCGAAAAGCGCGCTTAGATGCGGTGTGTGGCTCGTGGGCGTGCTGCGTGGGCGTGCTGCGTGGGCGTGGTGCGTGGGTATGGTGTGTGGGCGTGCTGCATGGGCGTGATGCGTGGATGTGGTGCGTGGGCGTGATGCGCGGGCGTGATGTGTGAGTGTGATGTGTGGGTATGGTGCGGGGGCGTGATGCGTGGATGTATATGGCGTTATCAGTGTTTTGCGACCGTTGTCCGGACCACGACAAACGCGCCGATTACGTTCTGTAATAACGCACCGAAACCGCGTGATTATACAACTTGTAATCACGCGGTTTTCTTCATGTTTTCTCTATATTCGCGCGTATTTTTCGCGATTTTCGGCTGTAATTGTGCGAATTCAGGCAACAGGACATCATCCGGCAGGAAACAGCAAAAGCGCGGACGCGCACTTGCGCAGGAGGAAAAAGCATGATATACTGATTTAATATAAATTGCTAATCTGGGTAAATAGTATATTTTGCAGCCGCGGCGAAAAACGGCCTTGTGCGCGGCAGCTGACATATAAGGATGCTGATGAATGAATAATTCGAAATGGAATGTGCCGAAAACCGACCCGGTGATCCCCGCCGCGCTGCAAGGTGCGGGCTACTCGCCGCTGCTTGCGGCAATACTGCATGTGCGCGGGCTGAGCACGCCGGAGCTGGCACGTAATTTTCTTGAAAACACGCCCGACCTGCTGGGCGACCCGCTGCTGCTCATTGATATGCCGCAGGCGGTTATGCGCCTGACGCGCGCCATCGCCGCCGGGGAAAAGGTTGCCGTTTACGGCGACTATGACGTGGACGGCATCACAAGCTCCTGCATGCTGACAGATTATCTGCGCAGCAAGGGGCTTGAATGCACGCTCTACATACCCGACAGGCTCGAAGAGGGCTACGGCGTGAACAACGCCGCCATCGAAAAGCTGCACAGCGAAGGCGTGACGCTCATCATCACGGTGGACTGCGGCGTGACCACGGTGGAAGAAGCCGCGTTCGCCTCCTCCATCGGCGTGGACATGATCATCACCGACCACCACGAATGCCGCGAGGTTTTGCCCGAGGCAATTGCCGTGGTGGACCCCAAACGCCCGGACTGCAGCTATCCCACCCACGACCTTGCGGGCATCGGCGTTGCGTTTAAGCTGCTGTGCGCGCTCGAAGGCAGCGCAGAGAACATCATCAACCGCTACGCGGATCTGGTGGCGGTTGGCACGATCGCGGACGTGATGCCGCTGACGGGCGAAAACCGCTATATCGTGAAAAAGGGTCTGGACAAGCTTGCCAACGCGCCGCGCCCCGGTTTGCGCGCGCTGATCGAAGAGGCCGGACTCGGCGAGAAGAAAATTTCCGCCACCAACGTGGGCTTCACGCTGGCGCCGCGCCTGAACGCATCGGGCCGCCTTGGCCACGTGGACCTTGCAACAAGCCTTCTGCTGGCTGACTCGCAGCAAACCGCCGCGGGCCTTGCCGCCGACCTTTGCCAGCTCAACCGTGACCGTCAGGCACTGGAAACCGACATCTGGCAGCAGGCGCTGGAGATGATCGGCGACGAAAAGCCCGACGTTCCCATCGTGCTGGCAAGCGAAAACTGGCACCAGGGCATCATCGGCATTGCGGCGTCGCGCCTGACGGAGGCGTTCAATGTGCCTGCCATCATGATTTGTCTGGATGGCGAGAAGGGCAAGGGCTCGTGCCGCAGCTGCGGCAGCTTCAACCTGTTTGAAGCGCTGAGCGAATGCAGCGAACATCTGGAAGATTTCGGCGGTCACGCGCTGGCTGCCGGCCTCACCGTCCGCCGCGAGAATATCGACAGCTTCCGCGCCGCGCTCGCGGACTATTACCGCTCCCACCCCTCCGAAGGGGTTGCCACGCTGGATTTCGACCTTTGCATCAACAGTCCCGATCTGCTGGCGATGGACTGCGTGGAGGATCTTGAGCGCATCGAGCCCTGCGGCTCCGGAAACCCCAGACCGCTGATGTGCCTGCCCGGCGCCGTGCTGACCGACATCACCCCCATCGGCAGCGGAAAGCATCTGCGCCTGCGCCTTGAAAAATTCGGCCAGACGTATGAGGCCGTTTTCTTCTCCCACACCGCCGAGGAGCTCGGCCTGCGCTGCGGCGACTGCGTGGACGCCGCGTTTTTCCCGCAGATCAACGAATTCCGCGCCCGACGCAGCGTGCAGTTTCTCATCCGCGAGCTGCGACGCCACGAAACGGAGGCCTGCGCCGCCATTTTGCGCGGCGACATCTCCGACGACGATGCGCCGTTTTGTCCCGACCGCGCGGCGTTCACCGCCCTTTGGCTCGCGCTGCGCAACCGCGGCGGCAGCCTGAGCGCACCGCTTGACCGATTTTTCCTCGGCCTTTGCCCCACCGTGCGCGACGAAAAGCTGTGTCTTTGCCTGAAGGTGTTTGAGGAGTTCGGTCTGGTTTCCGTGCAGCTGGAGGGCGATATGCTCACGGTAAGCTGCATTCCCCGCCGCGAAAAGGTGAATCTGGATCTTTCCGAGCTGCTGCAGCGCCTGCGCCGCCTGAATGCCGGCGCACAGGGCTGATGCCTGCACCCCGCCGCGCCATCCGCACCGGCGGAACACAGCGCCATCACACACAATACGTAAAAACCATTACTTCGACCACTTATTCCTACGAAGGGAGTTGAGATGCGCATATGACGGAACCGTTTGAAGAATCAGTGGAAAGCCGCTATCGGGATCTTGCACACCGAATCGAGCTCTCCAGCCTTTCCGTTGACCTCGGCCGTATCCGCGCAGCATTTGAGCTTTCCGCAGGCGCGCACCGCGACCAGAAGCGAAAAGACGGCAGTCCTTACGTTACCCACACCATTGCCGCAGCGGAGATTATCGTGGACATGGGCCTCGACGAGGACTCCATCGTTGCCGCGCTGCTGCACGACACCATAGAAGACACCTCCGTGACCTATGAGGACATTCTCAAGCAGTTTGGCCCCTCGGTTGCAAACATTGTGGAGGGCGTTACCAAGCTCACGCGCGTGAACTATACCAGCCGCGAAGACGAGCAGATGGAAAACATGCGCAAGATGCTCATGGCGATGAGCAAGGATATCCGCGTTATCCTCATCAAGCTTGCCGACCGCCTGCACAATATGCGCACGATGGACTACCAGTCGCCGGAGAAGCAGCGCCTGAAAAGCCTGGAAACGATGCAGATTTACGCGCCCATCGCCCACCGCCTCGGTATGCAGGCCGTGAAATGGGAGCTTGAGGACCTCTCGCTGATGTATCTCGACCCGATCGGCTACCACTCCATCACCACCGCGATTGAGGACCGCCGGGCAGAGTTTGAAACCTTCATGACGGACATGGAGGCAAAAATCCGCAAGCGTCTGGAAGAATGGAATGTAAACTGCACCATCTACCACCGCATCAAGCACCTTTACAGCATCTACCGCAAAATGTACACGCAAAAGCTGGAGCTGCGCGAGATTTTCGACGTTTGCGCCCTGCGCGTGATTGTGGACAATGTTTCCGACTGCTACAACGTGCTCGGCCAGATCCACGATATGTATAAGCCCGTTCCGGGCAAATTCAAGGACTATATCTCCACGCCGAAGCCCAACGGCTACCAGAGCGTTCACACCACCGTGATCGGCTCCGAAGCCATCCCCTTCGAAGTTCAGATCCGCACATGGGATATGCACCGCGTTGCCGAATACGGCGTTGCCGCGCACTGGAAATACAAGTCCGGCGACAGCGGACTGCGCGGCGGCGAAGAAGAAAAATTCGCATGGGTGCGCCGCCTGCTCGAAAGCCAGCAGGACAGCGACGCCGAGGACTTCTTCTCCGAGCTGCGCGTGGATATGTTTGCCGACGAGGTGTTTGTGTTCACCCCGAAAGGCGACGTAAGCTCCCTGCCGGCCGGCGCTACGCCGATCGACTTTGCCTATTCCGTCCACTCCGCCGTCGGCAACTCCATGGTGGGTGCAAAGGTGAACGGACGCATCGTGCCCTTTGACCACCAGCTGCAAAACGGCGACATTGTGGAAATTCTCACCTCCAAGTCCTGCGCCGGACCCAGCCGCGACTGGCTGAAGATCGCCCGCAGCGGCTCGGCACGCACAAAGATCAAGCAATGGTTTAAGAAAGAGCGCCGCGAAGAAAACGTGGTGCAGGGCAAGGAAATGCTCGACGCTGAGCTGCGCCGCGCCGGCATCACGCTCGCGGAGCTGCAGGAAGCGGACGTGATCGCGCCTTTCCTGAAAAAGCACACCATGACCGGCATAGACGACCTCTACGCCGCGATCGGCTACGGCGGCATCACCGCCACCAAAACCGCCAACCGCCTGCGTGATGAGCTTGTGCGCCTGCAGAAAGCCAACGGCAGCAGCGGCAAAACCGCCATCGAAAAGATGAACGAAGCGGTGGAGCGGCGCAACAGCAAGGAAGCGCAGGAAAAGCCCCAGCACGCCATTCAGGGCGTTTTGATCGAAGGCCTCGACAACTGCCTTGTGAAATTTTCGCGCTGCTGCACGCCCGTTCCCGGCGACGAGATCGTGGGATTCATCACGCGCGGCTACGGCGTTTCCGTTCACCGCACGGACTGCCGCAACCACATCAGCAGCCGCCTCAACCCCGATGACGGCGGACGCTGGATTGAAGCAAGCTGGGCCAGCGAAACCACCGGAACCTATGTCACCACGCTGCGGATCGCCTCGCGCGAGCGCAGCGGACTGGTTATGGACATCGCGCTGGCGCTCAATTCGCTCAACGCCAAGGTGCGCTCACTCTCTGCACGCGACGTGGGCGACGGCCTTGCAAGCACCACCCTCACCGTGGAGGTGCGAAACCTGTCCGAGCTGCGCCAGATCACAGCCAAGCTTTCCGCGATCGCCGGCGTTTCCTCCGTGACCAGAACAAACTGCTAAGGAGAGCATCTATATCATGCGAGCTGTTTTAACCAGAGTAAGCTCCGCGTCTGTCAGCATCGACGGCGCGGTGCACGGCCGGATCGGCCGCGGCTTTCTTGTGCTGCTCGGCGTTCACCGCGACGACACCGAGGCCGAGGCCGCGCGCATTGCCGACAGAATTTGCGGTCTGCGCGTTTTTGAGGACGAAAACGGCAAGATGAACATTGCCCCCGCCGACGCCGGCGCGGAAATTCTTATCATCAGCCAGTTCACCCTGTATGCCGACACCAAGTCACGCCGTCCCGGCTTCACCGACGCCGCAAGGCCGGAAACCGCCGTGCCCCTTTATGAAAAAGTGATTGCGCTTTGCCGCGAAAAGGGGTTTCATGTGGAAACCGGCGTGTTCGGCGCGGATATGCAGGTGGAATCCGTGAACGACGGACCCATTACGATTATTTTTGACACGAAAGAGAAATAATCTAAAGCACACGCAATAAAAGTCTGCGCGGGAGAGGCACGGCAATGCGCCGCACCGCCGCCCGCCAACCCACACCATCATCTCAACGGAGGAACACACCATGCTCATCAAAAGCTTTGCCGTTGGCGCTTACGAAACAAACTGCTACATCATCGCGGACGAAACCACGCTCGACTGCGCCGTGATCGACCCGGGCGCGGACGCTTCCCGGATTCTGGACTATCTGGAGGAAACGCATCTGCGCTGCCGTCTGGTGCTGCTCACGCACGGACATTTTGACCACACCGGCGGCGTGCTCGATATTCTTGCCGAAACCGACGCCGAGCTTTGCATGCACAAAGCCGATGTGGGCGTTTCCGTCGGCGGCGATTTTTACCGCTTTGTTCCGCCGGACAATACACGCTACTATGCCGAGGGCGACGTTGTATGCGTCGGCAGCGTGGAGTTCACCGTTCTGGAAACACCGGGCCACACCCCCGGCAGCGTTTGCCTGCTGTGCCGCGACCGCGCCGGCAGCGACAGCGCGCTGTTCACGGGAGACACCCTGTTTCGCGACAGCTGCGGCCGCACCGATTTTCCCGGCAGCAGTCAGGAGGCCATGCTCCGCTCCCTGCGCCGCCTTGGACAAATCACGGAGAATTTCGACGTTTATCCCGGCCACAGCCTTTCCACCACGCTCGACCGCGAGCGCAGTGTGAATTTCTTCATGACCGCCGCGCTGCGTCAGCCCTGACGGAGCGTTTCGCCTTCTTTCCCCTGCGCACCCTCTCGCCGCTTCCGGCAAATCCGTAACAGAAAAGAGGTTTTTCCCCACCAATGAAAACCGCAAGCGCAAGCTACACCGAAACCCTTCCTTACCCCGTGGAGCTGATCTGGCGCGTGTTCAGCGCCGCCGGACAAGCAGACGCCGTGCAGCTCAGCGAGGAGGAATTTGACAGCATGACCCCCGGCGCAAACACCGTTTTCACCCGCACCGTTGCGCTGGAAACCAACCGCCTTTACGCTTTCCGCGTGAAAAACATGGGTTTTTTTGCCGACTGGCGCGTTGAGCTGGAGAGTTTGGGCCCCTGCGAAACGCAGGTGACTTATTCCGAAACGGTGGAATACCGCAGCGGAATGCTGTATGTGCTCAGCGGCTTCGGCGCAATGATCAAACGCGAGCTGCGCGCATTTTCTCAGGCGCTGATCAAGCGCATTGAGGCGGAAATGCACAAGTAAAACCGTTTTTTCCGTCCGGGCTGCACCGTTTTTCGATGCAGCCCGCGCGCTTTTTTACACTTTGTTCACGCAATGGTTCAAAATCTTACTATAATGAATAGTGACGAAATCCACGCGGATCTACGCGGTCCGCAATACAGAAAAAACGGGGAGGTTGAGGCATCCATGGCAGAGAAAAAAGCACTGGTGGTTGAAGACGACGGCAATATTGCAGAGCTGCTGCGGCTTTATCTGGAAAAGGACGGCTTTGAAGTTGCGCACGCATCCGACGGCGCGGAAGGCATCGCAAGATTCTGCGACTTTGCGCCCGATATCGTTTTGCTGGACATCATGCTGCCGATTATGGACGGCTGGGCGGTTTTGCGCCGCATCCGCAAGCTTTCCTCCACCCCGGTGATCATGCTCACGGCAAAAAGCGAAACGCCCGACAAGGTCAGCGGCCTTGAGATGGGCGCGGACGATTATGTGACCAAGCCCTTTGAGATCAAAGAGCTGCTCGCGCGCATCCACGCGGTTTTGCGCCGCACGGACGAGCCTTCCGAGCAGAGCGCGGGCCGCCGCCTGAACTATGACAAGCTGGTGGTGGATCTGGATTCCTATGAGCTGATCGTGGACGGCACGCGCATTGATACGCCGCCGAAGGAGATGGAGCTGCTTTATCATCTCGCCGCCGCACCCAACCGCGTTTTCACCCGCAACCAGCTCCTCGACGAAGTGTGGGGCTTTGACTATTTCGGCGACAGCCGCACCGTGGACGTGCATGTGAAGCGTCTGCGCGAAAAGCTTGAGGGCGTTTCTCCGAAATGGTCGCTCAAAACCGTGTGGGGCGTTGGATACAAGTTTGAACTGACAGAAGGATAAGAAATCGGCGCATGCGCAGCTTTTATTTCAAAAACTTCATCATTGTTGCCGGGCTGGTGATGCTCTCGTTCATCATTCTCGGTGCTTCCTTCGTGCTGTTCGGCAGAAACTACATGCTCCGCGAACGTCAGGAAGGCATCACGGAAAACGCCATTGAGATCAGCAGGCTCGCCTCTGCCTACAGCCAGGACGGCAGCCTGACCGACTGGGACTTCCGCATTGTGCTCTCCTCCATCGCCCAGAGCACGGGCAACCACTGCTTCGTTGCCCGCCGCGACGGCACCATCCTCACCTGCTCCGACGCCGAGCTGCGCTGCCGGCATATCGGGCAGCAGGTTTCGCAGGATGTGCTCGATGCGCTGGAGTCCAGCGGCTACTACACCGCGCTGACGCACCTCGGCGGATTGTACGATTCCGCCCACTATGTTGCGGCGCTGCCGGTTTTTTCCTCCGGGGCCATCTCCGCGTATGTTTTCGTCGGCTCGGATGCCTCCGGGCTGATTCGCGTTTGGAACTCGCTGATCAATATTTTCCTTGCCACAGCCATCTCCATCATGGTACTGGCGCTGGTGCTGGGCTTTATTTCCTCGAAGGTGAGCGCCAAGCCGATCAACGAGATGGCGGATGCCGCGCTGAAATTCGCCCACGGCGATTTCTCCGCCCGCGTAACCGTGGACAACCGCGAAGACGAGATCGGCGCGCTCGCCGCCTCGTTCAACCAGATGGCGGAGTCGCTGCAGGCGTCGGAACAGCGGCGCTCGGAGTTTATCGGCAATGTGGCACATGAGCTGAAAACGCCCATGACCACCATTTCCGGCTTTGCCGACGGCATTCTCGACGGCACCATCCCCTACGACCAGCAAGCGCGCTATCTGGAAACCATATCCAGCGAAACCAAGCGCCTGAACCGTTTGGTTCGCAGCATGCTCGACCTCAGCCGCATGCAGAGCGAAAGCCGCACGGAGCTGTTTAAAAAGAGCTTCGACGCCGCGGAGCTGCTTGTGCAGACGCTGGTGCTGTTTGAGCCGAAGATCACTGCCAAAGCGCTGGAGGTGAACGCGCAGCTGCCGGAAGATCCCATGACCGTTTGCGGCGATAAGGACGCCATCAATCAGGTAATGTATAATCTTTTGGAAAATGCCGTAAAATTTTCTGAGGCGGGCAGTGAACTGGGCGTTGGCATCTTCAAGCAAAACGGCAAAGCCTATGTTTCCGTCAAAAACCACGGCCCCACCATCCCCGCAAACGAGCTGCCGCGTATCTTCGACCGCTTTCACAAAACCGACAAATCCCGCTCCGCCGACCGCGACGGCTACGGTCTCGGCCTTTACATCGTGAAAACCATCCTCGGCAACCATGGCGAGGACATCGTTGTAACCAGCGCAAACGGCGTGACCGAATTCGTGTTTTCCCTGACGCTGAAGCAGAAATGACGATGCTTTTTTGATGCACTTTATTTACATTTCCTTCACCGGGAGTTCACAGTTGTTCAAAAAATATCTGCTAATATAAAATTGTTCCGAGGGAGGCACCCGTGTTATGGCCCCTGAAACCGAACGCAGCGCCTGGTATGACCAGCGTTTGCCCGCCGGCAGCGCCGCCGGGCCGAAGCCGAACGCAGCGCCGCGCAAGCCGCGCCGCGCAGGCCGCATCGCGATCATCATTGTCTGCGTGCTGATTTTGCTAACAGCGGCGATTTATATTTTGATCTCTCCGCTCTTACCTGATCTCTACGTCTCATTCCACGAAAATTCCGGCCCGCCCGCCGGGTCCGATCCGCCGCCCTCCGTTCCGTCGCCCCCAGGCGGCAGCGACGGCGTTTTCTCCGACGACTACAGGGAGTTTTTTGAAAACTTCTTCATCCAGACGGAGGCAGGCCGCGCACCGAGCACCATTTCCCGCGGGGAAACCGGCTCCGGCTTCACGCTCACGCTCAATTCCGCGGCGGAGCGGTCCGCGCTTTCGCTGCAGGAGCTTTACAAGCGCTGCATCAACTGCGTTGTGGGCATCCGCGCCACGGCGGACGATGTGCTCGGCTACTACTGGGGCACGGGCATCATCCTGAGCGAGGACGGCTATATCCTCACAAACCAGCACATTCTCTCCGGCACAAGCGCCGCTGAGGTGATTTTGCCCGACGGCACAGCCTGCGAAGCGCTTTTGATCGGCGAGGATGCCACCACCGACCTTGCGGTTTTGAAGATTGATGCCGCGGGACTGCAACCCGCCGAATTCGGCGACAGCGACGAGCTCACGGTTGGCGACAGCGTGGCGGCCATCGGCAACCCGCTGACGGATAACCTCAGCGGAACGCTGACAGACGGCATTGTTTCCGCGATCAACCGCACCATGTCCACCAACGGCTACACCATGACCCTGATCCAGACCACCGCCGCCCTGAACGAAGGCAACTCCGGCGGTCCGCTTTTCAACAGCTTCGGTCAGGTTGTCGGCATCACCAATATGAAGATGGTGAACAATGTTTCCGGCGTTACGGTTGAGGGCATCGGTTTTGCCATCCCCAGCACCACCGTCAAGCTGGTGGTTGACCAGCTGGTTGCAAATGGCGTTTGCTCGCGCCCCGGCATGGGCATCACCGTTGGCGCAATCCCCCCGGAGGCTGCGGAACACTACGATCTCCCGGAAGGACTCTATATCACAGCTGTGTCCGAAGGCAGCAGCGCAGAGGCCCGCGGCGTTCGCCCCGGCGATGTGCTCCTGAAAGTGGACGGGATCGACGTTCGCTCCAGCAGCGATGTGCTCGCAATCCGCGACACCCACGTTGTAGGCGACGACGTGCTCCTCACCATCTACCGCGGCGGAAAAACCTTTGATATCGCCATCACACTGGGCGAATACGGCGAGCTGTATTAAATTTCCCCCACGCACACATTCATTTTGATAATTCTCTTTTCCATATCCCCTCTCTTTTACTTTTTTTGCGAAATGCCGGATCGGGCGAAAAAAACCGATCCGGTGTTTTGTTTTTTCCGTGGCGCTCGGCCTTCCCGGGAAACCGCCATCCTCCGGGAAACCGCTGTTCTCCGGGAAACCGCTGTTCTCCGGGAAATAAACGAAACCGCCGCAGCAAGCTCCTTATCCGGAGCTTGCTGCGGCGGCTTTTTCGCGTGTGATTGTGTTTTGTGCGTCCCGATTTGAACGGGGCGGAGCTTTGAAAATTTCGCTTTTACGCAAATTTCTCGCGTGCCTGAACGGCGAGGGCGTCGCATCGGTTGTTGTAGGGATTGTCGGCATGGCCTTTCACCCAGTGGTAGTGCATTTCGTGCTTTTCCGTCAGCGGCAGGAGAATCTCCCACAGGTCAACGTTCAGCGCGGGCTTCTTGTCGGATTTGATCCAGCCTTTTTTGCGCCAGCCCTGCGCCCAGCCCTTGGAGAGCGCGTCGATCACGTATTTGCTGTCGCTCCAAAGCTCCACAATGCAGGGTTCTTTGAGCGCCTGCAGAGCGCTGATCACGCCGAGCAGCTCCATGCGGTTGTTGGTTGTCTGCGCTTCGCCGCCGCTGAGTTCGCGCTCAATGTCGCGATATTTCAAAATCGCGCCCCAGCCGCCCGGGCCGGGATTTCCGGAGCACGCCCCGTCGGTGTAGATGGTTACTTGTTTCATAGTGTTTCCTTGTTTTGCGTTTGACCGGCTCAAAGGGCGCGGATGATTTCAGCGCGCTTGTCTTCGTATTCGGCCTCGGTGATCAGTCCGCTTTCGCGCAGGCGCTCAAGCTGCTGCAATCGGGCCTGCGCATCGCCGGACGAGGCCGGCATTGCCTGCGGCTGCGCCGCGGCAAATCCGAAGCCGGAATCGTGCTCAATGTCGATCTCTGTGCCCATGTATTCGTTGTAGCTGCCGTCTTTGTTTTTTCCAAACGCGGCATAGGCATTGTAAACCGTCATGCCAAGCGCCAGCGCCGTCCACAGTACGCCAAACAGGCCGAACGCGGGAATGACCACAAAAAGACCGATCAGCACGAAAACGCCGCAAAACAGCGTTCCAAAGATGCCGCCGGCCTTACTCGGCCGCCGGGTAACCCTGTAATGTCTTTTCATATTCTGCCTTTCTTATTCTGCGGGCGCAGCATCGGCCGCCGGGGGCACCTGCGCCGCTTCGGCTGCGTTTTCCGCGGAAGCATCCGCCCCAGACGCGGTTTCGTCCGTTTCGTCGGAGGAGATTTCCTCCTTTTCGGTGCGGGCAATGGAGATCACGCGGCTGCCCTCGGCAACGCGCATCAGGCGCACGCCCTGCGTGGCGCGGCTGTAGGTGCTGATGCCTTCCACCGACATGCGGATGATCGTGCCGTCGTCGGAGATGATGAGGATATCGTCGTCCGGGTCAACCACCTTGCAGTCGCTGACTTTGCCGGTTTTTTCGGTGACGTTGTAGTTGCGCAGGCCAAGACCGCCGCGCTTTTGCGGCTCGCCGCCGCCGCGGATGTATTCCTCAATGGGAGTGCGCTTGCCGTAGCCGTTTTCGGTGACGGAGAGGAGGCAGCCGCCCTCTCTTGCGCGCGCCGCGCCCACGACATAGTCGCCCTCACGCAGCTTGATGCCGCGAACGCCCACCGCATCACGGCCCATGGGACGGATATCGGTTTCCGCAAAGCAGATGGCATAGCCGTCGTGGGTGGCGATGAGGATGTTTTTGCTGCCGTCGGTCTGGCGCACGGAGATCAGCTCGTCGCCCTCGTCAAGCGTAAGGGCGCGGATGCCGCTGGTGCGGATATTCTTCAGTGCCGACTGCTGCAGGCGCTTGACGGTGCCGTTGCGGGTGATAAACACGAGATATGCGTCATCGTCGTAGCTGCGGGCGCGGATCATCGCGGAGATCTTTTCTTCGGGCTGCAGCGGCAGAATGTTGACAATATTGGTGCCGCGGGCATTTCTGCCGGCCTCCGGGATGCGGTAGCCTTTTTTGATGTATACGCGTCCTGCGCTGGTGAAGAAGAGAATATTGTCGTGCGTGGAGGCGGTGAAAACGGTTTCCACATAGTCCTCTTCCTTGGTGGCCATGGCACGGATGCCCTTGCCGCCGCGGTGCTGCGCGCTGTATTCGCTCACGGGCAGACGCTTGATATAGCCGCCGTGGGTCAGGGTGAATACGCAGCTTTCCTCCTCGATCAGGTCTTCAATGTCGATATCGTCCTCAACATCCTGAATCTCGGTGCGGCGCTCGTCGCCAAACTTGTCGCGGATGGCGATCATCTCTTCTTTCAAAACGCCGCGCAGCATCTCCTCGCTGTCAAGCAGGCGCAGGAAATACGCGATGCGCTCTTCCAGCTCTTTGTATTCCTTTTCAAGCTTCTCGCGGTCCAGTCCCTGCAGGGCCTTCAGACGCATATCGAGAATGGCCTGCGCCTGCACATCGTCGAGCTGGAAGCGCTCCATCAGCGCCTCTTTTGCATCGTCGTAGCGGGAGCGGATGATGCGGATCACTTCGTCGATATTGTCCTGCGCGATGATCAGGCCCTCCAGCAGGTGGGCGCGCTCGCGTGCTTTGCGCAGGTCAAACTTCGTGCGGCGGATGAGCAGCTCTTCCTGATAGGCAAGATACTCGTCCAGAATATGCCGCAGCGACAGAATGCGCGGCTGCGACTGGTTTTCCACCAGCGCGAGCATATTGATGCCGAAGGAAGTTTGCAGCTGCGTCTGCGTAAACAGGCGGTTGAGCACGATCTGGGGGTTTGCGTCGCGCTTGAGTTCGATCACCATGCGCATGCCGGTGCGGTCGGACTCATCACGCAGGTCGGAGATGCCTTCCAGACGCTTGTCCTTCACCTGATCGGCGATATTTGCGATCAGCTGGCGCTTGTTCACCTGATAGGGCAGCTCCGTCACGATGATGCGGGTGCGGTCCTTGTTGAAGGTTTCAAACTCGGTGCGCGCACGCACAACGATCTTGCCGCGGCCCGTTGCGTAGGCTGCACGGATGCCGCTGCGGCCCATGATGATGCCGCGGGTGGGGAAGTCCGGGCCCTTGACATGCTCCATCAGGTCGGACAGTTCCGCCTCGGGATTATCCAGCACGCAGATGCAGGCATTGATCACCTCGGTGAGGTTGTGGGGCGGAATATTCGTCGCCATGCCGACGGCAATGCCGCTTGAGCCGTTCACCAGCAGGTTGGGGAAGCGGCTGGGCAAAACGCGCGGCTCCTTGCGCGATTCGTCAAAGTTGGGATCCCAGTCCACGGTGTCCTTCTCGATATCGCGGAGCATTTCTTCGCTGATTTTGCTCAGACGTGCTTCGGTGTATCGGTAAGCCGCGGGGGGGTCGCCGTCCACGGAACCGAAGTTGCCGTGGCCGTCAATGAGCGGGTGGCGCAGGGAGAAATCCTGCGCAAGGCGGACAAGCGCATCGTAAACGGAAGCGTCACCGTGGGGGTGGTAGCGGCCGAGAACGTCGCCGACTGCGGTGGCGCACTTGCGGAAAGGCTTGTCCACGGTCAGACCGTCTTCATACATACCGTAGAGGATGCGGCGGTGGACGGGCTTGAGGCCGTCACGGACGTCGGGCAGCGCACGGCCGATGATAACGCTCATGGCATACTCGATGTAGCTGTCCTTCATTTCCTTAACCAGCTCGCTGGTTGTTATGATCTGATCGGGGAACGCGATGTCCTCCGGCTTGTAATCAACATTTTTATGCAGTTTTGCCATAGTTTATTTCCTCCTTGCGTACTGCGCGCGCAAGCTCAGTAGTCCAGATTCACCGCATACTTGGCATTTTCTTCGATAAATGCCTTGCGCGGTTCAACCTGTTCGCCCATCAAAACGGTGAAGATCTGGTCCGCCGCAACGGCGTCTTCCAGCGTGATGCGGCGAAGGGTGCGCTTTTCGGGGTCCATCGTCGTTTCCCAAAGCTCGGTGGGGTTCATCTCACCAAGACCCTTGAAGCGGGAAATATCAATCTTCACATTGGGGTTGCCGTCGCGCATTTCGGCGGAAACGGCGTCGCGCTCGTCGTCGGAATAGGCAACACGCTGCTTTTTGCCGCGCGTGAGCTTATAAAGCGGCGGAACGGCGGAATATATATAGCCCTGCTCAATGAGCGGACGCATGAAGCGGAAGAAGAAGGTGAGCAGCAGCGTGCGGATGTGCGCGCCGTCCACGTCGGCGTCGGCCATGATGATGATTTTGTGGTAGCGCAGCTTTTCCACATTGAATTCATCGCCGATGCCCGCGCCCAGCGCGGTGATCACGGGGCTGAGCTTGTCGTTGCCGTAAACCTTGTCGGCACGGGCCTTTTCCACGTTGAGCATCTTGCCCCAGAGCGGCAGAATCGCCTGGAAGCGGGAATCACGGCCCTGGGTGGCGGAACCGCCTGCGGAGTCACCCTCAACGATGTAAATTTCGCAAAGGCGAGGATCGCGCTCGTTGCAGTCGCGCAGCTTGTCGGGCATCTGGCCGGACTCCAGTCCGGTTTTGCGGCGAACGCTCTCGCGCGCCTTGCGTGCGGCCTCGCGCGCGCGCGAAGCGGTGAGCGCTTTTTCGATGATGGTTTTGCCAACGGCCGGGTTTTCTTCCAGAAATTCCGTCAGCTTGTCCTGCAAAATGCTGTCCACCAACGTGCGCATTTCGCTGTTGCCCAGCTTCTGCTTCGTCTGACCTTCAAACTGCGGGTTGGTCAGCTTCACGGAGATGATGGCGGTCATACCCTCGCGGCAGTCCTCGCCGGAGAGAGAGTCGCCTTCCTTGAGCATGCCGGTTTTCTTGCCGTATGCGTTCAAAACGCGGGTGAGCGCGGTTTTGAAGCCGGTTTCGTGCATGCCGCCTTCGGGCGTATGGATATTGTTTGCAAACGAAACGATGATCTCGCTGTAGCTGTCGTTATACTGCAGCGCAACTTCCGCCTCGCTGTCCTCACGCTGACCGGCAACATAAATCACTTCGCCGTGCAGCGCGGTTTTGTTCTGGTTGAGGTAAGTAACATATTCGCGGATGCCGCCGGCGTAGCACATGGAGTCGAAGCGCTCATTTTCGGGCTTTTCCGCGCTTTCGGGACGCTCGTCGCTGATGGTGATGTGCAGTCCCGCATTCAAAAACGCCTGCTCCTGCATGCGCTTGTGCAGGATGGAATAATCGTAAACCAGCTCGTCAAACATCTCATAGTCGGGCTTAAAGCGCACGGTGGTGCCGGTGCGGTCGGTGGTGCCGATGATGAGCATATCCTGCGTTTTCAAGCCGCGGGAAAACTTCATCTGATAGATGTTGCCGTTTTTGTGAACTTCAACTTCCAGCCACTCCGACAGCGCGTTTACAACC
>SVMK01000019.1 GCA_015067465.1 Oscillospiraceae bacterium
GAAGCGGCGCAGCGAAGCGAGGTCGCCTTCGTGGATCACGATATTGTCGCGCAAAACGCGAACCTGGCAGCCGCGCTGGATCTTGCCGTCCGTGACATAGCAGCCGCAAACGGTGCCGACCTTGCTGACCTTGTAAGTTTCGCGGACAACGGCGTGGCCGATAACCGCTTCGCGGAACTTGGGCGCAAGCATGCCCTTCATAGCAGCTTCAATCTCGTTGATGCAGTCGTAAATGACGCGGTACATACGCACATCAACGCCGGAGCGGGCAGCACTGTCACGCGCAGCATTGTCTGGACGGACGTTGAAGCCGACAATCACCGCACCGGAGGTGGCGGCAAGCATAACGTCGCTTTCGTTGATCGCACCGACAGCGGAGTGAATGACCTTAACTCGAACTTCCTCATTGGTAAGCTTTTCAAGGCTGCTCTTGACCGCTTCGGCAGAGCCCTGAACGTCGGCCTTGACGATGATGTTGAAGTCTTTCATCTCGCCGGCCTGAATCTGGCTGAACAGATCCTCAAGAGAAACCTTGCGGTTGCCGCCGAGGAGTTTGTTCTTCTGCTGTTCCTTACGCTGCTCAACCAGCTCGCGCGCCATGCGCTCGTCGGAAACGGCGTTGAAGATGTCGCCCGCGCCGGGAACCTCGCTGAGGCCCGTGATCTCAACGGGAACGCTGGGACCTGCGGAATCGACGCGGCGGCCCTTGTCGTTGATCATTGTGCGGATACGGCCCACAGCGGTGCCGGCAATGATAATATCGCCGGTATGCAGCGTGCCGTTCTGAACCAGAACGGTCATAACCGGGCCGCGGCCCTTGTCAAGACGGGCTTCGATCACGGTGCCCTTTGCAGCGCGGTTGGGGTTGGCCTTGAGTTCCTGAATTTCGGCAAGGATGACCAGATTTTCAAGGAGGTTGTCAATGCCCATGCCGGTTTTTGCGGAAATCGGGCAGACAATGGTCTCGCCGCCCCACTCTTCCGGAACAATTTCGTATTCGGTCAGCTGCTGCTTAATGCGGTCGGGGTTTGCGCCGACAACGTCCATCTTGTTGATCGCAACAACGATGGGAATATTCGCCGCCTTGGCGTGGTTGATCGATTCGATGGTCTGGGGCATGATACCGTCATCCGCGGCAACAACCAGGATGGCAATGTCCGTAACCATGGCGCCGCGGGCACGCATGGAGGTGAATGCCTCATGGCCCGGGGTGTCGAGGAAGGTGATCGGGCTGCCGTTGATCTCAACGGTATATGCGCCGATGTGCTGCGTGATGCCGCCGGCCTCGCCGGAGGCAACATTGGCATGGCGGATATAGTCCAGCGTGCTGGTCTTGCCGTGGTCAACGTGACCCATAACAACAACGACAGGTGCGCGGGAAACCAGCTCTTCCGCGGTGTCCTCGCGGTCGTCAATGAGGCGCTCTTCCACCGTGACATGAACTTCCTTCTCAACCAGGCAGCCCATCTCTTCGGCAATGATCGCCGCAGTGTCAAAGTCGATAATCTGGCTGACAGATGCCATAACGCCGTTTTTGATCAGGCATTTGACAACTTCCGCACCGGTTTTCTTCATGCGGCTTGCCAGTTCGCCAACGGAAATCTCTTCCGGAATGGAAACCTTGAGCTGCTGCTTCTTGGCGATTTCAAGCTGAAGCTTGTGCATCTTGTCGCGCTCTTCCTGGCGATGCTTCAAGGATGCCTGCTGGTTCTGATTCTGCTTCTGCTTGTTGCGGTTGTTGAATTTTTCCTTACCGCCGCGCTGCTTCTCGCCGTGCGCACCGGCCAGGTTGTCAAACTTCTCGTCATATTTGCTGAGGTTCGTGTTGGTGGAACCGCGGGTGTCAATCACGCGCTTTTCGGCCACGGGTCTGGGAACATGCGGCTTCTGCTCGGCCTTCTGGGAGGCTGCAGGCGTAGCAGCGGCGGGTTCACCGGCCTTGACAGGCTTCTCGCCGGCATCGGATGCTGCTGCGGCGGGAGCTTCCTGCTTGGGCGCTGCGGGAACAGCAAAAACTTCCGCAATGCTGGCAATCTGATTATGCTGGGTGAGATACTCGAAAATCAGATCCAGCTCGGCATTTTCCAGAACCTGCATGTGGTTTTTCGGGGTTGTGGCATACTCGGTCAGGATTTCGGTGATCACCTTACTGCCCATATTAAAGTCTTTTGCAACCTCGTGCACTCTGTATTTGTTATCCAAACTCATTCACTCTTCCTCCTGTTTCCCGATTTCCTGCCTGCGCATTTCCGACTTTTCTGCTTTTTGAGCTTTGCGTTCAACTCATCGGCCAGCACACCGTACGTTTCGCCGTTTTCCGCGGCGAGCGCCTGCACAAAGCAGGTTGCCAATCCAAGATCGCGAAACGCAGCCATGCTGCATCCCGCCTTACCGACCGCCAGCGATATGTCCTGCTTTGTAAAAGGAACAACAATCAGCGGCGTGCCGATCTCAAACACATATCCCTCCGCACGCTTTTTCGCATGGTCGGAGGTGTCCTGCGCAACGATCATCAGTCTGGCCTTGCCGGACTTGATCAAAGCCTTGGCATTCTCCTCGCCGATTTCGATGTTGCCGGACATTCTTGCAATACCGAGATAATCCAAAGCCTTACTCATCGCCCGCCTCCATCTGCGCGGTCAGCTGAGCGTAAACCTCTTCCGGTATCGCCCGTTCAAACGCTTTTTCCAGAGCATGACCCCGAATTGCCTTTTTCAGACAATTCATCTCGGGGCAGATATATGCCCCGCGGCCGTTGGCCTTGCCTTTGAAATCAAGGCTGATTTCGTTTTCAGGGGAGCGCACCACCCGGATCAGCTCTTTTTTCGGTTTCATTTCACGGCAGCCGAGACACTGCCGCATGGGTATTTTTTTCTGCATTTCTCAGCCACCTCACAATTCATGGCTGCTGCACCGCAGCAGCGGTTTTACGCCTCGGACTCGGGCTTGATGTCGATCTTGTAGCCCGTCAGCTTTGCGGCAAGGCGCGCATTCTGGCCTTCCTTGCCGATTGCGAGAGAAAGCTGGTTGTCCGGAACAATCACACGGCAGCTCTTGCCGTCTTCAAGCTGAGAGACGGAAATCACTTCTGCCGGAGCGAGCGCCGCGGCAACGTAGGACTCAATGTCCTCGCTGTATTTCACGATGTCAACCTTCTCGCCGCCGAGGGAATCAACAATGACATTGACGCGCGCACCCTTCGGGCCGACGCAGGAGCCGATGGGATCCACTTCTGCCTGATTGCTCCAGACGGCGATTTTGGTGCGGCTGCCGGCTTCGCGGGCAATGGACTTGATCTCAACCACGCCGTCAAAGATCTCGGGAACTTCCAGTTCAAAAAGACGCTTGACCAGACCGGGGTGGGTTCTGGAGATGAGCACCTGGGGGCCGCGGGTGGAGTTGCGAACTTCAACAACGTAAACCTTGATGCGCTCGCCTTCCGTGAGAACCTCGTCTTTGATCTGCTCGTTGGCAGGCAGCGTTGCTTCGGTGAACTCGCTGTTGGAGCTGATTTTGATAATCACATTGCCGTTGCGCGGGTCGATGCGGTGGACAACGCCGGTGAGGATTTCGTGCTCTTTGCTGGTAAACTCCTCGTAAACAATGCCGCGCTCCGCCTCACGGATGCCCTGAATAATCACCTGCTTGGCAGCCTGCGCAGCGATGCGGCCGAACTTCTTGGTTTCGACCGGAACCTTGATCTGTCCGCCAACCTTGGCGCGCTTGTTGTAATTTTTCGCAGCGTCAACATGGAGCTGGGTTGCGGGGTCTTCCACCTCTTCCACAACATCCATGATGGTGTACATATCAATCTTCTTTTTCTCTTCTACCATCTCGATAACAACATTGTCCGCGGATTCGGGGTTATCCTTGCGGAAGGCCGCGAGCATTGCCTGATGGATCTTGTCATACATATACTGACGGGGAATGCCTTTTTCTTTTTCGATGTCCTCAATGGCGCTGAAAAAATCTGCGTTCATAGTCTGTTCTCCTCGATCTTACTTCATATCTAATCAGTTCGTTATCAGATGATCCGAAGGCGCACCTGGGCGACTGCGGCTTTTTCAAAGGTGAGTTTTTGTCCCGCCTGCTCTATGGTAACGTCGCCGTCGGCATAAGCCAGGAGCGTTCCGGCATAAAGCTTGCTGTTATCAATTGCTTTGTAAAGCTTCACCTCAACATGGCTGCCGAGAAACTTTTCAAAGTCGGACGGGCGTTTGAGTTCGCGCTCGGCTCCGGCGGAGCTGACTTCAAAAACGTAGCTGCCCTCAATGGGGTCCGCTTCATCAAGAATGGGATCCATCGCGCGGCTGAACGCCTCGCAGTCGTTGATGCCTACGCCGCCGTCCTTGTCGATATACACACGAAGGAACCACTGCCCTGCTTCTTTCAGATATTCAACATCCCAAATATCGATATTCTGTTCCTGCGCCACGGGCAGTGCCAAATCATAAACTTTCTGAGCAATTCTGTTCATTTCGTCACCGTTTCAAAATTTTATACTTCCGTTTTTGCTCACAAAAAAGAGTGGGGGTCGCCCACTCAGTCAAGCTTCTATATCTTACTTTATAAGAATAACACACCGCAAACACAAAATCAAGTAATATTTTGGGCGCGAAATGCCGTTTCGCGCCCAAAAAACCACAAGATATTCATCAATTCGCATAAAGTTCGAGAAATTCCTCGAAGCAAAGGCCGTTGTCCATGATAAACTGCGCCGCTTCCTCGCCGACGTAGCGGAAGTGCCACGGCTCATACATGATCCCCGTGATCTCCTCCTTGTCCTTGGGGAAACGGAGGATAAACCCGTATTCGTCGCAATGCTCATACATCCACTTGTAAAGCGCTGTGTTCTCAAGCGAGCTGTCCTTTACGGAATAAAACTGGTCGGCAATATCGCAGCAAAGTCCGGTTTGATGCTCGCTGGTGCCGGGAGGGGCAACAATGCGCGCCGCCGTGGCAGTATCGCCGCCGTACTGCGCCACCTTGCGCTCAAACAGATACTTCTGCGTGTCATAGTCGCGGTAAGAGGAATTGATGCACACAGAGTAGCCCGCGTCGCGTCCCGCCGCAACAAAGGCCTTGAGCGAATCCACCGCGCGCACGTCAAAGAAGTGCCCGTTTTCCACCGCAGCAAGTTCGGGGCGGTATGCACCGATATCATGGGTGGGGTTGGCAAGGATGAATTCCCAGCTCGTGATGTCCACATCGGGACGATAAGGCGTCGGTTCCGGTGTAGGCTCCGGCGTGGGTTCGGGCGTAGGCTCCGGGGTAGGCTCCGGCGTGGGTTCCGGGGTAGGTTCGGGCGTAGGCGCCGGCGTAACGGAAGGCGCCTCAATTCCCGGCGTGTGAACCGGCTGGGCATCTTCGGATTCGCCGGGGTCGCGAACAACGCGAATAACCACAAGGGCAACCAGCAGCACAGCCAGCAAAACAAGAATTACCCTTTTCAAGATAGTGCTCATATTTCCTCCGAAAAGCCGGGAGAAGAATCAGATTCTTCTCCCGGTCATGATTATTTGTTCGTTTCGCCTGTCACGTCATCGCTCAGCCGTTGAACAGCGCAATGAACTCCTCAAGGCAGAGGTTGTTTTCCATCATGTACTGCGCGCACTCCTGCCCGACATAGCGGAAATGCCACGGCTCAAACCAGCCTGTGATTTCGCGCTTATCCTCGGGGTAGCGGGGAATGAAGCCGTATTCCGCGCAGTGCTCGTTGAGCCACTGAATCAGCGGCAGCTGTGCCGCTTCTTCCGCGTTCATGGCGGTTTGGGAATCGTTCATAATGTCGGCGCTCAGGCCCAGCTGATGGTCGCTGGTGCCGGGATAAGCAACCACTTTGCGCGCTTCCGTTTCCGCTTCCATCAGCGTCATCGTGGTACCCCACTGAATCTGGCTTGCTTTTCCGTTGAACAGATAAGCCTGCGAGGAGAACGGACGGTAAGCCACGCGGACGTTAACGGTGTGGCCCGCTTCTTCCGCAGCGGTCAGCATCGCTTCAAATGTATCGACAATGCGCGAATCGATATACTGCGAGTTGCGCGTTTCGGAAACATCGGGGGCAAATGTGCTGGGAAGGATATAGATGTTGTTCACCAGCTTGAGGTTCCAGTCCTTTGTGGAAACGCCGGGGAGAATCTCGCGGATATTCGGCGTGGGTTCCGGCGTGACCGTCGGAACATCTTCCGGTGCCTGTGCCGGTTCGGTTGTTTCAGCGATGGGATCATCCGTAATTTTCGGTGCCTTGGAGGATGGCATGTTCCCCGGTGTAACGCGCGAGCTGACAACCAGCAGCAGCGTTACCAGCAGCACCACAAGCAGGATGCTCTTGCTTTTTTTTGCCATAAATTTATACTCCTTCTGCGATACCTGCGCCGTTTCGCGCAGGCAGTGTGAAGAAATTTTGAATTCACCTGTTTTTGACAGTTACGTTTAATATACCATAACTTTTTCATTTCTGCAACCCGTTCTCCACTATCCTCGATTTTTCAAGCACTTTTTCGAGGATCTTCCCCACATAGCGGCACGAAAAAACAGAAAAAGCGTCGCAAGCAGGACGCTTTTTCTCCGGCGAATGCATCGGTCAGATGCAGGAAATGTGAATGTCAATGAGCGTGTCGTAAACCGTGCAGGCAATCCGGTAGCTCGCCGTGCCGTTTTGCGTGGAAAACAGCGCCACGGCGCTGCCGTCGGGCTGCGTTTCCATCCAGCGCAGCTGCCAGCCCGCTTCCACCGCCATCGCTTCGGCAACCGACTCCGCCGTAGCCGTGTCCTCGGCATCGGGGGCATAGTTCTCGCGATTTTGCAGGCACTCGCGGCTGAGGTAATAATAGTAGAGCATACCCGTTTGCGCATCGAAGCGCACATCCAGCCAGTTCTGCCAGTCCCCGCGCGACTCCAACCACATGCGGCAAAGCGAAAGCTCACGCTCCTCGCCGTCCGTCACGCGGACATACTCGCTGCCGCTCGGCTTTTCGTAGGAAAAAGCATCGTCGCGGATGCTGCGCGCCACAAGCGTTCGCATCATCGTTTCGCAGTAAACCGCCGTGCTGCTCTCCGGGGCTTCCAGCTTTTCCATCTTCAGCGCGCGTTCAACCTCCTCGCCGCTTTCCATGCGCACGCAGTCGGTGAATATGAGCATCTTTTCCTCGGCGGTGAGGGCGGAAGCAACGGGTTCCGGCATCGGCGCACGAAACAGCAGCGGCAAAACCAATGCCACCGCCAGCATGATCCCGGCCGCAGCAGCGGCAAACAGCAGCTTTGAGCGGTCGTCACGCGGCAGGGGCAGGCGCTCAAACAGCTTCTTCAACTACCGTGCCCCCTTTCAGCAGAATGCGAACCGTGGTGCCCTCGCCTTCCGCACTTTCATACTCCAGCTTTGTTCCGTGAAGCTCCGCAATGCGCTGGCACAGCGCCAGACCGAGTCCCGCGCCGTTTTGCGCGCGCGAGCGCGATTTGTCGATCATATAAAACGGCTCCGTGATTTTGCTCAGTTCCTCTTTGGGAATGCCGCGGCCGTGGTCACGGACATAGAGCGCATAGCCGCCGTCTTCCACCTTGCCGTACATCTCAATTGTGCTGTTTTTATGGCTGGCCTTGCGTGCGTTGTCCACCAGATTGATCATCAGCGTTTTGAACAAATCCGGCTCCACCATAATCTCCCCCGGTTCCCAGCGCATATCCAGTGTGATCTTCTCATTGGAAAGGCTCGGCACGGTTACCGCCGCAATGGAACGCAGGAAATAGCCAACCTCAAATTTTTTCGGCGTGAACTCCTGATTGCCCGCAACGATGATGTCCATCAGTTTCAGGCTCAGCGCTTCCAGACGCTTGCCCTCGGAGAAAATATATCCCGCCGCGGTAAATCGCGATTTCGGGTTCATATCCTTGCTTCGCAGCATATCGGCATAGCCGATGATGGCGGTGAGCGGCGTTTTCAGTTCATGGGCAAACGAGCCGATAAATTCCTCGCGGCGCGCGGCAACGTTTTCAAGGTTGCTGATGCTGCGCTCAAGCTCGCTGATGCGAACTTTCTGCAGCCGCAGCTCACGCGTTTCGCGCGAAGTAATCACCCACGTTCCGGCATACACTACGAATCCGCCGAGCAAAACGGAAAGCAGCAAAAACAAAACATACCCGCCGTAATGCGCCATTGCCTCGGGAACATTGTGCAGCAGAATACACTCGCCGATGCACAGGATAATCTCAATTACGATCACCGCAACAAACAGCGTTTTCAGCGGTCGTGTAAATTTCAGATCCAAGCGGCTTAAACCTCCAGTCGGTAACCAACCTTGTAAATGGCTTTGATCTTATCCTCCCAGTGGAGTTTCTTGCGAAGGCGCTGCACATGCAGGTCAACCGTGCGGGAATCGCCCATATAATCGCTGCCCCACACATGCTCATACAGCGTTTCGCGAAACAGCGCAATATTTTTATTGCGCGCAAACAGCAGCAGCAATTCAAACTCTTTCATCGTCAGCGCGATTTCCTTGCTGCCACGGCGAACGGAACGCGAGCGCGTGTCGATCACAATGTCGCCCACCGTAAGTTCCGTCTGCGTTTTTCCGGCGCGGCGCAGGATGCTTTCCACGCGCGCAAGCAGTTCAACGATCTCAAACGGCTTTGTGAGATAATCGTCCGCGCCGAGTTTCAGGCCTTTCACCTTGTCTTCCGTACTGCCTTTCGCCGTCAGGAAAATCACGGGCACTTCCATGGGCTTGATATAATCCAGCACCTCATAGCCGTCCGCTCCGGGCAGCATAATATCCAGCAGCACCAAATCAAAATGCTCGTTTTCCACTGCGTCGCACGCAGCCATGCCGTCATACACGCAGGTGCATTCGTAACCGGCTTCGGTCAGGTTCATTTCAATCAAATCGTTGATGGGCTTTTCGTCTTCAACAACGAGAATTTTTATCATCCGTTTCCACGCTCCCCGTATCGTTATCTCCGTATAGTTCCATTATGCAACCGCTTTGCATCATTTTCTATGTATTTCCTGTAAACAATCCGTATTTTTACAAAAATTATTCATCCCAGGCAGCTTTTTCCCATGCAGGATAGCATCATTTCCAGCATACTCACATCCAAAACGCCTGTCAAGGCCGCGGACCGTTTCCACGGAGAAAAACTATATTTGCAATTAGTGTGATTTGGAAGTATAATAAATAATTAATGCACACGTACTAATTTAACAAAAAGGAGTACAAGACAATGCTGAAGGACTTTATTCGCCCTGACGATGGCTTGACAAAGGAAGACAGAAAGGTCGCCACCGCGCAGCTGCAAAACCGCCTCACCGCGCAGCAGCAGCTCATCCGCAACGCGAAGCTTCCGGTCATCGTGTTGATCGAAGGCTGGGCCGCCGCCGGAAAAGGCTCTCTTATCAACGACCTCATCAGCGAAATCGACCCTCGGTTCTCCAGCGTTTTCTCTGCCGACAGTGCGCTGAAGGAAGCGGACCGCTATCCGTTTCTCTTCCCCTTCTTCTCTGCCGTTCCCGAGGAAGGCAAACTCCTGTTTATGGACAGCGGCTGGCTGGAATCGAGCGTGCGCGCTCTGATGTGCGGCGATATCGGCAAGAAGGAGTTTCGCCGCCGCATTGTTTCCGTAAACAGCTTTGAGCGCCAGCTGCGCGACAGCGGTTATATCGTGCTCAAACTGTTTCTCAACATTTCGCAGGAAACCCAGCAGGAGCGGCTGCGCAAGCTTTGCGACGATGACGACACCAGCTGGCGCGTGACAGCGGACGATCTCTGGCAAAACGAGGATTACGCGGGCTTCCGCAAAGCGTATGATGAGTTTATGTCCGAAACGCAGGAGATCACCCCCTGGCATATTCTCGACAGCAGCAAGCGCAATCTCGTGAAATACGACGCATTCCGTCTTCTGACCGAGGCGATTGACGCCGGCGTTGCTGTCGGAAAATTCCGCGGCAAGCCCTTTGAAGCCGACTTTGCGATGAGCGAAAGCGTATCCCTTGCCGACGCCGATCTCTCCGCGCAGCTGGATGAAGAAACCTACAGCGACGAACTCAAGCGCCTGCAAAAGCGCATTTCCCATCTGCACAATATCATCTACCGCGAGCGCATCCCCATTGTCATCTGCTACGAGGGCTGGGACGCTGCGGGCAAGGGCGGGAATATCCGCCGTCTCGCCTATCCCCTGGATCCCCGCGGCTTCGACATCTATCCCGTCAGTTCCCCCGAACCCCGCGAAAAAAGCCGTCACTACCTTTGGCGGTTCTGGACACGCCTGCCGCGCACCGGTCACGTTGCCATCTTCGACCGATCCTGGTACGGCCGCGTTCTGGTGGAGCGCGTTGAGGGGCTCTGCGCCGACGCGGACTGGATGCGTGCCTACAACGAAATCAACGAATTTGAGCGCGACCTCACCGAGTGGGGTGCCGTTGTGCTGAAATTCTGGATCCATATCGACCAGCAAACGCAGTTTGCCCGATTTAAGGAGCGTCAATCCAACCCCGAAAAGCAGTGGAAGATTTCCGACGAGGATTGGCGCAACCGCCTGAAATGGCCGCAGTACGAAGAAGCTGTTGCCGAAATGTTTGAAAAAACCTCCACGGAATATGCGCCCTGGCACATCATTGAGTCCAACGACAAGCTCTATGCGCGCATCAAAGTGCTGCGCATCGTTGTGGAAGCGATGGAAAAAGCCATTGAGGAAAAGAAAGGCTAACCCCCATGGACGAAAAAACAGTACAACCGATCGAGGCGGACGCCGTGCAACCCGGTGCGGCATCCGCCCCGGCGACAGAGACATCCGACCCGGCTGCTGAAGCGGCGCCGGCGCCGATCAGCTCGCGCTGCTTTGTGGACCGCGAACTGAGCTGGCTGCAATTCAACCGCCGCGTTCTGATGCAGGCGGCCGACCGCAGCGTTCCGCTGCTGGAGCGATTGAATTTCTTCTCGATTTATCAGAATAATCTTGACGAATTTTTTATGGTGCGTGTCGGCGCGCTGATCCACCGCGGCATCCTGCTGCCGGACTATACCGACCCCAAAACAGGCTGGCCCACCAACGTTCAGCTGAAAATGATCTCCCGCGAGGTAACCCATCAGCAAACAACGCTTGATCCGGTTTACCGTCTGCTGCTGCAGGATCTGAAAGCGGAGAATATTGAGCTGCTTGACTTCCGCCGCATCTCCAAAGTGGACGAAAGCGTTGCGCGCAAGGTGTTTGCCGAGATGCGTCAGCTGATCTCTCCCCGCATCGTTGACGCTGCGCACCCCATGCCGTTTCTCGACAACCGCGAATGCTACACCGCGGCGCTGCTGCGGAAAAACGACAAATATACCCTCGGCCTCGTCGACATCACGCGCCTGCCGCCCTACAGAGTTTTCGAGATCAACGGCGGGCAAAAAGTGATTCTTACGGAAGAGCTGGTGCGCCATTTTGCGCCGCAGCTGTTCAAGAAATATCTCGTTAAGGACACCTGCACCATCCGCGCAACACGCAACGCCGACGTTTTCATTGATGAAAACACGCGCATCACCGATCTCGACTTCCGCGAGAGCATGGAAAAGCTCATCCGCAAAAGAAAGCGCCAGCAGATCGTCCGCCTGCAGATTTGCGGCAAGCCGGACTCGCATCTCATGGAACTGCTTGTAAAGTATCTTCGCATTCCCGAAAAGCAGATTTATATTTCCCCTTACCCGTTCAGAATGGATTTCGGAAAAGTCCTCAACGCCGCCCCCTCGCTGCGCTATCCGGAACATCATCCCGCGCGCAATGTGAAGCTCCGCAAGGGCGACTATTTCCGCTATATCGATCAAAACGACCTGCTTCTGAGCTTTCCTTACCAGAGCATGATGCCGTTTATCGAGATGCTGTATGAGGCTGCGGACGATCCCGAGGTTGTTTCCATCCGCATCACGCTCTACCGTCTCGCCGTTAACAGCAAGGTTGCCGCGGCGCTGGCATATGCCGCCGATCAGGGCAAGGAAGTTTTGTGTCTGCTGGAGCTGCGTGCACGCTTCGACGAGAAAAACAACATCGACTACAGCGAAATGCTTGAAGACGCAGGCTGCTCCATCATCTACGGGCTGCCCATGCAGAAAGTTCACTGCAAGCTGTGTCTCATCACACGCAAAACCGAAACCGGCGTGAAATATATCACCCAGATCGGCACAGGCAACTACAACGAAGCCACGGCTGAGCAATACTGCGACCTCGCCCTCATCACAGGCGACCAGCAGATCGGCGCGGATGCCGCCGCCGTGTTTGAATCGCTCTCCCTCGGCCAGATTCCCCCGCAAACCGACAGTTTGATCACCGCCCCCCGCGGCTTCCGCTCTCTGATTCTTGACCTGCTCGACGCCGAGCTTGCCAAAGGCAGCGACGGCTATGTTGCCATTAAGGTAAACTCCATGAACGATATGGAGATTATGAAAGCGCTCATCGCCTGCTCCCGCGCAGGCGTGACTGTGGAGCTTTTCATCCGCGGCATCTGCTGTTTGCGTCCCGGCCTGAAAGATTTCACCGAAAACATCCGCGTGAAAAGCGTGGTGAGCCGTTATCTGGAGCATTCCCGCATCTATGTTTTCGGCCGCGGCGATACGCAGCGCATCATCCTCGGTTCCGGTGATCTTCTCAACAGAAACACCCGCCGCCGTGTGGAAGCTTTCGTGGAGATCAAAGCACCCGAAATCAAAGCGCAGGTCACGGAGATTATGGACGCATTCCGCGATGACGATGTGAAAGGCTGGAGCATGCTCTCGGACGGCTCTTACCGCAAGGCCGAAGCTGCAAAAGGCACTGACAGCCAGGAGCGCCTGACCGAATACTTCTCCGCACGCACCGTGGAGCCGCTGCCAGTGCCCGTTGTCAAGACGAAAAAACGCAGCTGGCTGTATCGCCTGTTTCACGGCTGAGCTTCGCAGCCCAAACAACAAACACATACGCAAAGCCAAACCGGCGCCGCAGCGAACCGCTTTTCGGTTCACCGCAGCGCCGGTTTTGTTTCGCGCAGGGGTCTTCAATGCCGACATGCTCACACAACCGCGCGGCCAAGCACGCGCAGCTCATGCGCCTCAGCCACAACGATATCGTCATAGTCGGGATTAAGCGAGCGCAGGCGAACGCCCCGTTCGTCCTCCGCAAGGCATTTCAGGTAGGCGTTGCCGTCATAGAGAAAAATGCCGATCTCCCCGCTGCGCAGCGTTCTGCGATACTGCACCCAGACGATTTGTCCGTTGTGGTAGCGCGGCTCCATGCTGTCGCCCGCAACACGAACGCCATAGTCCGCCGTGTCCGGCACGTCCGCGCCGACAATCACGCTTTCAAAGTCCTCACTGTCCAGAAACTGCCCCGTACCTGCGGAAACCGCAAGCGAATACAGCGGCAGCGTTCTCTTCGCGAACGCCACAGGCTCTTCCGCCGGCATATAATACCCGCTGGCACGAAGCAAATCGGCATACTCGCGCACTTTGCGCACGCCTTCGTCGTTCAGGTTGCGGAACACACCGCTGCGCCTGCCGAGAAACTCGTCCGTGATATTGTCAACTTCCATCGCACGGCACAAAGCAATAAACTGATCCGCATTGGGCTGGGTCTGGCCCTTTTCCCATTTGCTGATCGCCTGATTTGTCACATGCACACCGTAAACCGCCAAACGCAGCGCAAGTTCTTTCTGCGACAAACCTGCGCGGCGGCGCAGCGCGGTCAGTTTTTCTCCGAAATCTGCCATCGTTCTCACCTCGAATACAGTATATAGTAGCGAAACAAATTTCGCAAGCTTTTTTCTCCATTTCAGAGATTATTTTCCTCTTTTATTATCCGTACAGGCGATGTATAATAATTGTAATATCCAATACGGAGATTGTTTTTGAAATGGATCGCATTATTTTACATTCCGATATCAATTCCTGCTATGCCAGCATCGAGCACGCACTGCACCCCGAATACGACAACCTGCCGCTCGCCGTCGGCGGCAGCGCGGAATCGCGCCACGGCATCATTCTCGCCAAGGATGAGCTTGCAAAGCGCTGCGGCGTAAAAACCGGCATGGCACTCTGGCAGGCGAAGCAGCTTTGCCCCGAACTGAACATTCTTCCCCCGCGCATGGACATCTATCTGCAGTTTTCCGCTCACGCGCAGGAAATCTACAGCGAATACACCAACCTGCGCGAACCGTTCGGCATTGACGAGAGCTGGCTGGATCTCAGCGGCTGCCATGCCGTTTCGGACGGAGCGAGCGCCGCGCGCGAAATCTCTGCGCGCATCAAGCGTGAGCTCGGCATCACGGTCAGCGTCGGCGTTTCGTGGAACAAGGTGTTTGCAAAGCTCGGCTCGGATTACAGAAAACCCGATGCCGTCACATGCATCACCCGCGAGAACTACCGTGATATCGTATGGCCGCTGCCGGCGGAATCGCTGCTGTATGTCGGCCGTGCAACCTCTGCCAAGCTGCGCGCCGTCGGCATCCGCACCATCGGGGAAATCGCCGCAGCCGATCCGCAGCTGCTGCATCGAAGGCTGGGCAAAGCAGGCTACGTCATCCATGCCTTTGCCAACGGTCTGGATGCCTCCCCCGTTCGCCGCGAGGATCTCGATGTGCCTGTTAAGTCCATCAGCAACAGTTCCACATTCTATCGTGACCTCGTCTGCGACGAGGATGTTCGCATCGGGCTGCTCAGCCTTGCCGAAAGTGTGGCACTGCGCCTGCGCCGCGGCGGCTTCCGCTGCCGCCTCATCACCGTTTCCGTGCGCGGCACGGATCTGAACTGGAAGCATCATCAAGCCAGACTGCCGCGGCCCACAACGCTCACGCAGGATGTGTTTCAGGCGGGGATGGCGCTGTTTCGCGAGATGCATCGCTGGCCGGCTCCCATACGTTCGCTCGGCATCACCCTCGCCGAGCTGGAGAGTGCCGATATTCCCGAGCAGCTGGATTTCTTCGGGGCGTCAGAACTGCGCGAGCGTCAGGCCGGTCTGGAATCCACCATCGACGGCATCCGAAGCAAATACGGCTACGGCGCCATCCGCCGCGGGCTGACCGCAAGCAATCTTCGCCTTTCCGGCACCACGCCCGGCAGCGGACACTCTTTCCGTCCTCTTGATTTTTCCGCAGGACACTGATGGATTTTTTGACATCTGCGCATCCTTTCGCATAGTTTGGAGTGTATCGAATAACGATGGAAAGGATTCAGGCCAGGTTATATGGAAAAACTGCAGCCAACCCGTTTTTTCCTCGGTGCCAATACAAAAAACGGGTTTTCATCTCTGTACGACAGATTCACCGATCCCGCCGCCGGGGATTTTCTCTGGATCATCAAGGGCGGTCCCGGCTGCGGAAAAAGCACCTTTATGAAACAAATCGGCGCCGCAGCCGAGGCTGTCGGGCAACGCGTGGAATACATACATTGCTCCGGCGATCCCGATTCTCTCGACGCCGTACATCTGCCCGACCGGCGCATTGCCTACGTTGACGGTACGGCCCCGCATGTGATCGAGCCGCGCTACCCCGGCGCTTCCGAGCTTTATCTGGACCTCGGAAGCTTCATTGATGCCGGTGCGCTGGAGTCCGCCCTCCCCGATATCACGGAGCTGATGCAAAGCTACAAAGCCGACTACGCTGCGGCTTACACGCACCTTTCCGCAGCCGCGGCGCTGCTGCCGAGGAATTATCCCGGTCTTTACGGCGCCTCCGAAACGGAAAAGATCGAACGAAAACTTGCCGGACTCGCTTCGCGCGAGCTGCGCGGCGGCAGCGGCCGGAAAGAACAGCGGCGCTTCATCTCCGCATGGACCTGCCGCGGCCGTGCAATACTGGAAGATACGCTTTCCGCCTTGTGCCCGCGCCTGTATACGGTGGATAACGAATTCGGGCTTGGCAACGAATATCTCGCGCGTCTGGCCGCTGTGGCAGGCAGCCGGGGCAACAGCATCATTGTCTGTCCCGATCCGCTTGAGCCGAACAAAACGGAATGTGTTATCTTTCCGGATCGCGGTTTGGGCTTCATCGCCGTTGACCGGCAAACAGGACTCACGCTCAGCCCCTATCGTCATCTTCGTCTCGATGCGCTCATTCAGCCGTCGCTCAGCCCGGAAACACGCACCGCGCTGCGCCGTCGCCGCCGCGAAAGCGGCATGCTGCTCGATGCCGCCGTCGGCCTGCTGGCAAGCGCCAAAGCCAAGCATGACGAACTGGAACTGCTCTACCGCCCGCATGTGGACTTTGAGGGAGTTTCGGCTCTCGCGCGCGACCACATCCGCTGGCTGTGCTGAACTCAGACAAAACAAAACCCCGCCGCAGCATGCTTTCTCATGCTGCGGCGGGGTTGCGTATTGTTCCGGGCATCAGCGCAGTTCGATGCGCCGACCGGTTTCCGTATCAAAAAGATGGATATGCTCCGCCGCAAAGCGAAGGCGGACCGCCGTGTGCGACAGTCCGTTCAGGCTGCCGGCTGCAGCCGCCGCCTCGTCCTTCGCAACGAGCGCCTCGATCGTTTCACTGCCGACACGCAGATGCATTGCAACATTGCTGCCCAGCAGTTCGCTCACCTCGGTGGTTGCGGGAATTTCACCGTCGGGCACGAGCGAAACATCCTCGGGCCGTATGCCGAGCGTCACCTGTTTCCCGGAAAGCGTACCGTCACCTTCGCCAAGATAAACGCGCGCGCCGCCGAATTCGGCATAATACGCGCCGCTTTCATACGCCAGCTGTGTTTGCAGCAGGTTCATCTGCGGCGTGCCGATAAAGCTGGCGGCAAAGGTGTTTGCCGGACGCTCAAAAACCTCCTGCGGCGTGCCGATCTGCATGATATGCCCTTCGTTCATAATCACAATACGGTCGCCCAGCGTCATTGCCTCGGTTTGATCGTGGGTAACGTAGATAAACGTGGTGTTGAGCCGGTGTCGCAGCTTGATCAGCTCCGTTCGCATCTGGCCGCGCAGCTTCGCGTCGAGATTGCTCAGCGGCTCGTCCATCAGAAAAACATCGGGATTGCGAACAATCGCGCGGCCGATCGCAACGCGCTGGCGCTGTCCGCCGGAGAGTGCCTTCGGCTTGCGCTTGAGCAAATCGGTGATTTCCAGAATCTCCGCTGCGGCGCGCACCTTTTCGTCGATCACGTTTCTCGGTTCGCGGCGCATCTGCAATCCGAAAGCGATGTTCTGATACACGGTCATGTGCGGATACAGGGCATAGTTTTGAAACACCATTGCGATGTTGCGGTCTTTCGGCTCGGCATGGTTCACCAGCTTCTCGCCGATAAAAAGCTCACCGCCCGTAATCTCCTCCAGTCCTGCGATCATGCGCAGCACCGTGGATTTTCCGCAGCCGGAAGGTCCGACCAGAACGATAAATTCCTTGTCGGCAACTTCAAGATTGAAATCGTCCACGGCAAGAACCGATTTGTCATAGATTTTTCGTATGTTTTTCAGCGTAACGCTTGCCATATCAGAGCATTCCTTTCATCGCATGTGCTTCCCGCCGCGGCTGTAAAGCCGTAGAGACACGCGCTGCGCCGTTTTCACCGCCATTGCGGGAATCGCGTCCTTCGCACGGTCACGCCCTGCACGCAGCAAGCGCACCAGCAGCACGCACACCGCACCCAGCGGACACAGCATAAACAGCGCCGCGAGCAGCGCAAGCAGGATGCACCAGTCCTCATAATAGCGTGCGGCATTTTCCCAGTAAGGATACGCAACGGCGGCAGTGTGCATCGAGCGCGTGCCGAATTCGGCAACGCCGCGCAGCGACTGCCACAGTCCGAAGCGGTCCGTGTTGACAACCACCCTGCCGTCGCCGGCTTTGAAGGATTCTTCCATAATGTTTTGCGCAAAGCGTTCAACAGGCTGCGGCATCACCACCTCATAGCAGGTTGCCTTTGTGCCGCTGATTTTCGCCAGCGCATCATAGCTGATAAACATGCCCGCCGCGTCGCCGTAGGCTTTGCGCACGGCCTTGTCCGTTCCGCGCTCCACAACGCCCGCAATGAGATAGGGCGTTTCGCCGATATAAACCGTCATGCCGGCAAGGTCGTATCCGCCAAAGAGCTTCCATGCCAGCTCACGGTCAAGAATCACACGGTCGTGCATCAGATCGCGTTCGGAAAGGTATGCGCCGCTGAGCAGCTGCATCGGGTGAAAGGCGAAGAAATTGCCGCCGACGCCGATCACCGGCACTTCCGCCGTTGTTCGGTCGGAGCTGACTTTCAATGAATCACCGGCGCTCCATGCATCGACAAACAGCGTCCCGCCTTCCGGCGTTTCCAGCGCAGCTTCTTCAAATTTTTTCAGCATTGCCTCGCGAAAGGCATAAATATCCTCCGGCGTTTTTCCGCTGTCCGCTGTGAGGAAAGCGGAAATCTGCACAAACTCCAGTTCACTCTCTCCCTGCCAGCGCGCCGCAGCCGCCTGATCGGTCAGCCTTGCGGACAAAACCGCATGCGCGCAAACGCAAACAAGCGCGGGAACGAGCAAAAGCACGCAAAGCAATATGAACTTTTTCGAAAACAGCTTCATATGCTCCCGCCTTTGGAAAAGTTAGTTCATCAGATATTGTCCGGCAAACGCACAAGATCGCCGTTCGCCACGGGTTTGCTGCTTGTTGTCAAAACAAAGTCGTTTTGGTTCAGCGCGCCGCTGATCGCGGAATTGAGGTCATCGCTCGCGAGCACCTGAACATCCACGCGCGTTGCCGTGTAGCGGTTGCCGAGGGGACTGTTTTTCACCGTGATTACAAAGACAAAACTGCCGTTGTTGTCGGATCGGATGGCACTGTTCGGCACAACAAAATCATACTGTGCGCTCTTTTGTCCGACCGCGAGCGTAACCGAAGCCCCCGCACTGACGTCGCCTGTGACGTCAAAGGTCAGCAGTTTGCTGGTTTGCGGGCTCTGCGGGTCGGTTTTGATCGAAGTCAAAACGGCGTCGATCTGCGAGCCCCAGTAGTAGTTGGAAGTGGAGGCCGTGTCGCCCACGCGCACTTTGCGCGCCTGCTCGCTCGTCACGGAAAAGCTCATCGTGTAGCCGAGGTCGGGCACTTCGATGGTGGCCAGCGTTTCTCCGGCAGCTGCCTTGCGTCCGGCGCTGACATTGAGCGTTTTCACCGTGCCGTTGACCATGCTCTTCACTTCCAGCTTGCCCGTTTCGGCGTCGCCCTGCAGCGCGGCAAGTTCTTCCTCGGCGTCGCTGATATCGTCCAGCAGTGCCTGACGGTCCAACGCTTCCAGGCTCTGTGCCTTGCCGTCGGCCTTGCGCTGCTGCTCAAGGGCAAAAACAAGGTCTTCCAGCGCGCATTTTTTGGTTTCCACATCCTGCTGCGCCGCTTCATAGTCGTCGTTTCGCTGCTTCAGTTCGTCGTTGGTCTTTTCGTAGGTATCCAGCTCTTTTTGCGCATCGTCCACCATCTCCTGCGCATCCGCAACCAAAGGCGCCAAACGGGCGCATTCCGTCTGGTAATAGGCGTGCGTCTTTCCCTTGTAGGTGGTGCCGCCCTCATACGATATGTTGGCGTTGGCATCGTCCACCGCCGCCTGTGCATCATCCAGTTCGGCCTGTGCGGCAGCAACCGCGTTCTTCGCCGCGGTAATGCTTTTATAAGCAGCAAGTTGCGCCTTTTCGGCCTCATTTTTACCCGTTTTTGCATCCAGTCCGGACGCAAGCATTTCCATGTAATACGGCAGCAGATTATTATAGACCAGATCCTGTGAATTGCCTTCAGCATCCTGGCCAATCTTTGTTTTTGCCGCTTCCTCAAGCGTGCTGTAAGCAGAACCATGCGCCAGTTGCGCCGCTTTGAGGGCATTTTGCGCCGCTTTGAGGGTATTTTTCGCTTCATCCACGGCGTTGAGCATGGATTCGCTCGCACCGCCGCTGATGTAGCCGCTGCCGTCGGAGGAATGGCTCAGGCCATACTCTGCGTCCTCCAGCTCGCGCGAAAGGCTGGTGTGCTTGGTCTTAAAATCTTCCAGCACTTTCTCCGCCGCGGCAACATCCGCAGCCGCCTTGTCCAGCTGCTCTTTGGTGACCACCAAACCGTCGCGCTTCGTCTGCGATTTTTGCAGCGCGTTGCGCGCCAGCTCAATGTCGCGGTTTTCAAGGGCATAGTCCGTGTCCGTGGCGTTGATGAGCATGCGCTCATATTCCATTTTCAGGTCTTTCAGCTTGTCCTCCGCCGTTTTCAGCTCCTCGCTGTCGCCGGGTTCAAGCGTAAACAAAACATCGCCGACGCTGACTTCCTGCCCCACGCGCACGGGGACGGAAACCACCTTGCGCGTCTGCTCAATGAGCACATCGTAATTTTCCTTCGCCTCAACCGTGCCGGTGCCGCGCACCTTGGTTTCGATGGTGCCGGGCATAACGCAATATGTAGCCGCTTCGGGAAGCGAGCGGTTCATAATCGTGTTGGAGAAAAATGTGAGGACAAGCATCACCGACAGGAAGATAATTGCCGCATTTTTAATCCAGCCTCTTTTTTTCACTTGTTCTTCCATAGTCACTCACCCCTTGATACTGCCCGAATGTGCGATACCCTCCACGAGATACATCTCGCCGCGCAGGAATATCAGCAAAGACGGGAACATATAGACCGTCGCCATTGCAAACGCAAGGCCGATCTCGCCTTCGTTAATGTTGGAAAGAAACACACTCAGCGGCTGCATATTGGCATCGTTGAGCAAAACCAGCGGCTGCTCCACCATGTTCCAGTAGTCTATAAACACAAGAATCGCGATGGAAAACAACGCCGAGCGGCACTGCGGCAGACAAATGCGCGTAAAAATCTGCCATTCCCCCGCCCCGTCGATCTTCGCCGCTTCAATCAGCGCGTACGGAACGCGGCGCATGAATTTTGTCAGCAAAAACACGGAAAACGGCGCAAAAATGCCCGGCAGAACAATCGACCAGCGCGTGTTGATCACGCCAAGCCACTCGCTTACAAGATAATTGGGCACCAGCGTGACCTGATACGGCATGAGCATCAAAATTACATAGAAGAAAAAGATGAGGCTTCGCACCTTTCCGCGCCAGCGCGTGAAGCCATAGGCCGTAACGGCGGCAATGGCGACCTGAAACACAACGATCGGCAGCACCAGAAACACGCTGTTCCAGAATTTCACAAGATAATCCGGAGAGCGGATCAGCCCCGTGATATACTGCGAAAAGCTGACCTTGTCCGGGATAAATTTCAGATTGACGGTTTTGGAAACGTAGCCGCCCTCGGTGGTGGAAAAAATCATGCCGTAGTTGGATTTGATCTCCGACTCGGACATGAAGGAGTTTGTGATCGTGAGCACCGTAGGCATAAGGAACATGATCGCAAACACTGCGCAAAGGACAAACATCGCACCGCGGCCGAAGTAGTGCTTTTTCTTCATCCTTCCACGTCCTTTCCAAACCAGTTTTCAAGCGCAAAGAGCACGGCAATGATCACAATCATCACAAGCGCCATCAGCACCGCAGCGGCAGAAAGCCTTGTATAATTCATCGCGCTGAACATATTGTTCATAAAATGCTGCAGCGTGTAAAGCCCGTCGTAGGGATACGCCCCCGCCAGAAGATACACCTCGCGGAAGATTTTAAACGAATTGATCAGCGAGAGAATTGTGACAAACAAAACCGTAGGAGAAAGATAGCGCAGCTTGATGGCAAAAAACTTATATGCCCGGCTTGCCCCCTCAACATCCGCAACCTCCAGCAGTTCCTTCGGAATATTGGCAAGGCCAGCCATGAACAAAATCATGTTGTAGCCCAGGTTTTTCCATAAAAACAGCAAAATCACAACAAGCTGACAGTAATCGGAATTCAGCCAGTCAATCCGCTGTCCGCCAAAGAGCATCACCAGTTCGTTCACCGAGCCGTTGTAGTTGAAAAGCACCTGCCAGATCAGCACAATGGATGCAACCGGCACCATCATCGGGCTGAGGAAAAACGAGCGGAAATGGCTTTTGAGCGGGATGCGCGATTCCAGCATCAGCGCCAGAACAATTGCGAGAATGACGGCAAACGGCACCGCGACGGCGGAAAACGTTGCCGTATTTTTCGCTGCAAGGCGGAAAATGTTGTTTTCAATCAGATTTTTGAAATTTTCGATACCGGCAAATTCCCCGGTGCCGAACCCATCCGTGAATGCATAGTAAACCACCACGCCGAACGGCACAACAAAAAACACGCAAACGCCGAGTAAGCTTGGGCTTAAAAAGCACAAGCTTCGCAAAAAATCTTTCAGTTTTACACGCATTTCAAGCTTGCTGTGTTTCATGCCGCATGTCCAAAAAAAGTTCTGTTGCCCCGGGCGGAACGGGCCGCCCGGAGCTGGTTTTTTCATGTTATCTCTTTTCGTTTACAACGATGTTCACTTTGCTCTGGATCAAACGCGCAACGTCCTCGGCCGTTTTCTGACCGGCAAAAAACGCCGCCGCTTCTTCTCTGACAATCTCGATGATTTCTTCGTCATATTTCATCACGCGCGTGGTGGAGTTGATCAGATCAAGGATCTGGTCCGCCTCTTCCTGCGTAACGGCCATGATTTCAACCTCGATATTGCCCCAGCCCCAGGTTCCCTGCGGCTCTTCGATGCGGTTGCCGTTTTCGTCGAGAATGAAGTTGCCGTTTTCATCGGTTTTCCAGATCGGGGTCATGGCGCTTTCAAGCATCTTATTAAACGCTGCGATATTTGCCGGGAAGTTCCAGGAATTCCGCTCCTGATACTTTTCCGTCATCACGGTGCGCACAAACTGCCATGCTGCGTTTTTGTCCGCACATTTCGAGCTGATCGCGCAGCCGGCTCCGTCAATGCTCAGCGCATTTCCGACGCCGCTGGCGGTCGGGAACCCGATATAGGTGATGTCGCCACCAAACATGGCGCGATACATCTGCGAGCTCTGGAAATCATACACATGCGTCATCATCAGCATCTGACGTCCCGCGGCAATGCGGGCATCGGCTTCATCCTCCGGCAGCCATTCGACGTTCTCCCAGTCAAACTCCTCGGGGAACATCGCGGCAAACTTGAGAATTTCGATAAAGTCCGGGGTGTTGAATCTGCATTCGCCGGTGTTCCAGTCAACGAGCGTGCTCATGTCGTGGTTCAGGCAGTAATAGAGAATGTCGTCGCGGACAACGCCTCTGTCAAAGGGTTCGCAGCCATCGGGCATGGAGCGCAGCGCAGCGTTGAATTCTTCAAAATTCCAGCCGGGTTCGTCGCCTACCACGCTGCTGGCGCCGATGGCAGTGGAGATGGAGAAGGACGAAACGGTGCTGTAGAGCTTGCCGTCCACTTCAAGGGCGCTGAGAACGCTGGGGAAAAACTGATCGCGGCTCAGTTCGGGGTCGCTGTCAATATACGGATACAGATCCTCGAGCAAGCCCTTTGCAATCATCTGCTCAACAGGCAGCCCGTCCAGATCGAGAATATCGGGAACATTGCCCGCCATGATTTCGGTGGTCAGCTTGGTCAGGCCGGCACCGTAGTCATCCGACGTGTTGTATTCGGAATAGTCGAGCACCTCAATGCGGTAATCGGGGTTGTTCTTGTTGAATTTAATGATCTCGCTGCGAAGCTCATAGTCAAGATACTGGCACGCCAGGGTGAGCGTGGTGCGCTGCGGTCTGGAGGAATAGGGCTGCTTGCTCATCAGCACCAGGGAAACATCAACATTGTGGGTGGTGTCATCCCAGATACTTTCAACGAACATAATGCGTCCGTCATCGAGCACAGCCATGGTGCTTGTGTTGATGTTGTTAACGTCGATGTCGCAGTTGAGCCAGTTAAACAGCTTGGTTGCCTCGTTGGTGGCCAGGTTGTAGCCGAAGAAGTTGGAACCGTTGTTGTAGTAAAGATCGTATTCACCGCCGCCGGACACCATGCCGTACATATCGGTGACCACGCATTCAACCGCGTCCGTAATCGCGCAGGCTTGGGGGTCAACAAAGCCGATTTCGCATCCGTTATCGCCGTAGTAGCCAACAGCCACTCTTCCGTCGGGTGCGATGAAAATCGATTCGATCCAGTTTTCAAACTCGATCTTGAACAGCAGCGTGCCCTTGCCGTCAATCGCAAAGATCACACCGTCGCTCACAAGGTAGATCGTTCCGTTGCCATCAACCACGAGATTGCTGAGGTAGAAATACTCCATCTCCCCGATCGCCGCACTGAGCGCTTCGGTCAGGTTGACATAGCTCATTTCGCTGCCATCCTCGTTGAGGTAGCGAAGATAGTAACTCTCCTCGCTGGTCATATATTCGTAGTAGCCGCCGTCATACCATTCCTCGCTGCCATACTCGGGCGCATCGTCCGGACCGTCGTAGGAAGACTGATAAACGTTGTCGAGCGTGGCAATTCCGCCGCCGGGTACCGCAACGATAGACTGAATGCTGGAATAGCAATACGAACCGGTTTCGAAATCGGTAACGTTCACTTCCTGACCGTCCGGAGAAAAGGGTACGTAGTTTTCCAGGCGCGTTGTCTTGCCGTCAACCGTCATCCAGTAAAGACTGTTGCCGTAAACGGCATACTGCCCTTCAAATTCCGGCACCACGCCTTCGGGCGTGTTGTCGGCAACGATTCCGTAAGAAGAAAACAGGAATTTGTCGCCGACGCGGCACAGAGAATTGATGCTGTTTTCCAGTTCGGCATCCAGCGGAACATACTCTGCAACGTATATGTATTCCGGCGTTGCGGTTTCCACCGGCTTTTCACTCTTGCCGGGCTTTGGGGTTTCGGCCTTTTTATCGCCGCAGCCGGACAACAGTCCAACGCACAGGCACAGAACCGTCATCAGTACGACAGTTTTTTTCACATTCTTCATTTTATCTTTGTCTCCTTCCAAAACATTCCGTTCACGCGGTATTCATCCGCGTATTGCGCTTTATTTATATGGTATATAATAGGACGAATCATCGCCGGAAATGTTCCTCACAAATCATAAAACCGTTTTACATCATTTTTACATCATTTGCGTATTTTTACCGCTTTTTCGGCAACGCAAACCGATACATACAACGTCCGGCAGCCAGATGTCCACAACTTATTATTATGGCACAACACGCGCCCGCTTACAAGCATTTTATTACAATAACAAAACGGTCCTATAGTCCTTCGCTCTATTTAAAATTTTAAGAAATGCCATCTCACCTGTAACTTTGATACACCAAACCGCACCCTCATGCCCACATGAGCAGACATTTTTTTGTTGCGGCGATTTATCTGCGAAACCGGTATCGCATTTTTCCACCGATTAACGGATATTTTTTGTGAAAATATATTGTTTCCTTCTGCAGATAATTAAAAATTTTTGTGCGAAAAAAAGAAATGCAAATGCGGATATTGACATTAGCGCTTTTTGGTGCTAAAGTCGTGGCAAATCTTGAAAGGACGTGCGAAAATGAGTAATTTCTTTATGAACACCGCTCGCTTTGCAGCATGCGCTACTGCACCTGCTGCCGATTTCGTGCGCTCTTTTTCTGCATTCTTCGCATCCGCACTCACTTTGGGCACTGTTCTGGCAGTGCTCATTTTTCTTGTCCGTATCAGCCTGATTATGGCTGTCGGCTTGGCATGCTTTCTCATTTCCATCGCAAGCATTATTCTGATTAATCCCCCATATTTTAACAGCTGAAAGCGGACATGGCGCTTTGATTTGTTTGGATACCACAAATCAGCCCCGGCTTTTGGCTGGGGCTGATTTTTTGTAGTATTATTATTTTTTCACAGTTAGGAGAAAAGAAAATGAAAAAAGTACTTTCACTCGCACTCGTTCTGGTCCTCTGTGTGGGACTGATGGCCGGCTGCGGCAATTCCGCATCCGCCCCTAAAGAAGAGGCTCCCAAAGCCGAGGACGGCAGTATTGTCATCAAAATCGGCGGCATCGGCCCCCTGACCGGCGGTGCAGCAACCTATGGTCTGGCCACCCAGAACGGTGCTCAGATCGCCGTTGACGAAATCAACGCACTCGACTCCAACATTAAACTGGAGTATGATTTTCAGGATGACACCGGCGTTGCCGAAACCGCCGTTTCCGCTTTCAACAAGCTGAAAGACTGGGATGTTGACGTCATCTACGGCTGCACCACCACCGCTCCCTGCGTTTCCGTCGCTTCCGAAACCTATGCCGACCGTTACTTCCAGCTGACCCCCTCTGCTTCCTCCCCCGACGTCACTACCGGTAAGGATAATGTTTTCCAGATGTGCTTCACCGACCCCAACCAGGGTCTGACCGCCGCCAACTATGTGAAGGACAACGCTCTGGCCACCAAGGTCGGCGTTATCTACAACAATGGTGATGCTTACTCCACCGGCATTGCCCAGTGCTTCATCACTCAGGCAAAGGTACTCGGTCTGGAAGTTGTTGCCGAGCAGACTTTCCCCGCCGACACCAACACCG
>SVMK01000020.1 GCA_015067465.1 Oscillospiraceae bacterium
AGCCCATGACGGTGACAGCTGCGATCATGTCGTTGCCGCCGTTGTTGGTCATAGCTTCGCTGTTGGAGTTCAGCCATTCCTTGATGCCCTTTTCGAAGTCGGGATCGCCGCCTTCTGCGTAGAAGGTGGAAACATAGATGCTGAGATCCTTGCCTTCAGCAGCAGCCAGGATTGCATTGGAGTCCCAGGTGTCGCCGGCGAGCAGAGGAATGTCGATGCCCTGTGCGTAAGCCTGCTCAACGATGAGCTGAGCGTAGCTGATGGAGCAGGGAGCGAAGATGACGTCAGCGCCTTCGTTCTTGGCGTTGGTCAGATAAGAGGTGAAGTCGGAGTTGTTCTCGGGGAACTCAGCGGTGATAACCTTCATGCCCTGGCTTTCAGCAGCCTGCTTGAAGTAGTTGATCAGGCCCTGGTCATAGTCGTTGCCGAGCTGGCCCAGGCAGTAAGCGGTCTTGGCACCGAGTTCGTTCTTGGCGAAGTTTGCCTGAACGGCACCCTGGAACGGATCCAGGAAGCAGATGCGGAAGTAGTGGTCGTTGCCGGCAGTAACCTGGGGGTTGGTGCAGGTGACGCCGATGGCGGCCAGACCGGCCTCAGCGAAGGTGTCGGATGCGGCGATGGAAACGCCGGAGCCGTAGGAACCGAGAACCACGGAGCAGTCAGCGGAGATCAGCTGAGTTGCAGCGGAAACGGCCTTGTCGTTGGAAGACTCGTTGTCGGCGATGACCAGCTCAACATTGTAGGTCTTGCCGCCGATCTCGACGGTGGGGCACTCATAGTTGGCATACTGCATGCCGAGGACTTCCTGCTTGCCGCCGGCACCGTTGTCGCCGGAGAGGGGCTCGTAAACGCCGATCTTGATGACGTTGCTTTCTTCCTTGGAAGCTCCGCCGCCGCATGCGCAAAGTGCGAGAGCAATGCAGAGTACAAGTGCAATTGCGATGATCTTTTTCATTTTTGTTTCCTCCTATAATGACAAATGTCTTTATGTGACGGACATTTGTGTTTCATGTCGTATATGATAACACAAAACTGTTTAAAATGCAACAATTTTTTAATTTAGCGCATAGAGCCGATGAAATCAGCGTTTAATCCGAAATCACCGCCGGACTGCGGCGCCAGTCGCGGTCGCCGCGTACCGCGTCGGTGTCCTCCAGACAAAGACCGCAGAGGTCCGAAGCCGCGGCGCCGAGTTCGAAAATGCGCAGGGCTTCCCCGCCCGTTTCGCGCAGCTTCGCAGGCTTTGTGACAATCGGCAGCGCAGCATGCGGCTGCGCATCGCGCAGAATCTTCAGCCCGGCAGCATTTGCCGCAAGCACGCGCAGATACGGCGGGATGCCCGCATTGTCCCCCGCGCGGATGCCGAGCGCCGCGCACATCAGCATACGCCGAATGCGGGCGTTCGGATAGCGCTTTGTTGCGGCGGCAGCGATGATCTCCCGCAGCGTCGGTTCCGTGTGCGCAGCGCGGCAGAGACGGTTGTGCAGTCCCTCCCCCGCGTCCGGCAGCACGGCAAACGCTTCCGGCGGCAGGAAGCGAAGGCGCGAGAGCAGCGCCGTTTCCATCTTCGTGCGGCTGATCGGCCCCTCCCCGCTTTGCAGCGCGGCGAAAGCCTGCTCAGGCATATACGCCCCGATATCCTCCCCCGCTTCCAGCCGGGCGCGCAAAAACGAGGCCGAGGGCATGGCGCACGGCGCATCGCTGTCGTGCGCAGCGCCGCAGCGGCGGACAGCCAGCGGCCGGATACGCACCGGCAGGGTTTGCAGCGCCCGGAGGTATTCCACGGCAAGGATATCGTTCGGCGCGCCAACGGCGTCAAACGCCTCTTCCCCGCCAAGGCGCGCAAGAGCAGTCTGCCGTGCCGCGGCATAGGAAACACCGCTGCGCAGCGCTGCGCGCAAATGCTCGTCAAACTCCGGCAAGGCAAGCGTTTGCGCAGCACGCTCAAGCATATCCAGCTTGCCCGACTCGCTGCCGAAGGCAAGATGCGTCACCGTGCCAAGGGCGCCGAGGGCGCCGACAGCGCCGCGCGCAAATCCCTCCGCAGAAGACAGCGACCACGGCAGCGGCAGCTCCAAAACCAGATCCGCACCGCCGGCAACGGCTGCACGCGCACGGTCGAATTTGGTGAACGCCGCCGCTTCGCCGCGCTGCACAAAGTCGCCGCTCATCACACAGACGATACCGGTTTCCCCGTCGCCGAGGGCGCGCTTCACACACTCGATCTGATAGCGGTGGCCGAGATGAAATGGGTTGTATTCGCACACAATTCCGCAAATATACATAAAAAAGGCTTGCCTTTCTGAAAATATGTATTAAAATAATGTGGTTGAATCTTTTACACATCATAACGGATTGAGAAATTTTTTACAACAAGAAAGGAACATAAAAATGAAGATTCTTGTCATCAATGCCGGTAGTTCTTCTCTGAAGTATCAGCTCATCGACATGGAGAACGAAACCCTGCTCGCAAAGGGTCTTTGCGAGAGAATCGGTCTCGACGGAAAATTCACCTATAAGCCTCTCGTGGAAGGCAAGTCCAAGATCGACGCCGTCGATGTTGCCATGCCCACCCATGCCGAAGCAATTCAGGCCGTTCTCAACGCCCTGATCGATCCCGCAAACGGCGTTGTTGCCAGCATGGACGAGATCGACGCTGTCGGCCACCGCGTCCTCCACGGCGGCAAGGCATTCACCAAGAGCTGCCTGGTTGACGATGCCTGCATCGCCGCCATCAAGAAGTGCATCCCCCTCGGACCTCTGCACAACCCCGCCAACCTCATGGGCATCGACGCTTGCACAAAGTGCATGCCCGGCAAGCCCCAGGTTGCCGTTTTCGACACCGCTTTCCACATGACCATGCCCCCCAAGGCATACACCTATGCCATTCCCTATGAATATTATGAGAACGACGACGTGCGCCGCTACGGCTTCCACGGCACTTCTCACCGTTATGTTTCCGCACGCTGCGTTGAACTGCTCGGCAATCCCGAGCACAGCAAGGTGATCTGCTGCCACCTCGGCAACGGTTCCTCCCTGTCCGCCTGCGTCGACGGTCAGTGCGTTGACACCACGATGGGCCTCGGACCTCTGGCCGGCGTTCCCATGGGCACCCGCTGCGGCGATATCGACGGCACCATCATTGAGTATCTGATGGGCAAGCACGGCTACGATATCAAGGAAATGATGAACATCCTCAACAAGAAGTCCGGCGTTCTGGGCATCTCCGGCGTTTCCTCCGACTTCCGTGATCTGGAAGCCGCCGCTTCTCAGGGCAATGAGCGCGCACAGCTGGCTCTGGATAAGTTCAACTACGAAGTTCGCAAGGACATCGGCGCTTATGCTGCTGCCATGGGCGGCTGCGACGCCATCGTGTTCACCGCCGGCGTTGGCGAAAACGGCGCCGACACCCGCGCACACATCTGCGAAGGTCTGGAATACATGGGCGTGAAGCTCGATCCCGCAAAGAACGCACAGCGCGCCGACGAGCACATCATCTCCACCGACGACAGCAAGGTCAAGGTCTTTGTCATCGCCACCAACGAAGAGCTGATGATCGCACGCGACACCAAGGCCATCGCCGAGGCTCTGTAATCCCGCAGCGATTCCCCCGCGCATCATTCGTGTACGGCTACACCCGGCACGAGCGCGCAACGATATTGAAAAGCAGCAGGCACGCCAAACCGTGCCTGCTGCTTTTTGATTATAGTTTTGAGCAAAAAAAACCACCCGCGGATGCGGGTGGTTTTCTGATTGGGCTTTTGTTGGAGCGAATCGCTTACAGAGCAGCCTTTGCCTTCTCGCACAGAGCGGTGAAAGCAGCGGGCTCGTGGATTGCCATCTCGGAGAGCATCTTGCGGTTCATCTCGATGCCGGACTTCTTCAGACCGTTCATGAAAGTGGAGTAGTTCATGCCGTTCATCTTGCATGCAGCGCTGATACGGGTGATCCACAGACGGCGGAAATCTCTCTTCTTGTGCTTGCGGCCGATGTAGGCATAGCGGCCGGACTTCATCATGGCCTGGTTGGCCATCTTGTAATGCTTGGACTTTGCACCCCAGTAGCCCTTGGCCAGACCGAGGATTTTCTTTCTGTGCTTGCGCGTCATCATTGCGCCTTTAACTCTTGCCATTTCTCAAAACCTCCTCTTATTTGTACGGAATCATGCGCTTGATTGCAGACTCGTTGGTGGCGTCTGCGATGGCACCCTTGCGGAGGCCTCTCTTGCGCTTGGTGGTTTTGCCGTGGCCATTGAGCAGATGGCTCTTAAAAGCGTGTGCGCGCTTGACTTTACCGGACTTGGTGAGATTGAATCTCTTCTTCGCACCGGAATGGGATTTCAGTTTGGGCATGGTATGTTTCTCCTTCCTTGGTTTAGACAATGTTATTTGGCCTTCGGGGACAGGAACATGGACATGTTGCGCCCTTCCAGCTTGGGGTTTTTATCCATCGTTGCGACATCGGCACACTTCTCGGCAAAGGACTTCAGCAGTTCTTCACCGATGTTGGTGTGGGCCATCTGTCTGCCGCGGAAACGAATGGTAACTTTCAGGCGGTCACCGGCCGCGAGGAACTTCTGCCCTGCGCGGAGCTTGGTGTTGAAGTCGTTGTCGTCAATGACGGGAGACATGCGAATCTCCTTGACTTCGATCACGCGCTGATTCTTCTTTGCCTCTTTCTCGCGCTTGGACTGCTCAAAGCGGAACTTGCCGTAGTCCATGATCTTGCACACCGGCGGCTTGCTGCCGGGAGCAATCATAACGAGATCGAGCTCGCGCTCTTCTGCGATTTTCAGCGCCTCTTCGCCGGACATCAAGCCCAGCTGTTCGCCGGATTCGCTGATCAATCGAACCTCAGGGGCTGTAATCTCTTCATTGATCAAATGATCCTGATTAGCGATGGATAACACCTCCATAAAAAAATGCGAATGCACACAAAGGCATCCGCACACAAAAAAGCACAGCTTCGCAAAGAAGCCGGACTCTATTGACCGCTGCGCGCTCCGTTTGGCGGCAGGGTGAGGACGGACGCCATCCGTACCTACTTTATTAGCCAGATTAGTATAACAAGTCCATCGCAATATGTCAACTGTTTTCTTCCCATTTCGAGAAAAATTCTTCCGACGATATGCCGTGCGGTCTGTTGTACCGTCCAAGAGCATACAACTCCCCCGCTGCGCCTGTCAAGCGGTTTATTTTTTCCTCGCAGGTGAACGCTGCGGAAAAAACGCCAAAGTCCCGCAGCGCCTGCGTGGTTTCGCGCGAATAGGCGCCGTAAGGATATGCAATCGCCGGCGTCAGCGGCACGCCGCGGGCTTTTGCCGCCCGCAAAAACCGACCGAGGTCGTCCGAGAACCGATAGCGGTAAGCCGTTTCGTCCTCGCCGCGCAGCTTTCGGCAGCCGAGTCGCGGTGACATTGCGTGCATATCCCATGTATGGCATATCACCTCAACCGTGCCGCGCTCCGCCATCGCCGCGGCATCCTCCCAGCTGAGATTGTCGTATTCCGGCTCATGCTCATCCAGCGCGGAAAACTTCTCGCAAACCGAGCCGATCACCGCACACGCGCCGCAAAAGCCGTATTCAGCCAAAAGCGGTTCTGCATATGTCATCGTGCTGAGAAATCCGTCGTCAAACGTGATCATGCACGGCTTATCGGGCATCTCAAATTCACCCTGTTCCCACGCAAGCAGCTGCGCCACACTGACTGGCGTGTAGCCGTGGCTGCGCAGCCAGCTGAGATCGGCTGCAAACTCATCGCGCGAGATCACATAGTCGTTCCATGTTTCCGGGCGCAGCGATATATGGTGATACATCACGATCGGCAGCGAAACCGTCTCCCCGTCCGCCGCCCGCGCGGAACGCAGCGCAAACGGCGAGAGCATCATGGCCGCAATTGCCGTCAGAAGTATGAATTTTTTCATATGCATCACCTTCCGCTTTCATTTTTTCCGCATACATATTAATAATGCATGCAAAATGCGGAAAGCGAATCGGTAAAAAAAGAACCGGCGGAAAAAATTGCCGTCGGTTCTTGATTGCGCAATATTTTAATAGTTGCTCTCAGGGAGCGCAGCGGGAACACCGTCGCCATAGCCCTGTGCGATGGCGATTTTCACCACGCGGCTCGTGCCGAGACGCTCGGCGCCGAGCTCGATGAATTTTTCCGCGTCCTCCAGCGAGGAGATGCCGCCCGCGGCCTTCACCTTCACGCGGGGATCACAGTGGCGGCGCATAAGCGCAACATCTTCAAACGTTGCGCCGGCAGTGGAAAAGCCGGTGCTGGTTTTGATATAGTCCGCACCGGAAGCGGAAACGATCGCGCAAAGCTGAACTTTCTCTTCGTCGGTGAGCAGGCAGGTTTCGATGATCACCTTGAGAATCTTGCCCTCGGTGGCAAGGCGCACGGCACGGATATCCTCCAGAACGTCGTTCCAGCAGCCGTCCTTGACCATGCCGAGATTGATCACCATGTCGATCTCGTCCGCGCCGTGGGCAATCGCATCCTGCGCTTCAAACGCCTTGACGGCAGAGGTCATGTAGCCGTTCGGGAAGCCGATGACGGTGCAGATTTTCAGTTTGTCGCCAACGTAGCGCTTTGCACCGGCAACATGAGCGGGCGGAATGCAAACGCTGGCACAGTTGAATTTGATGGCCTGATCGCACAGCGTGCGGATTTCCTGCGCGGTGCAGGTTTGCGTCAGCAGAGTGTGATCACATTTTTCGAGAATATCCTGAATATCCATAACGATGTTGTAAATCTCCTTTCAGCGGTTGCAACAAGTATAGCGCATCCGCAGCGCAATTTCAACAGCGCGCACATATTTTTTCCGCCGCCGGAATACTATCAAGTATCACATCATTTGCTGATGATCAGGCAGCGGAATGGAGAATACTATGGAAGAATTCAGAAGCAACAACATTGTCATGCTCCGTGGCGTGCTGAGCGAAGGGCCGAAATTTTCCCACGAGAGCAAAAACGAACGCTTTTATCAGTTTTCACTCGAAGTCAGCCGGCTTTCCGGAACAACGGATACTGTACATATCATTGCACGCGACCAGCTTTTGGACGCGCTGGTGCCGGAAGGCGGCAGCAAGCTGTGCGTGCGCGGGGAGCTGCGCTCGTTCAACAACAAAAGCGGCGTCGGCCCAAAGCTGATCATCACCGTGTTTGCCCGCGAGCTGTGGTTTGATGATGAAGAGGATGAAAACATCGTTGAGCTGACGGGAACGCTTTGCAAAGCGCCAAACTTCCGAACCACACCGATGGGCCGCGAGATCTGCGACCTGATGATTGCCGTAAACCGCCGTTACGGCCGCAGCGACTATCTCCCCTGCATCGCCTGGGGCGCACGCGCACGCGAAGCCGCGCTCTGGTCCGTCGGCACCGCAGTTTCGCTCACAGGCCGCTTCCAAAGCCGGAGCTACACCAAGCTCTCCGATACCGGCGCGGTTGAAAAAACGGCCTATGAGGTGTCCGTGATCAGCATCGCGGCGGTTGAATAAAAATAACGGACGCAGCGCCGCAGGGGCGAACATGCTTTTTTCATGCCGCACCGCTTCGGCGCTGCTTTGCCTTAAATTTTTCCCGCTTCAGCGCCGCAAGCGCTCAACGGAAACATTCAGCGCAGCGCCGAGAAAGAGCGTTGCACCACAGGTATAAAGCCACAGCATCATTACAATCACGCTTGCAAGCGAGCCGTAAACCGTTGGATACTTCGCACCGGCGCCGATGATTGCTGAAAACGCAATGCTCACACCGACCAGCGCCGCCGAGGCAAACACCGTGCCGGGCAGCAGCACAATATGTCCGCGCCGCGGCGCTGTGATGCGGTAAATGCTGGAAATGAGCGTGAACAGCAGCAAAAACAGCAGTACAAACCGCCACCAGCTCCAGCTGTCGGATATATTCATAAACATAATATATCGGTCCGCAAATTCCAGAAACCACTTTCCCGTCACAATCAGCAGCACGGAAAAATATATAACCGCAAGCAAAATCAGAGAGAAGAAAAAACTGAAAATCAGAGCAAACAGTCCCGTAAAGCGTCCGCCGCCGCGCATCTCCGCGATTTCGCGGTCGATGGCGCGAAAGGCCGCCGAGGACGAGGTGAGCAGCACCGTGAGGGCCATAACCAGCATCGGCGTATTCAGATTTTCCGACACATAGCGCAGATATTCCAGAATTGTTTCCACCGTTTTTGCGGGCAGAAACGCGCCGAGAATGCCGCGCACCTCCTCCGCTGCGGGAAACAGACTGCCGAGCATTGTGTAAAGGCAAATCAGCATCGGGAAAAATGTTAAGGTTAAAAAATAAGACAGCGCGGCTGCAGCCTGCGGGATGCGCTGCGTAACATAGATTTCCGCAACGCCGCGGCACACTTGCGCGAGCTTTTCCTTTTTCACTGCAATCACCCATACACAGTGTATTCACCGCTTCGGCAAAAACATGCCGAAAGCTGCGGATATATAAAAAACCCCGCGGCACCGGGAACACAGCCGCAGGGTTTTTTTCAATTTAAGCGCTTTCGCGCAGATCACTTGCTGTTGAAAATTTTGAAGATGCTGTCGAAGGGGTCTTCCTCCACAGCGGGCTTTGCAGGCTCGGCAACCGGGGTGACAGCCTCGGCAGCGAGTTCGGAAGCGGTGGTGAACAGCTTTTCCTGCTTGTTCTGCTCAGCGTCGGCAGCCGGTCTGCTTTCCACAGGGCTGTCGTCAAAGCCGGTGGCGATAACGGTGACGCGGATCTGGTCTTCCATCGTTTCGTCGAAAGTTGCGCCGAAGATGATATTGGCATCGGGATGCGCAGCTTCCTGCACCAGGCATGCGGCAGCTTCCACATCTTCAAGGCCCATATCGGCAGAGCCGGTGATGTTGATCAGAACGCCGTGGGCGCCGTTGATGCTCGTTTCCATCAGGGGGCTTGCAATGGCGGCGCGGGCAGCTTCTTCCGCCTTGCCCTTGCCGATCGCGGTACCAACGCCCATATGAGCATAGCCGGCGTTTTTCATAATGCAGGTAACGTCTGCAAAGTCGAGGTTGATGAAGCCGGTGCTCTTGATGAGGTCGGAGATGCTGGTGACGGCCTGATGCAGCACATCGTCGGCGATCTCAAATGCGTTTGCGAAGGTAACTTTCTGGTCGGTTGCGTATTTCAGGCGGTCGTTCGGGATGATCAGCAGACTGTCAACCTTGCCGAGGAGCTCTTCAATGCCGCGCTTGGCCTGCTCCATGCGGCGCTTGCCCTCAAAGGAAAAGGGCTTGGTGACAACGCCGACGGTGAGGATGCCGGCCTCTTTCGCGATATCGGCAACCGTGGGAGCTGCGCCCGTGCCGGTGCCGCCGCCCATGCCGGCGGTGATGAACACCATGTCGGCATCTTCCATGCACTTGGCGATGTTGTTGCGGTTTTCCTCCGCGCTGCGCTTACCGACGTCGGGGTCGGAACCTGCCCCCTGACCGTGGGTCAGCTTCTCGCCGATCTGGATTTTCTGGTCGGCATTGGAGATGGCAAGCGCCTGCTTGTCGGTATTGATTGCAATAAACTCAACGCCCTTGGCGCCTGCGCTTACCATGCGGTTTACGACATTATTGCCGGCGCCGCCAACGCCGATAACCTTGAGCGTTACAACATTCTCGGGACCGGTTTCCGGAACGAATGACATATCTGTTTCCTCCCAACATTTTTATCGCTTGCGGCAAAGCCGCTTCTGTATCACATTAAATAATATTAATCTATTTTTCGTTGCAGGTCAATAGTTTTGCATCTATGATTTACGATTATGTAAACATTTTTTCCGGGCCCGCACTCAGTCATACGTCAAATGCGCACGCTTGTCGATGGAAAGGTCGAGCGTGCCGCGGTCACCCTCATTGAGGGCTTCGACAGCACTGAGCAGCAGCTGAAATTTGTATTCCAGATCCTCATCCGTTCCCAGCTTGACGGTGAATCTGCCGAGATAATCAAAAAACGGATTGACGATGCCGTTGATGTCAATGTAAGAAACGCTGCCGCGCATACCGAGCGACTCCATCTGCGTCAGAATCGAGGCAAGATACTTCACCTTGGGCGACTCCGATTCCCCCGGCGCCACAATCTGACCGGCTTCGGGCGCGATCGCCGTGAGGCCTTCAATGCGGATCAGTCCGTTCAGCTCCTCGCCGGAAACTTTGCCCAGAAGCTTGCAGCTGCGGTCAATCGCCCAGATGCCGTCTTCCGCGCTGAGATAGGCAATCGCCTTGCTTTCGGAAACGACGATGACGAGCTTATTCGGAAGACTGCGGTCAATCACCGCTTTTTCAACATAGGGCAGCTTGGAGTGGATGCGGCTCACGGCGGAAAAGCGGTTGATAAAAAAGAGGTTATCCCCTTCTTCAATGCCGGAGGCTTCCACAATCTCTTCGGCGGTATACAGTGAATTGCCCTGAACCTCGATGCCGGACACGCGGAAAAACACGCTCAGTCCGAACACAAGCGCCGCACAGACAACAATGAACGACAGCGGAGCATAAAACACATTTCTTTTTTTCTTTTTTCTGATCGGCTGGGGCAATTTCAGCACTCCCTTACACTATTGTGTATCGCAGGTAAAAAGTTTATTCGGTATCGGACGTGGCTTCGCAGCGCTGCACATCCGCGCCAAGGGCGCTGAGCGTTTGCGCAAAACGTTCATAGCCGCGCTCCACATGGCCGGTGTCGATCACTTCCGTCACATTCTCCGCAGCCAGCCCGGCAATAACCAGCGCCGCACCGCCGCGCAGATCGCAGGCCGAAACCGGCGCGCCCGTCAGCTTTGCAACACCGCTGACCATCGCCACGCGGCCCTCCACGCGGATATCCGCGCCGAGCCTGCGCAGTTCGCTGACATGACGAAAGCGATTTTCAAAGATATTTTCCACAAAAACGCTTGTGCCGCCCGCTTTCAGACACGCCGACATCAAAAGCGCCTGTGCATCCGTAGGGAATCCGGGGTAAGGCTTTGTAACAACCGGGCGCGCTGCGTTCAGCCGTCCGCTGCGGCGAAGGCGCACTTCCCGTTCACCCTCCGCGACCTCGCAGCCCATTGAGCGCAAAACGTCCGTGACCGTGTTGAGATGCGCGGGAACAACCCGCTCAAGGCGAACATCGCCGCCGGCAGAAGCCGCAGCGCAGAGATAGGTTGCCGCCGCAATGCGGTCGGGCAAAACCGCGTGCTCCGTCACGCTCCGGGGAGAAAAACCGGTGATATGTATTTCCGCAGTGCCGGCGCCGTGGATTTTTGCACCCTTGGCGTTCAGGAAGTTTTGCAGGTCCACAATTTCCGGCTCGCGGGCAGCGTTGGTCAAAACCGTTGTTCCTTCCGCTGCGCAGGCCGCCAGCATCACATTCTCCGTTGCGCCGACGCTCGGGAAATCAAGATTGATGTGGGTTCCCTTCAGCTTTGATGCGCGGCAGCAAACTTCGCCGCCGGATTCTTCAATCTCGGCACCGAGTTCGTGAAGCGCTTTCAGATGCAGGTCGATCGGACGGCTGCCGAGTTCGCAGCCGCCGGGCGCAGAAAGGCGAACTTCGCCGCAGCGCGCCAGAATCGCACCCATGAACATTACGGACGAGCGCATTTTCATCATCAGCGCATGCGGAATATGATTCCGACTCATTCCGCCGGAGTCTATCAAAATTTTCCCTCTATTTTGCATCACGCTGCAGCCGAGATAGTGCAAAATTTCAAGGGAAGCGTCAACATCGAGCAATTTCGGGCAGTTATCAAGGCAGGAAACGCCGCCGCCCACAATGCTCGCCGCCAGAATGGGCAGCACCGCGTTTTTGGCCCCCTGCACTACTGCGCTGCCTTCCAGCGCATTTCCTCCGCAGACTTTCCATACCGGCATACTCTGACCTCCGCAAATTCAGCATTTTTCATGCCATCCTATGCCAAAAGGTCGGATTATGACATCATTTTACGTATTCCAGCACCAGATCGGCTATGCGGTTCGTTGCGTCAGCCACGGCGCAGCCGCGCATGGCGGCGGACATTGCCTGCAGACGCTCCCCGCTGCCGAGCAGGGACAAAATCTTTTCATACAGCGTTTCCGCCGTGAACTCGCCTTCCAGCAAAACCTCTGCCGCACCGGCAGATTCCAGAAGACGCGCGTTTTTTTCCTGATGGTTGGCGGTGACGTTCGGGGACGGAATCAGCAGCGCCGGCTTGCCGAGGGCAGCAAGTTCGCCCAGCGTGGATGCGCCGCTGCGGCAGGCAATCAGATCGGCTGCCGCCATAACAAGCTGCATATCGTAAATATACTCCCTGATCTCCACCGCATTTTTCAGCTGGCTCTCGCCACAGTGGGCAATCACGGCATCGTGAAGCTTTGCATAGCCGCGCTTGCCAGCGGAATGGATCAGGTAAAAATCACGCCGCCGCGCCGCCATGGGCGCAAGGAGCGACATCACATCGTTCATATGGTCGCTGCCGAGACTGCCCCATACGGAAAGCAGCAGCGGTGTCGTTTCGGGTATGCCGAGCTTCGCTTTCGCTTCGCGCTGCGTCAAGCCGCCGAAGCCGCCGCGCACCGGCGTTCCGGTATATTCAACGCGGGTTTTGGCGGGATAATTCTCTTTCACATTTTCAAAGCCGACCATCACGCAGTCCACGATTTTGGCCAGCAGCTTTGTTGTAAGGCCGGGAACGGCATTCGATTCGTGCACAAGCGTCGGCACGCCGAGGGCATGCGCCGCTTTCAGAACGGGGTAGCATACATAGCCTCCCGTTCCGACGGCGACATCGGGAGAAAACTCGCGAATGATGCGCCTTGCCTGCACACTGCCGGTAACGAGGGTTTTTGCCGTGTGGAGATTGTGCTTCAGCCCGGCAAGGCTGAGGCTGCGGCTGAGGTTGCTGATTTCGATGGTGCGAATCGGGAAACCTTCGCGCGGAACAAGCTCCGTTTCCATCATGCCGGCAGCTCCCACAAAGAGAAACTCCGCATCCGGCACCAGTTCACGAACACGCGCGGCAATGCCCAGCGCGGGATTGATGTGTCCTGCGGTGCCGCCGCAGGTAAACAGAAATTTCATGCTGATCCGCCCTTCCGCATCCGACGGCATTTTACTGTCCGGACGCAGTTTTATTTGTTTTTCTCACACCCGGTCGAACAAACTTTTTCTCCGGGATATCACGCGAGATCGACAGCACGATCCCCATCTCCGCAAGCTGAATGAGCAATGCGGTGCCGCCGTAGGAGAAAAACGGCAGCGAAATGCCCGTGCAGGGCACAAGGTTTGTAACAACGGCGATGTTCAAAATCACCTGCAGCGCCAGCAGCGAGGTGATGCCGCCGCAGACAAGGAAGCTGTAGCGGTCGCGGCAGTGGAGCGCGAGCCAGTAGCCGCGCACGATCAGCAGCGCGAACAAAACCAGAATCAGCACGGCACCGATAAAGCCGAACTCTTCGCATACAACCGAAAAAATAAAGTCGTTATGCTCTTCCGGCAGGTAGAGGTATTTCTGGCGGCTGTTTCCAAGTCCGAGGCCGCTGAGTCCCCCGCTGCCGATGGCATACAGCGACTGCACGATCTGATAACCCGTGTCGGAGGTGTCGGCAAAGGGGTCAAGCCATGCGGTAATGCGGTCGGAGGAATAGTCCAGAACACTGACGGCAAGAAACAGTCCCCCCGCAACGGCAACGCCGCCGATGACAAACCAGAACAGTCTTGTGCCGCCGAGGAACATCATCGCCGCCGTGATGAGGATAATGATGATGGAAGCAGAAAGGTGCGGCTCGAGAATCAGCAGGCCTACCACAATCAGGGCAACCGCGACAAACGGCACTACGCCGTATTTGAATGTGCCCATTTTCCCCTTAAACCGGCAAATGAGCATCGCATCGAACAAAATAACGGCAATTTTTGCAATTTCAGACGGTTGGAACGTTACGCCGAACAGTTCAAACCAACGGCGCGCACCGTTGACCTTTTTGCCGCCGACAAGCACCAGAAGCATCAGCACGATCGAAAAAAACAGCACCATGCCGGAAACGCGGCGGTAAAAACCGATCGGAAAAAAGGAAGCGAAAATCATCACGCCGACGCCTGCAATCGCGAAGATCAGCTGACGGGAAAAGAAATAGGTTGCCGTGTGGTTTTCCGTGGTGTAATACGCTCTTGCAAAGCTCGACGAGAGCACCATCACAACGCCGATGGTGAGCAGCAGCAGCGTAATGAGCAGGAACGGTACATCCATGCTGCGGCGCGCAACAGACGAATCATCGGTATAGTCGGCAAGTCTGCTTTCCGCATAGTCCATGGATATTACCTCCCCCAATTATCATGATAAATACCTGAATTTTTTGTCAGAATCTCGCGCTGACACCGAAAAAGGACAAAACCGCAAATGCAGCCGACACCAGCGTGAACAGCGCAAACAGTTCCTTTTCCTTCCATTTCTTTCCTGTCCAGCCGCCCATCTCAAGATGATGATGGAACGGCGCCATTTTGAAAAAGCGTTTGCCGTGCGTCAGCTTGAAATAGACATACTGAATGATGTCGGACAGCGTTTCAATGATGAAGATGATGCCGAGCGTGATCAGAATCAGCGGCATATCGTACGCAAAAGCCATGGCAACCACCGCGCCGCCGAGGAACAGGCTGCCGGTATCGCCCATAAAAATCTTTGCCGGGTTGAAATTATAAGTCAGAAATCCAAGAAGTCCGCCCGTGATCGCAGCGGCGAAAATGCCGAGACCGAGATAGGTTTCGCCCCAGTAAAAGGCCAGAACCGTGTAGAAAATGAAAACAGGCATGCTGGTGCCGGTTGCAAGGCCGTCCACACCGTCGGTGATGTTCACGGCGTTGACCGTTCCGACAATGACAAAAGCGGCAAACACCACATAAACCAGTTCCGGCAGCGCAAAGCTGAAGTTTGCAAACGGGACGTAAACGTCGATATAGCCCGGACGGTCGCTCATATGCAGCAGACCGAACAGGCGCAGCAGATAGACAAACGCAATCGCAACCACCAGCTGCAGCAAAAACTTCTGCTTTGCCGTGAGGCCGAGGTTCTGCTTATGCTTGAGCTTCTCGAAATCGTCAAGGAAGCCGATGGCTCCGTAAATAAGCGCAAACACCAGTACGAAAATGTGCGCATAGTCACCGGCGAGCATATTCTCCCAGCCAACAGTGAGGCACACGATCACAGCGGCAAGAATAAACATCAAACCGCCCATCGTGGGCGTTCCCGCTTTGCTCATATGCCAGGTGGGGCCGTCCTCACGGATGGCCTGCCCCGCCTTGATCCTGCGAAGAAACGGAACGAGCCATGCGCCGAAGGCCGCGGATATAATAAACGCCATTACAAAGGCAAGAATCAGTTTGATTGTCATTTGTGCTTCCTTCTCTCAAGAATTTCTGCAACGATCTCCCGCTCATCCATGTGATGCTTGACATGGTTGATTTCCTGATACGTTTCGTGGCCCTTGCCGGCCAGAACGATCACATCACCGGGCTGATGATGCTCTATTACATACTCAATTGCCTTCACGCGGTCGGTTACGGCAATATATTTCTCCGCACTCGCGGTTACGCCCGCGAGAATCTCCGCAATGATCGCATCGGGATCCTCTGTGCGGGGATTGTCGGAGGTGATCACGGCAAAATCGGCAAGTTCCGTTCCGATGCGGCCCATAATCGGGCGCTTCGTACGGTCACGGTCGCCGCCGCATCCAAAGAGCGCAACCACTCTGCCGCCGCAGGTTTCGCGCACGGTTTTCAGCACGTTTTCAAGCGCGTCCGGCGTGTGGGAATAGTCGATCAGAATGGTATAGTCGCCGTCTGTGGGCACAGCCTCCACCCTGCCCTTCACACCGTGGGCGGATGCAAGACCTTCCGCGCACTGGCGCAGCGTGAGCCCCAGCGCAAGGCAGCAGCCGATCACACCCAGCGCGTTGTAAACGGAGAATCTGCCGGGTATGGCAAGGGAGATTTCTTCCGCTTCCGCAGCGGTTTTAGCGTGGAAACGAACGCCCGCGGGCAGCAGCTGCAGCTGCTGTGCGCGAAGTTCGGCGTTTTCGTCATTGATGGCATAGCAACTGACGGGACACGCAGCGCGCGCAGTCATCACGGAGGCATAGCTGTCGTCCGCGTTGACCACGCCGGCGTCGCACACGGAAAAGAGCATTGCCTTCGCCGCGGCATAGTCGTCCATATCCTTATGAAAGTCAAGATGGTCGCGCGTCAGGTTGGTAAATACTCCGACGCGGAATCGGATACCCGCCACGCGGTCGAGCACCAGCGAATGGGAGGAAACCTCCATAACAACATGGGTGCAACCGGCGTCCGCCATTTCCCGCAGCAGGCGCTGCAGCTCATAGCTCTCCGGCGTGGTGCGCGCGGTTGGGAGTTCCTGCGACCCGATCATGTTGCAGTTTGTGCCGATCAATCCCACTTTTGCGCCCAGCTGGGTTTCCAGCAGGTGCTTGATGAGGTAAGTGGAGGTGGTTTTGCCGTTTGTTCCGGTCACGCCGATCATCACAAGGCTCGCAGCCGGGTTTTCAAAATAGTTCACGGACGCAGCTGCCAGCGCATAGCGGCTGTCGGCAACCTGCACATACGGAATATCCGTTTGCGGCACACTCTGACAGAGCACAACAGCTGCCCCCTTCTCCGCCGCGGCGGGGATGAAGCAATGACCGTCGCTGACAGTGCCGACCACGGCAACAAAAAGGTCGCCCTGCGCCGTGGAGCGGGAATCGTAGCTGATGCCGGTGATTTCCGTTTCCATGTCCGCGGTGCTGTGCAGAATATCCAGTCCTTTTAAGATTTCCCTGAGTTTCATGCGATAATCCTCCTGCGTTTTCGGAGTATGGAAAAATCAGTTTTGTGCAGAGGCGTTCACGTCGGTATCGACAAGGCTCACTTCCACAACCGTGCCGAATTCGACCATTTCGCCCGGTGCAATGCTCTGGCGCGAAACCACAACCGTCTGCGAATCGGTGGCGCTGCGGCTGTTTGTGCAGATAAACAGTGCGTCGAAGCCCAGACGCTGCCTTGCAAGATCGTAGGTCAGTCCGACAAGGTCGGGCATCTCGGTGGGTTCATCGGGCGGCTCGCGGTCGGCATAAAGCACGATCTGGCTCTGCGCGGCAACAATACTGTTCGGTGCCGGAAGCTGCATGGTGACCTTGTTGCCCTCGCCGTAGCAGCGGGCGCTGAGGCCCATGCCTTCGAGCAGACTCTGCGCTTCAAACGTTGTCATACCCGTCAGGTCGGGAACGCTTCTGTCGAGGTTTTCGAGTTCTTCCTCCGTGTAGTTCGGCTCAACGCCGAGATACGGCAGGATATCCGCCATCATGCTGCCAACCGTGGGTGCGCCCATCGCGCCGCCGGAAACTGCCGTTCCGCAGGTTTCGTCCGGGTTGTCGAGCAGGACAAGAATGCAGATTTGCGGATCGTCCGTGGGGGCAACGCCGATGAAGGAAACAATATATTCTTTCAGTCCGTACTGCGCTTCCACAACGGTGTCGGTACTCGTTCCGGTTTTGCCGCCGATGCGGTAGCCCGCAACATAGGCGTTTTTGCCCGTGCCGTCCACCTTGTCGCAAACAACTTTTTCCAGTATATCACACATTGCTTCGCTTGTCTGCTCACTAATTACCTGACGGATCACGGTAGGCTCCGTTTTGGAGACAGTGTTGCCTTCGGTGTCGATCACGCGGTCAACAAGATACGGCTGCATCAGGTAGCCCCCGTTGACGCAGGCCGACATTGCGCGAACCAGCTGCAGCGGGGTGATATTGAACGTCTGCCCGAAGGAAGCGGCTGCAAGCTGCGTTTGGTTGTAGGGGTTGCAAAACAGCTCCGTATCCCACCAGAGGCTGCCCGCTTCGCCGGAGAGTTCGATGCCGGTGGTGTCCTTAAAGCCAAAGGCATCCACATATTCGTAGAATTTTTCCGCGCCGACTTTCTGCGCGATCTGAATCATCGCAACGTTGCACGAATGCTGCAGGCACTGCGTCAGCGTCTGCATGCCGTGGCCTTCCAGCTTCCAGCAATGACGGCCGTCCTCGCCCATATCGCCGGGCACCTGAATAAAGCCGCCGCAATAGAAATTATCATCCTTGTGCACGGCGCCTTCTTCCAGCGCCATCGCAACCGTGATGGGCTTGAACGTGGAGCCGGGTTCGTACATGTCTTCAACGGCCTTGTTGTGCCACTGGTTTTGCTGCGCTTTGTTGAAGATGGTCTGCTTGACAACTTCATCGGTTGTTTCTTCCATCTCCGCTTTCACTTTGTCGCTGACATCCTGGAAATTGTTCAGGTCAAAGTTATCGAGCGAAACCAGGCCGAGAATCTCGCCGGTTTTTACATTCATCGCAATTGCAGCTGCGCCGTTTTTTACGCCGTAATCGTCCACCGCCTGCTGCAGATGCTTTTCCATGAAGTGCTGAATGGTGCTGTCGATGGTGGTGACAACGCTGTAGCCGTCCTCGGCATCGTAATAATCTTCATACTTGGTGTAGAGCATATCCGTGCCGTAGGCATTTTTTGCGCGCACCACGCGGCCGGCCGAGCCGGTCAAAACGCCGTCCATGCTCAGCTCCAGTCCGGCCAGGCCGCTGTTTTCATAGCCGACAAATCCGACAACATGGCTGGCAAGCGAACTGTAAGGATAATAGCGCTTGGAATCGGTTTCGATCTTGACGCCCTTGAGGTTGTATTCGTTTTTGAATTCGCGCACCTGATCGGAAACATCCTGTTCCACCCTGCGCGCAACGGTTTTATACCAGCTTTTTGTGTCGCGTGTCATTTCCAGAATTTTGCCGTAGTCCACGCCCAGAATGCGCGAGAGCGTTTCCGAGATGAGGACGGGGTCTTCCTCATACATCACGATTTCCGCAGGGCTGATATAAATCGTGTCGGCGCTGGCGCTCATTGCCAGAATATTCATGTTGCGGTCATAGATGCTGCCGCGTCCCGAATCCACCGTTGTTTCGCGCACCTGCTGCTCGATCGCCGCTGTTTCGTACTTTTCATGGTCAATAATCATGACTTTATACAGCCGTCCGACGAGCACAATAAATGCAACTATGCCGCACACAATCATAAGGAATAGTGTGCGGCGAAGCATGTTGCTGTTTGGCGGGCGGGAGCCCATATTTTCACGATTCAATTCTGCCATAGTTATTTACGCTCCTGCATAGCGCCCGCAGCGGGCGAAAGCTTTTTTCAGGTTCATTATACTGCGCGTCTCAGCGGAAATATGCACCAAGTCCGGACAAAAAGTCCGACACGCGATCCACAAAGTTGTCGGAATCACTCTGCGCAATCACCACGGCCTTGTTCGGCGCTGCGGTGTCGATATACAAGATCTGGTCCGCCTGCGGGCGCTGCATGCCGAGGGACTTGATCGCGTATTCCTCAATATCCTCCATGTTGAAAGCGCTTTCGTAGGCGATGCGGAGCTTGGTCTGCTCATCTTTCAGCTCGCTCAGCTGGTTTTGCAAAGCAACCGATTCCGTTGAGATGCCGACCAGCTGCGCCTGCGCAAGAATCGCAGTGACAAAAAGAAATGCTGCGATCATAATGCCGATCACGGAAAACGGCTCAATGCTCTGGCGGGTATGCACCACGGGCTTTGCACGGGTGCGAACGCGCGTTTGCGTTTTCGGCTGCGGACGGGCAGCCGGTGTTTGCGCGGTTTCGTATTCTTCGCGATAGAGTTCGGGGTTGTTGAAATCGTATGCAAGGGAGCCGTAAACTGCGCCCCGGCCGTAGTGTTTGTTTGCACTCGTTGCCATAACCGAATACCTGTCCTTTCCTGTTTATTCCGCTGTTGGTCCGGTTTCTTCAAACTCTTTCCGCAACGCGCAGCTTCGCGCTGCGCGATCTCGGATTTTCGGAAAGCTCCTGCTCCGAAGGCAGGATGGGCTTTCGCGACACGGCTTTCAGCGTTTGGCGGAAGCCGCAGATGCACACCGGGAATTCCCGGGGGCAGGTGCATCCGTTTTCACGGGATGCAATGGAGTTTTTGACGATTCGATCCTCTAAAGAATGGAAGCTGATGACAGCCAGTCTTCCGCCCTTGTTCAGATACTCCGTCGCGTTCTCCAAAAGCTCGCTGACTGAGCCCAGTTCATCATTCACCGCGATGCGGATTGCCTGAAAGCTCCGCTTTGCGGGATGCTGCTTTTCACGAAGCGCCGCCGCAGGCATGGCGCTTTTGATGATCTCCACAAGTTCCTGCGTTGTGTCGATCGGCGCGCGGGCGCGCTGCGCGCAGATTGCGGAAGCAATGCGCGGCGCATAGCGTTCTTCGCCAAAATCGAAAAGAATGCGCTTGAGCTTTTCCTCCGGCCACTTATTTACAACAAACCACGCCGTGAGGCTCTCGCTGGTGTCCATGCGCATATCCAGAGGCGCATCCGCCAGATAGGAAAATCCGCGTTCGGCTTCATCCAGCTGCGGCGAGGAAACGCCGAGGTCGAAGAGCATGCCGTCTGCACAGCGCACGCCGTTTTCCTCCAGCAGACGCGGCAGATCGCGGAAGTTGCCGTGAACAAAGGTGATACGGTCGGCATACGGAGCAAGGCGCTCCCCCGCGCGGCGCAGCGCGCTTTCGTCGCGGTCAATCGCAATCAGGCGGCCCGTAGTAAGGCGCTTGGCAATCTGCTCGGAGTGTCCGCCCATGCCCAGCGTTCCGTCAACATATATGCCGTCCGGCCGGATATTCAGCGCATCAATGCATTCATTCAGAAGCACGGAATAATGTTTGAATTCCATTTCCATATCCTCAGAACCCAAGTTCTTCCATGACAGCGGCAATGTTCTCCGGCGTTGTTTCTTCCTCCACCAGTGCATTCCATGCGTCGCTGTCCCAGAATTCCGCGTGGTTGTTGCAGCCTACCACCGTGACGTTTTTGGTCAAACCTGCGAAATCGCGAAGATTCTGCGGGAGCAGGATACGCCCCTGTGCGTCCAGTTCGCACTTCGCAGCGTGGGCGAACAGGGGGCGCATCTTGCGCTGCATGACGTAGGGCATGGAATTGACCTTGTCCGAGAAGTTCTGCCAACTCTCGCCGCTGTATGCGGAAAGGCACTTGTCCATAGAAAGCGTAACATAAAAAACATTGCCCAGCTCTTCACGCAGCCGCGCAGGGATGAACAGACGTCCCTTTGCATCCAAATTGTGCTGGAATTCACCGGTCAATGTTTTTCGCCTCCTTGTCCTGCCGCAGCATATTTGTGGAATCTCGCTCCATTTCCATGGGAAGATGATGCACTTTAAACCACTTCTCCCCACTTGTTGTTTTTATTATACGGGGTAGACATAAAAATTGCAAGCCCAAAAGTAAATAATTTTGAGGTATTTTTTCCCATTTTTCGGACACATTTTTCGGCATTTTTTTCGAATTGTGGCGTGAAAAAAGCACCCCCACAAAATCTTGTGGGGGTGCTGATTATTTCATTCGGACGCAGCAAACGCCTTTTCGCGGCTCAGTCGAGCAGGTCGTCTTCGCTGATGCGCTCCACCGGAGCGGCAGACGCAGGCTTCTGGATGCCGCCGGCAGCTGCGCGGAAATTGCTGCGGGACTGGCGCACTTCGCTCAGCGCGGAGTTGATCGCCTCCTCCGTGCGGCGCAGGGCATCGTCCACATATTCGTTTGCAACGCGGTAAAGCTCCTTGGTACGGCTTTCCGCCTGCGTGAGAACTTCGTTGCTGCGGGTTTTGGCAGCGAGCACAATCTCCTGCTCGTCCACCATCATGCGTGCGCGGTCCTCGGCGGCTTTGCGGATCGAGTCCGCCTCGCGCTTTGCGTTGTTGATAAACTCGTCGCGCGCATTGACAAGACGTCTTGCCTCGGCAACTTCCGCAGGAAGCTGCGCTTTGATCTCATCCAGAAGGTTCAGCACCTTATCGCGCTCGACGATGCACTTCTCATTGCCGAGAGGAACGCCCCACGCTTCGGTTACCATGGTATAGAGCATTTCCACCAGTTCCAGAACTTCATTCTCCATCCCGTTTGTCCTCCTGCCGTTTCGATCTTTCTATCACGTCGTCCAAAATTTCTCTCGGAACAAATTTGCTGAGATCCGTGCCGTATTTCGCCATCTCCTTCACCACCGAAGAGCTGATGTAGGTATACTTCTCGCTGCTGGTGAGGAAGAGTGTGTCAAGATTCGGATTCATCTTGTTGTTGATCAGCGCCATCTGAAACTCGGACTCAAAATCCGACACCGCACGCAGGCCCTTGACCAGAACCGCGCCCTCATAGCGCTTTGCGTATTCCGCAAGCAGAATATCGGACGTGTCAACAATTACATTCGGAAGGCGCTTCACCACGCGCTCAATCAGCTCCATACGCTCTTCCAGCGAAAACATGGGACGCTTCGCGCTGTTGACCATCACGCAAACTACCACCTTGTCGAAAATCTTGGAGGCGCGGCGGATGATATTCAGATGTCCCAGAGTGATCGGGTCAAAGCTTCCCGGATAAATTGCTGTTGTCATGGTGTCAGTTTTCCTTCTTGTAAGTGGTCAGTTTGACCTTTCCGTAACGGTATTCGCGGTGTTTGCGGTAAGGCGGAGCAAGCTCCTGCAGCGTTGTATCCGCCCGAGTTTCGCAAATAATTATACCACCTTCTGACAGGATGTCAAAGGTTTTGATGGTATCAAGGCTTTTTTCGGCCAGTCCGCTGTCGTAGGGCGGATCAATAAATACGAGGTCGTAGCGTCCGCACCCCTGCAGATAAGAGATGGCATCAGCCTGCAAAACGCGGATGTCCAGCCCGGTGATCGAAACGTTTTCACGGATCAGCCGCACCGACTCGCGGGAGGCGTCCACAATATCCACCGAAGCCGCGCCGCGGCTTTTCGCCTCAATGCCAAGCTGTCCCGTGCCGCCAAACAAGTCGAGCACGCGGCGTCCCTCCACGTCGAACTGACAGATATTGAAAATCGCTTCCTTCACCTGATCGCTCGTGGGGCGAACATCATTTCCAACCGGTTCTTTCAGTTTGCGGCCGCGGGCCGTTCCCGTGATCACTCTCATGTGGTTTCCTCCGATGCATGGTAAAAATCATAAACCGCCTGCGCCGCGTTTTTCGGAATAACGGCGGAAAGCTCCTCCACCGTTGCCGCGCGGATGGCTTTGATGGTTTTGAAATGCTTCAGCAGATCGTTGCGGCGCTTTTCTCCGACGCCGGGAATTTTGTTGAGCGCGGAATTGATCGTTCCCGCGCGGAGCGTGCGGTGATACTCAATGGCAAAGCGGTGGGTTTCTTCCTGAATGGTGCCGATCAGGGCAAACACCGCCTGATTGCCGACAATGCCGATTTCCCTGCCCTCCCCCGTGATCAGCGCGCGGGTGCGGTGGCGGTCGTCTTTCACCATGCCGAACACGGGCAGCGTCAAACCAAGCTGCGCCAGCGCGCGCTCAGCCGTGGCAGTGTGCACGTCGCCGCCGTCGATGAGCAGCAGGTCGGGCACTTCGGCAAACTTTTCGTCGCCGGCAACGCAGCGGGCAAAGCGGCGCGACACAGCCTCATACATAGAGGCAAAGTCATCCTGCCCGTCCACCGTTTTCATCCTGAATTTACGGTAGTCCCGCTTCAGGGGCTTTCCGTCCGCAAAAACCGTCATCGCGGCAACAATGCCGAAATCGCCGGTGTTGGAAATATCAAACGCTTCAATCCTGCGCGGCAGCGTGGGCAGATCCAGCGTTTTCTGCAGCCACTCGAGCGTTTTGCTGCGGCGCTGCGCCGCGGTGGTGGCACGCTGCACTTCCTCGCGCGCATTGATGCAGGCCGTTTCCGTCAGTGCCGCCTTGTCGCCGCGTTTGGGCGCTTCGATGCGAACGCTGCGCCCCGCGCACTCGCTCAGCGCGCGTTCAAGGTCTTCCCTGTCTTCCAGCTCAAACGGGACCAAAACCGTTTTCGGAAGAAGGCCGCGCGCGGAATAATACTGCAGCAGCAGGCGCGAAAGAGCCTCGGAATCTTCCTCCAGCGGCTCGTCCATCAGTTCAAAATCCTTGCCTGCCAGACTTCCTTCGCTGTAGTGCAAAACGGCAAATCCGGTTTTTCCGCCGCGGAAAAAGCCGACCGCATCCGTATCCGCAAACGCCGTGGCAATCACGCGCTGACGGTTGCCGAGGCTTTCCAGCGCGCGCAGCCGGTCACGCAGCCGCGCTGCTGCTTCAAAACGCAGCTCCTCCGCCGCAGTTTCCATCTGCCGCGTCAGATTCTTTTTCAATTCGTCGGATTTTCCCGAGAGCACCATCACCGCCTGCGCGACGCTGCGGCGGTATTCTTCGGCGTCCGCCTGCGGGCGGCAGTAGCCCGCGCACAGACCCATCTGATAGTTCAGGCACGGACGTTCCCTGCCGATATCGCGCGGAAAACGTCGCGAGCAGTCCGGCAGCAGCAGTGCCTTTTTCAGGGCGGATAAAACCGCAAACGTTGTGCTGCGTCCGCCAAACGGGCCAAAGTAGGATGCGCCGTCATCCTTGATGCGCCCCACAACGGAAAACGTCGGATATTCCTCGCGTCCGTCAAGGCGCACGAAGGGATAGCCCTTGTCGTCTTTCAGGAGAATGTTGTAGTGCGGCATATGCCGCTTGATGAGGGAGTTTTCCAGCATCAGCGCTTCAAACTCCGAATTCACCACAACCACCTCAAAGTCAGCAACCTTTTCCACCATCGCCGCAACCTTGGGCAGGTGCTCGCCGCGAAAATAGGAGCTGACACGGTTTTTCAGTTTTTTCGCTTTTCCGACATAGATGATCTCGCCGCCGGCATCGTGCATAATATAAACGCCCGGAAGCTGCGGCAGCTGATTTGCTTTTTTCTGAAGTTCTTCCCTCATGCCTTCGACTCGCTTTTTATTCCGTGCTTCGCATCGTAAACGCACCAGACCGTGATCGTTGCAATTACGATCACGCCGCCGAGAATTGCCAGAACGCCGGGCATCTCTCCGTCAAAAATCGCAACCCAAACGGGGTTGAGCAGCGGCTCAAGCGCGCCCAGCAGCGAGCACACCAGCGGCGGACACCAGCCCGACCCGTGCGCCAGAAGCACATAGGGGATGCCCAACTGAAAAACGCCGAGCACAACAATCAGCAGCACAGGCACTGCGGAAAACTGCGGCTTTGTGGCAACCATAAAAGGCAAGCCGATCAAAAATGTCAGCGCATTTGCAAACACGATGGCGCTCGTCCGCTCATTTTCCGGGCAGCCGCCGAGTGTGATATAGTAGCACGCAAACGTCAGTCCGGAAGCCAGCGCAATCATGTTGCCGAGCGTGTTGCCACGGCCGAGTCCGTCCGCGAAAAACAGCGCGATGCCGCCGAAGGTGAACACCACGGCCAGCACGTCCGCTTTGGAAAACCGCTTGTGCATA
>SVMK01000100.1 GCA_015067465.1 Oscillospiraceae bacterium
TGCGATTGCATTTGGCGTGGAGTGCGAGTGGTCTGTGTTTTGGAGGGAGCCTAAAGTCTCTTAGCGACTTTTAAGGGAATTTCACTCCATGGCACTCGAAATCGTTTGATCGGTGATGAGCCGGTCCGTGGGTTCGAATCCCACGCCCTGCGCCAAATCGTCGCGAACGCTTGGGCGTTCGCGACGATCTTTTTATATAGCCCATCGCTTACGCATGGCGATCATTTCATACCACCGCAGGCGTTTCGCCGCATATATAAAAGCGGGAGCAGGACCGTTCCCCCGTCAGGGTGGTCCTGCTCCCGCTTTTTTCCGTATTGTATCCCGTCAGCGCGGCACGCGCTATGCCTCACGCTGCAAAACCCGGTAGACAAAATCCATATCCAGCCCGCCGCGCACCGCATCGGCCAGGAGATTATATTGCCGCTCCTTATAGGCGGCATGATCGAAAGCGCGCACACTGTCAAATGCAATCCCCTTTTTCCCGCACAGTGCGTTTACAACCGCATCGCTGACGCCCGGCGCATCAAAAAGGCCGTGAACATAGCTGCCGTAAACATTGCCGTTCCCCGTCAGCGCAGGCAGGCGCTCGCGGCTGCGGCCCATATGGATTTCGTAACCCTCATAGGCCATTCCGCTCAGTGCAGACAGCACCCCGTCAACTTTGTCAAACACGCCGCTCGTCTGTCGCTGAATTTTTTCATTCCGGAACACCGTTGTATGCTCCAACAAACCAAGTCCGGAAATTTCTCTGACGCCGCTTGCTTCAACCCCGTCAGGGTCGCAAATTTCCGTTCCCAGCATTTGGTAGCCGCCGCATATACCCAATACCGGCACACCCGCATCGGCGGCTTTTTTGACCGCTGCTTCCAGTCCGCTCTGACGCAGCCAGCGCAGGTCGGCAATCGTGCTTTTCGTGCCGGGGAGAATGATCATATCCGGATGCTGCAGTTGGGCAGTGCTTTTCACATACCGGACCGATACGTTTTCATAGCGCTCCAGCGGCGAAAAATCCGTAAAATTGGAAATGCGCGGGAAGCGGATAACGGCAATATCAATCAGCTTCCGGCCGGTTTCCCGGCGCGTTTTTTCCGCAAGGCTGTCCTCTTCATCAATATCCGCATGGGTATATGGTATCACGCCGGCAACCGGCACACCGCAAAGCCGCGCAAGCTCCCGCAAGCCCGGCTCCAGTATTGCCCGCTCGCCGCGAAATTTATTCACAACCATACCTTTGATGCGCTCGCGCTCTTTCGGCTCGAGCAGCGCAATCGTTCCGTACAGCTGCGCAAACACTCCGCCGCGGTCAATATCGCCAACCAGAAGCACCGGAGCATCCACCAGCTTTGCAAGGCCCATATTCACAATATCATTCTCACGCAGATTGATCTCCGCCGGACTTCCGGCCCCTTCAATCACCACAATGTCATTTTCTGCCGAAAGGCTATTGTAGGCTTCAAGCACCGCGGGGATATACTCTGTTCTGCGCCGGTAGTATTCCGTGGCGTTCATATTGCCCCGAACCACGCCGTTGACAATCACCTGACTCCCAACATCGGTTGTCGGCTTGAGCAAAATGGGGTTCATGCGAACGTCCGGCGTTTTTCCCGCCGCTTCCGCCTGCACCGCCTGGGCCCGGCCCATTTCTCCTCCGTCTTTGGTGATATACGAATTCAGCGCCATATTCTGACTTTTAAAAGGCGCAACCCGATATCCGTCCTGCTTGAAGATACGACAAAGCGCCGCACACAGCAGGCTCTTTCCCGCGTTGGACATGGTCCCCTGAATCATAATGTTTTTTGCCATGGGATTATCCTCCGATGATTTTACGCAGCGCGGAAATGAGCAGATCGTTTTCGGGTTTTTGCTTCACGGCGATGCGGTACCAGCCATGTTCGAGCCCGTGATAATTCGCACAGTTGCGCACCAGAATCCCCTGCGCCGCCAGCGGCCTTTCAATCTCCCTGTCGGAGAAAAACAAAATGAAGTTGGCATCACTGCGGCAAACCCTGAAGCCGAGTCCGGCAAGGTCTGTACCCAGCCGTTCCCGCTCCGCGGCAATCACAGCTCCGGCCCGCGCAAGAAACGCGCGCTCGCCAAGCGCCGCGATACCGGCCGCCTGCGCCGGAACAGACACGTTCCACACCTGCGTTGTTCTGCTCATGCGCTCGAGCAGCGCATCGTCGCTGCACAGACAATATCCCAGACGCAAACCTGCCATGCCGTAATTTTTTGTAAACGCTTTGAGGATAAACAAATTGGGATACTGCGTAAGATACCGCTTCATGCTGCCCGCGCCGCCGTCGTCGGACAAGTCCAGAAAACACTCATCCAAAAACACACGCGTATTGTTTTCTGCACAGACAAGGCAGATCTTTTCCAGCAAAGCCGGCTCGATCAGCCGTCCCGTAGGATTATTGGGGTTGCACAAAAACACCACGTCCGGCCGCTCGCTCTGCAGCACGCCCGGAAAGGCATCCGTCAGCGCAAAATCGTTTTCCTGTTTCAGCGTATGTCTTACCACGCGGCAGCCAACGTTTTCCAGCGCCGCGGAATACTCCGAGAAAGTCGGCGCAAGCTCCAGCGCTGTTTTCGGTCCGGTTGCCATGCAATACGAAAAGATCAGCTCCGCTGCGCCGTTGCCGCACATCACCTGCGACGGCAGCACCGATTCATATTCCGCAATCTTGTTTCTCAGTCGGCGGCAGCAAGGGTCCGGATAGTTGTGGATTTGCATCGCGGAATCAATCACGGCCCGGCGCACCGACTCCGGCGTTCCGAGCGGATTGATATTTGCGGAAAAGTCGCAGCGCACTCTCTGCGCATAGATGTCTCCGCCATGCCCGGTTTTTTCAAAAATCATCTGTATTCCCTCACAATGCACACAAGCCAAGCCGCAGCGCAGCAAATGCCGCGAGGGCGATCACGCTCGTGCCGTACATCAGCGTGCAGCTTCTTTTGATATCCTGCGGCTCAATTTCCCGCACGGGATCTCCTATGTACGGCTTCTCGTGCAGTATTCCGAAATAACTGCTGCTGCCGGCAAGCTGAATATTCAGCGCCCCGGCACAAACAGATTCCGTCTGCGCGGAATTCGGCGATGCATGTTTCCGCCCGTCTCTGCGCCAGATACGCCATGCGCCTTTCCAATCGCAGCGCTGCAGGAAAGCCGCCGCAATCATAAACAGCGCAGCCGCTCTGGACGGCAGCCAGTTTGCCAGATCATCCAATTTTGCCGCAAAGCAGCCAAAATGCAGATAGCGGTCATTTTTGTAGCCCACCATAGAGTCCATGGT
>SVMK01000021.1 GCA_015067465.1 Oscillospiraceae bacterium
TGCCGCTGGGGTCAAATCGTTCGCCTGCGGTATAGGAAGTCTTAGTCGGTTGGCGTGTAATCTCCAGCCGTTCCACCAGACTGACGGAAACCGGCACGTCCACTGTCTTTCCGCCATAGGTCACAGTAACCGCCGCGGTGTCTTTGGCAACGGTCGCAGGAGCGTAGGTATAATCTGTGATCTCACGGTTGCTCTTATCGCTGTAAACAGCGGTAATCACCATGCCGGCGGGGTCAAAGCTGTCGCCGATGTAATACAGCGTCTTGGCAGGCTGGGTGGTAACTTCCAGCTTATCCAAAATCACATCGGTGACCTCTACGGAAACCGTGGTCGTCAGGCCGCTGTAAGAAATCGTCACTTCCTTTGTTCCGGCCTCGGTGAACGCTGCAGTGTCGTAAGTATAGCCGGAAACTGTACGGGTGGTTTCGCTGCCTTCATAAGAAGCTGTCACCACCATACCGCTCGGATCAAATTCGTCGCCGATGTTATACTCGGTTTTGGCGGGCTGGGTGGTCACTGCGATGGAAGTCGGCGTAGCCACGGGGATGGAGATATCGGGCAAACGTCCCAGATAACAAAGCAGGTTGTCGCTCATCTGATAGCCGCCCTCTGCCGTTTTGCCAAGGCGGTCGCGGTGGGCGCCGAGCATATATTTGGCAAAACCGCCGATATTGAATGCGCCGCCGGATAATGTGAAGTATTCACCCTCATAATCTGCGGGCACAGTCAAGAGATCGGACGTAGTTACCTGGCTGTTGCTATAGGACGAGCCGTCCGTGGAAGTGTTGACAAAATGCTCCACAACCTGTTTAGGCGCATAGGAGGCAAAGCCATATTCGCCCATGGAGTTGCGCCAGTTGCCGGCCAGCTTGCCGTTCCAGCCGCTGACTTTGGAATAAACCACAGCGGCGCTGGAATTATAAAATGCCAGACGGTTTACAGGCGCATAGAGCTTATCAAACTCTATTTTCACGTTCTGTCCGGGAGTCACCACCGCATTTTCCAGCGGCTCTCCGTTAACCTTGACGGAAACACCCTTGGCTGTGATGACCTGATACTCGGCTTTGCCATCCTTTTCAAGGCGGACAATGTTGCGGCCTTCGGTCAGCGGCACGCTGAAGCTGCCGTCCTCATTGGCAGAAACAGCGGTGAAGCCGTTAAAGCTCATTGCGGTTTCGCTGACGCTGGGATTGGCGACGGAAACGCTCACACCCTCAGTTCCGGGAGTAAAAGTATACTCGCCCTGCTCGCCGATAAAGTAGATCACATCCAGTTCGGCGTCCAGCGCTTTTCCGACAAGCTTCTGTCCAGTTGCCTTATCGTTGTTGATGGTCATGCCGGTGGTAATGCCGCTGGCATCTGCACCGACGGAAACGACAAATACACCGGTGTTTTCGGGCCAGATGGCGCCGAAGAATTCATTCGCCTTGGTTTTATAACCCTCAATTGCACCGCGATAGGTGTTCGGATCGTGATTCATGGTCATGGCATCGTAGGTGACCAGCACAATGGCGGTGCCTGCACCCACGGCCTTGATGTTGCCATGCTCGTCAATCTCGATGACGCCGGTGCTGGGCTGTCCGTCGAGACCGACCACGCTGTAATGGAAGTCCGGCTCAACAATGTAATAATTCACATAAGGATGATCGCTGCTTGAAGTCGCGGTATTGAGCCAGTCGGCATTGGCGCCCCACCATGTGCGCGTTGCGATCAGCTTGAACTCATCGCCCACGGAAAGACTCTTGTAGCCTTTTTCGTTGACATTCAGATACAGGTCGCCCACATTGTTGCCGCGGTTGTTAGAGGTGTTGCGGTCAATGGTGGCGCGCCCGTTGTCACCCGATTTCAGCATATCCTCGGTGATGGTCAGGCTGAAGTCGTCCGTCTTGACGAACGTACCTGCATAGGTCACGTACTCATCGCAGTTGACATTGCTTTCCGGCACGCTGACGCGGTACTCATAAACCTTCTTGTTGGTCAGGGTGTAAGACGCTGTTCTCGTGCCGGAGGCGTAATCGGGACCGGTGGTCTTGCTGGGTGTCATCTCAACGGAGGGAACGCCCTGTAAAGAGGAGGACAGTCCGACAAAAAGCTCTGCAAAATGCGGATAGGTAATGACGACGTCCCGGCTCACAAGTTCAAGTTCAATTTCCGTCTCGGAGATGGTCTGATTCTTGAGTTCTGCAACGTTCCAGCCGGCGATATAAGTTTCGCTGGGCGTCGCCTTGATGGTATAACCGCCGCCGGAGAGCAGCAGGTAGTTTCCGTCTTGGCCGACCAGATTGGACGCGTGGGCCACAGCGACCGTTGCACCCGTGTCAACACTCTCGCCCGCTTTGACGGTAAACACCGGTTGAATGAGGGTCAGTGCTTCGCAGCCGTCAGAAACAGCAGCGCTCATGCCCGCGCCGTTATAGCGCCAGGAGATGACCCTGACGTTGGTGGGAACTTTGACGGTATAGATATTGCCGCTCCGCTCCGCGGTCAGTTCGGTGCCTTCCTGTGCGTTCGCGGTGTAGTAGAACGTGGGGGCAACACCGTCAGGAACGTTTACGGTAACGTCGTAAGTAGTGGTGGCATTACTGACAGTCAAGGTAACGGTGTAGGCTTCGGTGGAAACCGCGCCGTAGTTGTCCAGTCCGTAGAACGCAAGGGTGTACTCGCCCGCATCGTTGGTGGAGAAGCTGTAAACGTTATCCCCGTCCACCTGCGCGTTGGCGGCAGCCCCACCGTTGACGGAGACCTTCCAGCCGGTGATAGTATCGCCAACGTCCGGATCGGTAAACAGACCGTCCAGATCAAGTGTATAGCTCTGATCGGCAGTGATGCCGGCGGTTGCATTGTCAGGCTGATTCTCAGCCCGCACGGGAGCTTCGTTCTGAATCGCGTAGTTGATGGTGTAGGTGGTATACGGATTATTGGTGGCACTGGGAGTTACATTGTACAGATAAAAGGTAAATACTGCCTTACCACTGCTCAGGGACGTCGTCTTTTCGGTAAACTTATTGTTGACGGCCTTGCCGCTTGAGGTTCCCGAAGCACCGTTTTTCGTAGTAATAAAGGGTAAGCCGCCATTTTGTGTCAGATTAAAGGCGGCTGTGATCTTACCGTCAGCAGCATAGCTGCGGGGCACGCTGACCTTGATAACGTTGCCCTCCAGAGATGCGGTCAGGCCATCGATTTCGTTACCCTCGGCATCCTTGAACTGCACATAGTTCACGCTGCCGTTGGAGGTCTCGATGCCCAGCCACGCACCGCTCTTGATTTCGGTGACCTCGACGGTAACGGTCACAGTATCGGGGCATTCTCCGGCAGGGTTACTCGCTGCAAACACCAGCGTATGGCTGCCGCCGGTAAAGGTCTTGAAGGTGTAGGTACTGCCATCCAGAGGAGTCTTTTCTTCCCCTTCCACCAGAGAATAGGAAGATGCATTCGAGAAATAGTTCCCCAGATTTATGTCGAGCGCAACGCCGGCGTAGGTTTCGGCGCTGTCAGTCTCCTGCAGTCGGGTGGGAGGGACGGCGGGGGGAGCACCCAAAGAGAAGTTCAGGGTGTAGGTCTTGGTATCGCTCCAGCTTGTTATCGAATTGTGTGCGCCCTTCAGGGTCATAACAAGCTGTGCCTTCCCGTCTGCCAATTTCACCGTAGCGGTGTGGCCGCTCATTGTATATCTGCTTCCCGAATGTCCAAACTCCACAGAAATCTCAGCATCGGGAGCAGTGATGCCGTTCAGAACGATATCCACCGAGGTGTTATTGTCCTGCGTGGCCTTTTCCACATCCGCGCCGCCGATTTTGATGTTGACGACTGTCGCAGTGGCAATATTTTTCTTGTAATAAACCGTCAAATCCTCAATGTCAATCACATTGTCGGTAACGGTCAGAGCGGGTTTTTCCGAAACATTCACGGTTGCCACGCTGCTGGTAACGGTATAGCTGCCGTCCAGCGTCGCCACAACATAATAACAGGTCGTGCCGACCGTGGCGGTGGGTACGGTGTAGCTTGCGCCCGTTGCGCCCTCGATAGCGGTGCCTCCGGCCGTGCTGTTCTCGGTATTGGAATACCACTGATAGCTAAGTTTGCTTTCCCAGTCAGCCATCGCATCGGGCACGGTCGGCTTGGCTGCAACGCTGAGAGTCAGACTCTCGTCAACGTATTTGTCAATTGCCGCCGCGGACAGATCCGTGGTGAACTCCACACCCATCTCGCGAACGGTGATGGTGTAGACTTTGCTGGTAGCAGGCGTGCTGTCCTCGGCAGAAGCGACAACGTAGTAATAGCTTGTGCCCGCCGCATCGACGGGAGGGATATAACTTGCGTCGGTCCCGCCATCAATCTCAGTGCCGCCGGTGGTGCTGTTCGTGGTGTTGTAGTACCACTGGTAGGTGACAACAGACCCACGATCCGGGATTTGAGAGGCAGAAACCTCCAGAGCAGCCACATTCTCAGCGTTCAGCAGATAGAGGGCACTTCCGCCGGTCGTGCCGGAAAAGCTGACAACAGGCAGCTTGACGGTGATTTTTGCAACGCCGCTTGCAAGCTTCAGATTCTTTTCGCCGTTTTTATCCAGCGAGGTAGCCACGGCGTAGTAATATGTGGTGCCCTCGGCAGCCGCAGACGGTGTGTAGCTTGCACCGATCTCACCTTCAATGGCCGTGCCGCCGGTTGTGTTGTTCGCAGAGTTGGAGTACCACTGGTATTCCACGTCAGCGCCTTCGGACTGCGTTGCGGCAACGGTGAGCGCGTCCGCGGTGTCCCCCTTGGTGTACTCTTTGCCCGAGGGCTGCGTGCCGAAAGTGATGAAAGGCTCCTGCACGGTGATTGCGGCGATCTTGCTGGTCACCGACTCCACACCGTCGGCGCTGGCGACCGCGTAGTAATATTTTGTGCCGTATTCCAAGGTGGAGGGTGTGTAGCTTGCGCTTGTTGCGTCTGCAATGGCATCGCCGCCCTCGGTGCTGTTGGCGGTATTGGAGTACCACTGATAGCTGACGTCCGCACCCTCGGAGTGGGCCGCGGTTACGGTCAGCGGATCGGCAACCGCATTTTTGATGTACTTGACCTCAGCGGTAGAGAGATCTGCTTCAAACTTGATGGAAGGGCCGCTTGGTGCGGCATCGGCATCAATCAGCGTTACCGTCCACTCCTGCTTGTTCGACGGGTTCCCGGCAAACAAAGACATCACGCCGCTGCCAGAACCGCTGCTCAGGTTTACACTGATATTACTGGAGTTGATCAGCATACCGCCAGAACTGCTGGTTCCGCGGATTGCAACCGCAACGGTTTTATTCTCCGGAATATCGGTGAGGGTTATGGTAACGGAGGTACCAATATATGAAAAATCCGTCACGGTACCTGCTTGAGGATAAAAATTCGCCGTATATTCTACACCATCGGGTAGTTTGCCAGGGGCTGATGTACTCACGGCCGCCAATGCGCTCACAGGCAGCAGACTGCACAGCATAACGACCGCCAGCAGCAGGCTTAAAATTCTTTTCTTCATGTTCTTCCTCCTTGTGAGAATACATCTCATTCTGTTTCGTTTGGATGAGAGGCGCTTTCGTATTCTCAGCCAAAGAAAAAGGTCTAAAAAATACAAAAAAGCCCCACAAACGCCTATATGTCTCCCATAAGCGTCTGTTGGACTTCGGTTCTTCCGTAGGTCCGGCCTCACAGCCTGTTCATTTGTTTTTGCTTCACATCATTTGATCTGGATGCTCTTGCGAACTTCCTCGGCACGGACGGGTTTTCCGCCTTTCATGGAGATCAGCAGTTCGCCGTATTCGATCTCACGCATGAGCTGAATGATCTGCCATTCCTGCTCACTGATCTGCGCGGTTATAGCGTTTTCTTTTTCCATTTTGTCACCTCCCCGAATGTTCGTGCGTGCAAATCAGCCGCAGCGCGCCGGGATTGCGTCGGTATCGTCCGCAGAAAAACAGAAAATCCGCACAGCTGCATCAGCCGTGCGGACATAACAATTCCGAAATACGGCCCCCGGTGCAGGCAAGGGCTTGGTGACGGCGCTCAGCGTATCTGACTCAGCTTCTCGCAGGAAGCATCACAGTGACCTACTCGCGGGGCTTCTCACCCCATTCCGCTTTCCGATTGCTCGGATGGCCGTCTGACTCCATATCAATTTGTTCGCCGTAATTATAATGCACGAAAGCCCAAAAGTCAACAAAATTGCCGGACGCAGGTTATGCAATTAATGTATCATTCAAGGCCGAAATCCGGTCTTATCCGGTGCCAAAGAGCCTGCGGTGCGCACTTGTTCCGCCGCCGGGTGCATAATCGCCGCAGCATCAAAAAAAGACTGCAATTCCTCCGAATCGCAGTCTTTCCTGTTTTTCATACATGATCCGTCAAAACGGATTCGTAAGCGCGAAGCACCTGCGGCAGCACCTGCGCCAGATCATAGCGCGCAACGGACGCTTTTGCCGCGCTGCCGAGCGCTGTGCAGAGTGCAGCGGACGCGGTCAGGCGCGCAATCTGCTTTGCGCAGGCGTCTGCGTCGCCATAGTCATACAGCAAGCCGGTTTTTTCGTCATCTATCAGATCGGTGTGGCCTTTCACCGCGCTTGCCACCACAGGCAAGCCGCAATACATTGCCTCGAGAATATTAAACGGCAAACCTTCCGAGCGGCTTGCGCTCACCGCTGCATCGGCGCAGGCATACCATGCGGAAACATCCGCGATGTAGCCCGGAAACAGCACGCGCTGCGACAGGGAAAGCGCCTGCGCGGTCTCCTCGCACGCTTCGCGCAGCGCACCGTCGCCGGCGAGGACAAGACAGACATTCTCCGGCAGCTGTGCCATCGCACGAATCAGCGTTTCCTGACTTTTTCGTGCGGAAAACTCCGCCGCATAAAACAGCACAAAGGCATTTTCCGCAATTGCGTATTCCGCACGCAGCCGCTGCCGCGCGCCCGCATCGGACGCCGTGCAGCGCACGGCAAAATTGATCCCGATTCCGGGAATCATTTCGATCCGCTTCGCAAGATGCTGCCGCAGCGCAGCGTTTTTATCCCACCCGTTCATCACAAGGAGCAAATCCGTTTCGCGGGCGACCAGTTTTTCCGCAGCAAGCAGCACGGCGTTTTTCGTAAAGCGTTCCTGCTCGCAAAACAGATAGCCGTGCGCCACGTTCACAATCCGCGGTCGGCGGCGCAGACCTTTCACGGCAAGGCGCGTGAAAAAGGCGGCAAGCGATGTGTGCGCTGCAACAAGATCGTAGCCCTGCGCTATGATCTCGCGGCGCAGCATGCGCGCAGCGGCAAAGTTCTCACGCGCTTGCATTTTTTTCTTAAACGGCAGGTAAATCACTCTGTCCGCAAAGGGAATTTCCCCTTGCTCCCCCCCGCAGGCAACATCCACCTGCCAGCCTCCATTGCGGAAGTATTCCAGATAGGGCAGATGAAAATTACAAATATGCGAATATGAGGACGCGGTGAAAAGCACCTTGCGCGCCATAACCAATCCTCCTTGCGTTCTCAGGAAAGCTTTTCGCTGTTGAGGAATTTTGCTTTGAACACCGTCATGAGCAGAATTTTGATGTCAAAGATGAGATCCCAGTGCTCGATATAGTAAATATCGTGTTCCACGCGGGCCTTAATGGATGTGTCGCCGCGAAAATCGTTCACCTGTGCCCAGCCGGTGATGCCGGGACGCACCTGATGCTTGACCATATAAAGCGGGATTTCCTCTTTGAACTGCTCCACATAGTGCGGCAGTTCCGGACGCGGTCCGACCAGACTCATATCGCCCTTGAGCACATTGAAAAACTGCGGGAATTCGTCCAGCGAGCATTTGCGGATAAACGACCCGAATCTGGTTTTCCGACTGTCGGAATCGGTGCTCCATGCCGTGTCGGACTGCGCATTCACGCGCATGGAACGGAATTTGTACATATAAAATATCTTTTTGTTTCTGCCCACGCGCGCCTGCTTGAAAATCACAGGTCCCGGCGAGGAAATCTTCACGCCCAGCGCGCAAACGAGCATCACCGGCGAGGAAACAATAATCAGCAGCAGTGAGCCGATAATATCAACCGCGCGCTTTATAAAGGCATTTGCCCAGTTATCCAGCGGAATTCGGCGGATATTCAGCAGCGGCACACCGCCAACTTCGTCGAACTGCGGGTTGGACGGCATAAATTCGGCATAAAACGGAATCATGGAAAGCTTTGTGCCGCTTTTTTCCGTTGCCGCAATAATCTCGGTCATATGCGCATAATCGTCCAGTTCGATCGCGCAGATCACCTCGTCGGGCTTGTGCTCATCCAGAATCGCGCCCAGTTTCTCAAACGCGCCGAGGTAACGCAAGCCCGCAAGGTTTGCCCCTCTGACCGAGGCGACATAGCCGATCGCGTGATAACCCAGTTCCCGGTCACGGGCGATGGCGTCGATATATTTCTTCGCCATTCTTCCGTTTCCGATCACAAGAACGCGCTTGCGGTTGTAGCCGTGATTGCGGAAATAGCGCAGGGTTTTGCGCAGCACGATGCGCTTGACGCTCAGCACAATAACGCTGATGAAAAAGTAAATGGCAAAGGTGGCACGCGAGAAATGAAAATCCTTCTGCAGGAACAAAACGCTCAGCAGCAAGACAACATTCAGCACACCGGCAAGCCAGATACGCTTGAGTTCGTCTATAATTTTCTTCTGGCGAAACGACCGGTAAACGCCGAGCGCCGCATACGCGAACAGATGCGTGCAAACCAGCACAACATCCCACACGAAATATTGCCGCAGCGGAACCGACACAATGCCGCCGGGCAGCACAAAAAAGCGCAGCCAGAACGCAATCGGCAGCGAAGCAAACAAAATCGCAGCGTCGCTGAGTATATTCAGATTGTTGAACAGCTTTTGATTTTCTTTGATCATCTGTGTTTATCCCGCAATCTTATTCTGCATTCTTTCAATCAGTGCAGACGCCTGATCGCTCAGCGCAACCTTGCCGATATTCTCCGCATTCCAGGTTTCCATCATCGCGGCAATCTCCAGCACGCCTTGCGTATATTCCGCGCTGTCCTGTTCGTAAATTTCGAGGAGGACAAATGCATTATCCCACACAAAGTTGTCTGCCGGGGCGTTGCTCACATATTTTTTCAGCATGTCAACGGCATGCATTGCTTCGCCGCGGCGGAAATACAGCTCCGCAAGGCATTCAAAGCTCTCAAACGCATCGTTTTGTTCCAGCTTTTGTGCATACGCATAAGCATTTTCCTGCACGTCGGCATTGTCGGCAAAGTCAGCGGAATTATAAACATAGCTGCCCGCCCAGCGCTCCCAGCCGAGCACATCCGTATCTGCTGCGCGCTTGAGATTTTCAATCGTGGGTTCCCTGTCCATCATGCGCTCGGCGCGAACATGGCCGCCCAGCAGCACGGCAAACACACCAAGCAGCGCAATAACCACCACCGCAACACCCAAGCGCTCTTTGCCGCCGATACGTTTATCCGTGCGCGGCCATGCAAACGCATCCGCGCAGCAAAGCCCGGTCACGCCAAACACGCCGTAGGCCAGCGGAATATACGGGCACAGAGAAAACACAACTTCCGTAAACGCATGCACAGCCATAAACACCAGCAGCGCACCCAGCGCGGGCAGCATGGGGTTGGCATTCTCTTTCCGGCGGCAAAGGAAAATCGCCGCGGCGCAAACGCCAACCACGCCGACAAACAGCACCAGTCCAACCACGCCGAGCTCCAAAAGCGTCTGAATATAGTGGTTGTGAACATAGTTGCTGACATAGTAAAAACTCTGAACGCGCTTCACGCCGTCCTGGAACGCGCCGAGACCGCTGCCGATCATGGGGCTGTCGGCAAAAATCTTCATGCCGTCGTCAAAAAACACCGTACGCTGAATGGCGTTTTCATTGGCAAGGATACCCTGCAAGCGGTTTGCAATAAATCCGGGCAGCAGCTTGTAGCCAAGCGGGATTTTTTTCCCGCCCACAGCGGCGCTGCGAATTTCGGCACCGTCGGGCGCGTGGAAATTGAAATAGACAACCAGACTGTCTTCCGGTACGGTAAACTCCGCCGCGGCAAGATCGCCGGAATACAAAACGGTACCGGTGTGCATCATGGTTTCCTGCTTATTCTGACTTTCAACCGTCACATGCACCTGGCCGCTGTAGTCCGCGCTGAGGGTATAATTCCCCCCGTCGGGATACGCCGCGCGGCGCAGGGTTTGTCCTGCATCCAGCGACGCCACGCCCGTGAGCATCACGGCAGCGGCAGCAAACACAGCCACAGCCACAATCAGCACAATGACAATGATCGCCACTGCCTTGCCGTTTTTCTCCAGCTTTTCGGCAACGCGGGGATTGATGAATTTTTCAAAAACGCACAGCAGCGCCGCACCGATCACCGTGCAGCCGAGCGGCACAATGTCAAAGCCGTTCCACGACTCAAACGAGGTTTTGGAAACCAGCGCCGCGCAGGCCACCGCCAGCACCAGCGTTTCCACCATAACCGTCAGCATATCGCCGCGGCGCGCTTTCTGCTCAAGGAGCAGATACGCCACAAACGCCAGCGCAATCGCCGCACTGGCACCCATGCTGAACGCCAGCACAAAACCGAACGAGCAGACAAACAGGCAAACCGCATGCGCCATGCGCTCGCGCGTGCCGTGCGTTGCGCTCATGAGTCCGAGCGAGAGGAGCACACCGATGCCCGCACAGCCGGCGAACATATTGGGGTTGGTGTAAATTGAGGTCATTCTCACGCCGGGTTCCACCGCCGCAAGACCTTCAAAAAAGTCGGTAAACAGCGAAACGACGCCCAAAGCAACGCCGGAAATCAGGCGCGTGGAAATCAGGTCAATGCTCACAAGGCACGCCGCAGCCGCAACGCACTCCAGCACCGTGGCAATCCAGCGTCCGGGATGATCCTCACGCGCGGGCGCAACGGCGGTGAGGCACAGCACGGCGCAAAACGCCGCGCTCATTCTCAGAAATTCCTGCACCGCATTCATCGGAGATGCTGCATAAAAAACCGACACAAAGCTCATCAGCATCAGCGCGCCCAGCGCAACCAACGGCAGCGTGATGCGCGCGCAAAGCTGCCTGCCGCGCACCAGCATAACCGCCAGCGTAAAAATCACGAGCGGCAGCACGGTGGTGTTGGTGTAGCGCTGGCTGCAAAGCGTTAATACGAAAAACAAAACCGCGCCAAGCAGAAATGCTCCCGCAGCCAGATTCAGCTTGCCGGCGGAGATTTGATTGTGTTTTTTATGCGCCATCTGAACTCTGCTCCTTGCATATGCATATTTAATCAAATAATTATATCAGTATTCGACCGCAATTTCAAGTGAGCGTTGCGGCAATATCCGCGCCTTTTTTCTTGACAAGCCATGCAACGTTTGATAGAATGTAGAAACTTTATGAGGGAGTAGCAAGCGCAGCATCGTTCCCCATGCTGCGCAGCAAGTCAACACGCTGACCGCACCGCGGTCTGGCTTGCTTTAATATGCGAGACTCATGTATAACTGAAAAGCTATGCATGGAGTCTGACTATATCGTTTTTTGATTTTCCAAACCCCAGACATAGCGCACAGCCGTGTCCGGGGCTTTTAATTTTTCCCCGCGCACGTGCAACCACATCGAAAGAGAGGCACCGCTATCATGAATCTCACCCCCCTGTTTTTCCTCAACGCCGTTGCATTCGGCGTCGGCCTTGCCATGGACGCTTTCTCCGTTTCCATGGCGAACGGACTCAACGAGCCGCATATGCGCCGCGGCAGAATGTGCGCCATCGCGGGCGTTTTTTCCGGATTTCAGATTATGATGCCGCTGCTCGGCTGGTTTTGCGTCCACACGATCGCATCCGTGTTTGAATCCCTGCAAAAATTCATTCCCTGGATCGCGCTGATTCTGCTGGCATGGATCGGCGGCGGCATGCTGCGCGAGGGACTGCGCCACAGCGACACCGACGGCGAAAAGCCCGCCGTTGGCCTGCGCGCGCTGCTGGTGCAGGGCGTTGCCACAAGCATCGACGCGCTCTCCGTGGGCTTCACAATTGCAAACTACGCATGGGCAGAAGCGCTGATCGAAGCCGCCATCATCGGCGTTGTAACATTCGCGCTTTGCCTCATCGGGCTTGTAATCGGCAGAAAATTCGGCGTTAAGCTCGCCGGAAAAGCCTCCGTACTCGGCGGCATAATCCTGCTGCTGATCGGTCTGGAAATCTTCATCACCGGCATCATCGCCTGACATACCGCAGCCGCGCAAAGCCCCCACCCGCAGCCATAAAAAGCAGCAAAGCACTCTGCGCTGCAGCTGCCGCAAACCGCAAAAACAAAGCCCCTGCTTCCGCGGAAGCAGGGGCTTTTTGCCGATTCATTCAGATTTTCTGCGCGGAACGCAATCAGAAGTCAAACTTCTTCTTGGTGATCACAACGCTTGCCATCAGGCCGCTGAAGCTGAGCGCAGCGATTGCAAAAGCGATGTTGCGGATCATGCGCAGGGCGTTGCCGGTCTTGGGAGTTGCATCGAGGGGAACATCCTCCTCCTCGATCTCTTCCAGTTCCTCTTCGGGCATGTCGCCAAGGGGAACATCCTCGTCCTCGATGGTCTCTTCGCCTTCGGGCTCACCGCCGAGAGGAACATCTTCATCCACGATGGTCTCGCCGCCGACGCCGGGATCGGGCTCGACAGGAGTGGTGGGAGTGATGTTGTCGTCGTTGTCGTCGTTGTCGTTGTTGCCGCCGTTGTCGGGCTGCTGCTCGCCTTCGCCGCCTTCGTTGGTGGTGTTGTCGTCGTTGTTGTTGTCGTTGTTGTTGTTGTCGTCGTTGTTGTCGTTGTTGTCGCCGTTGTTGTCGTTGTTGTCGCCGTTGTTGTCGTCGGGTTCGGGATCAACGGGAACGTTGGGAGTGGGAGTCTCAGACTCGACGGGAGTCTTCGCGGTTGCATTATAAGTTGCGGTGTAGGTCACATTGCCGATTGCGGTCTCGCTAACCTCAGAATCCCAGCCTGCAAAGGTGTAGGTGTTGGTCTCGTCTTCTGCGCGGGTCGGGTCTACGGGAATCTCAATCTTTTCGCCCGCCTTATAGAGCCGGGAAGAAATCTCGCTGCCGTTCCAATCCTTGAACGTCACGGTGTAGGTGGTGTTCAGCGTAATCACGCCGTCGAGATGCCACGCAGCAACGTTACCCTCGGGCTCGTCGCGATAGTCTCTCGCGTTATTCTCACAGTGGAGCACGTTCCAGTTGATCGTGTATTTGGTCGTATCAAGCAGTTCCTCGCCGTCGCCGACCAGATTCTTGTACGGTACGAAGTTGTCATCGATAGCAAACGCAGCAGCCAGTTCGTCGGCATAGAGCGCATACTGTGCCTCGCCCTGCACCTTCACTCCATTTTTCACATTGGAGTGATACAGGCCGTAGTTTGCATCGGGAAGGCCGGGAACGTTCAGCAGCTTGCCAAAGGTGTAGTAGTCTTCATCGTTGAACTTATCGCCGTTGCCTTTTTTGAGATATTTGGTAATCAGCTCTTCCTTGGCAGCATCATTGTTGCCCTGAATCTGGAGGTAGACGAAAACGGGAGCGCCGTCCACTGCATCGTCCGTCAGCTTGACATCATAATGCCAGGTGTAAACGCCGGGTTTGTTGAGCGTGCGGTCTTCGAAGTCCAGCTTCTCAACAACCGCAAGCTTGTCGCTTGCAACATACTGAAGCAGCGCCTTTGCCTGTTCATCGGTAATGCTGGTCTTGAGGTAGCCAGCTTCATTCTTCTTAATCAGTTCGATGTCGCCCAGGCTGGCCTTTGCCAGTTCTTTTTCCTCGGAAGTGCCCACCAGGCCCTTCGCAGCCTGACGGATACCATCAACTTTTACCTTGCCGACGAGGTAGTAACCAAACTGGTTGGGATCGTTAAAGTATTTGTCTGCCAGCTTGCGCAGGGCGGTGCCTTCTGTGGGAGCCTTGAGATAGACATAAACTCTCTCAGGCGCCTGAACGGTGATGCAAACGGTTTCGGTTTCGCTGCTTTCAGCATTGAAGCACTGACCTTCTACGCTGATAACATCGGCTTCCATGCCGTTGAGCCAAACCTCGGGATCGGACAGATCGTACGTATTCTCCGGCAGAGAGAAGCTCCAATACTTGCCGTCCGGATTATAGGAATCAGTGTTAAGGGACTGGGAAAATGCTGCGGTTTTCAGGGTGAAGGTGTTGGGATAGTAGTTGCCTTCGACATGAACATGAACGTCGAGGGGAACCGGATCGGGATCTTCTTCCTCTTCTTCGCCGCCGCCGGGGACTTCGTTGCTGGAATTTGCAGTATAGGTAACGGTCACGGTGACATCGGTGCTGCCAACGGTGACAGTGGTGCCGTCAAGCGTTGCGCCTTCGCCAGCGGTAATCGCTGCAGAGGCGGTGTAGTCGGTGATTTCGGGGATCTCAATCTCAACAGTCTTCTCGCCCTCTGCCGGGGTAAAGGTTGCGGTGGTAGGTGCTTCCTTGCCGTCAGCATAAACGTAATTGACGGTCACAGTGGGGGCGACGGTGAGAGGAGGATCCTCTTCCTCAATAGTTTCTTTCTCGGTAGCCGTAAACGTTGCGGTGTATTCTGCATCGCCGGTCACTTTAACGACTTCGGGAGTCCACTTATCAAAGGTGTAGGTGTAGGTATCGTCTTCTGCCTTGGTGGGAGTTTCACCGTTGTACTCGGGCATTGTGCCGACAGCTACATTCTCATCGGTTTCAAGAACGTCTTCGCCGTTCATCCAAGTCACGTTGTAGGTCTCGGGGAGTGCTTTGCTGTAAAACACAGCAACATAAACCGGATTTTCAGTGGCGCCAACCTTAACGGTGGTGCCTTCAACGGTAGCGTTGGGGCTAACTTCGATGTGGTCAAACTTATATTCTTTACCATAGAAATTGTAACTATCGGTTTCAATGGTCTTCTCGCTGTTGACCTTCACCCAATTGAACTCGGTATCCTTGAATAAATCGTAAGTCCAATAATCAGTCACAAGGAAGTGCTTGATGAACATCTTGACGTTTTTCGCATTGTAACAAACGGTAACGTCAACGTTTGCGTCATTGACCTTCACGTAGTAAGAGCCGTAGTAAAAGCCATGCCTTTTCGACGCACCAACAACTTCGTCGAACTTATAACCGGTAATGTCCTTTACTTCAATGTCCTTGACATCGTTCTTCTTCAGGTTCTCATAAACCACAGGCTCTACGCCTTCGATTGCATTGCCATTCTCATCAACATAGTTGACGGTCACGGTGTAGGTCTTGGGCTTCTCGGTAGCCGTAAACGTTGCGGTGTATTCTGCATCGCCGGTCACTTTAACGACTTTGGGAGTCCAGCCTGCAAAGGTGTAGGTGTAGGTATCGTCTTCTGCCTTGGTGGGAGTTTTGCTGTTGTACTCGGGAGTTGTGCCGGCGGCTACATTCGTATCGGTTTCAAGAGTGGTGCCGTCCGCGTTCTTCCAAGTCACAGTGTACTTGGTCTCGGACTGCTTGGGAGCCTTGACGTAGATGTTCAGTTCGTCGTCACCAAAAGTGACTTTGTCAACATCAACTTTGGTTCCATTCAGCTCAACCTTGACATTTTTCTTGGTGGGCTTACTGTCAAATTCCCACTCATCGTCCTCATCGTCGTCAAAATCAAATTTCCAACGATTCCACTCTGTACTATAATGCTTTGTTTTATCGGTGAAAGCACTGGCATCGAAAACCTGAACTTTGACGCTCTTGGGCTCATATTTGCCATCAACATAGACTCTGACAACTTCGTACTCATATTCATCGTCGTCGTCGTCATCCCAATCCCATGCAAATGCGGAGACGCTCAGGCCGACGAGCATGGAAATTACCAGGATCATCGAAAGAATCTTCTTAATCATCTTCATACGCTTCTTCTCCTTTTTGAGCGGCGGTTCATCCCTTTTCGCACGCCGCTTCAATTTACGTTTCTTACTATACGCACCCCGCGTTACAGGAAGGTTACAAGACGCAATAATTTCCTGTTTTTTTTAGAAATATTTATATCCAACCTGTAACTTTTTCATTCCCGTCCGTCAACGAAAAACATTCCGGCGAATTGTCCGCAGACGAAAAACAAATGCGGTTCTCGCCGCGTTTGACAAGCAATGAAACGTGATTTACAATAGGTATCAACCACAAAAATACTATCCCGTGTTCGGGGGAATCGGAGCGAACCACCATGAAAAAGATTCTCATTATCGGAACCGGCGGCACCATTGCCTCCGCGCCCAGCGAAGTTGGGCTTGTGCCCGCGCTGACGAGCGAACAGCTGCTGGAGCACATCCCCTCCGTCGCTGCATTTTGCAAGGTGGACTGCATGCAGATCTTCACGCTCGACAGCACCAACATCCGGCCCGGCCACTGGCTGCTCATTGCCGACGAGATCCGCTCCTGCTACGACCGCTACGACGGCTTTGTCATCACCCACGGAACGGACACCATGGCCTACACCGCCGCGGGGCTGAGCTATCTGATTCAAAACAGCGCCAAGCCCATTGTGATCACCGGCGCGCAGCGGCCCATCAACGAGGACGGAACGGACGCCAAGCGCAACCTGACCGACGCGCTCATCTATGCCTGCGACGAGGGCAGCCACGGCGTTTCGCTTGTGTTTTTCGGCTCGGTGATCTGCGGAACGCGCGCGAGGAAGAATTATTCCAAGAGCTTTATGGCCTTCGGCAGCGTCAATTTCCCGGAGCTGGCACGCATTCAGGACGGGCATGTGATCCGCTATGTGCCCGAGCAGGTTTCCGGCGCGCCGATGTTTTACGACTATATGGACCCCAATGTGGGCCTCATCAAGCTCACCCCGGGCTTGAACGACGACGTAATGCAGTACGCCATTGAAAAATACGACGGTCTTGTGATCGAGAGCTTCGGCGTTGGCGGATTGCCGGAGTATTCCGATTTTCATGTGCATATCCGCCGCGCGGTGGACCGCGGCAAGCTCATCGTTATGACCACGCAGGTGCCCAATGAGGGCAGCGACCTCTCCGTTTACCGCGTTGGCCGTACGCTCAAGAGCAATTTGAGCGTGCTGGAGGCTTACGATATGACCAGCGAGGCCGTTTTGACCAAGCTCATGTGGATTCTCGGCAAAACGAACGATTTTGAAACCGCAAAGGCGCTGTTTTACCGGCCCGTGGCGCACGATATTCTCTGCGTTTAAGTATGAATTATATAGTAAAGCCCCCGCGCAAAACCGACGTTCGGTTGCGTGGGGGCTTTCGTTTTTTCGTGCAGTGCGTTTGCTGTCAAACGCAGCAGGCTTCTTTCGTCTCCTCCGCGGCGGACGGTGCGGGCGGCTGCGCCGCTGCGGCAGCCGTGCGGGCGTTGGAGAGCATGAGTTTGATGCGGTTTTCCTGATTGACGCGGCTTGCGCCGGCATCGTAGTCGATGGCGATCACGTTGCTCTGCGGGTAAAGCTCTTTGATGGGCTTCATCATGCCCTTGCCGCAGATATGGTTCGGCAGGCAGCCAAACGGCTGGGTGCACACGATGTTGGGGCAGCCGGATTCGATCAGCTCCAGCATTTCCGCCGGCAGCAGCCAGCCCTCGCCCATCTTCACCGTGGTGTTGATGATCGTGTCGCCCAGCGCCACAACATGCTCAAACGGTGTCCAGCCTTCGAAGCAGCCGGAGCGCTCGATCTCGTCGCTGATGTCGCGGCGCTTGGTGTTGAGCCAGTTGAACGCAAATTTGAAGATGGCATATTTCAGCGGGCGCTTGCCGTAAACTTTATATTCCATGATGGCGTCGTAAACGCTGTATAGGCAGAAGTCCAGCAAACCGGGAACCACAACCTCCGCGCCTTCGGAGATGAGGAAGCGCTCCAGATCGTTGTTGCCAAGGGGGGAATATTTTACAAAAATCTCACCCACCACGCCAACTTTCACGGCCTCGCGGCGCTCAACGGGGATGGCGGCAAAGTCCGCCACAATCTCGCGGTAGCGTGCGCGGACGCGGCGGTAGTTGATCTTGCCGGAAGAACCGAGCTCCTGCGCCAGCCGCTGCGTCCAGCGGTCCGCCAGCGCTTCCGCCGCGCCGGGTTCGAGTTCGTACGGGCGCACCTGGTTGACAAGGCTCATCAGCAAGTCGCCGCAGAGCACGCCGTAAATCATGCCGCGCAGCACCTTGATATTCAGCTTGAAGCCGGGGTGTTTTTCAATCCCTGCAAGGCTCAGCGAAATCACCGGGATATGCTCCATGCCATTTTTCTTCAGCGCTTTGCGGATGAGCGATATGTAGTTCGACGCGCGGCAGCCGCCGCCGGTCTGAAACATGATCAGCGCCGTTTTCTCCGGGTCATACTTGCCTGACTGCAGCGCATGCATAAACTGTCCGATCACGAGGATTGCGGGATAGCAGGTGTCGTTGTGGGTGTATTTCAGCCCAAGCTGCGCAATCTCCGGGCCGCTCGTTTCCAGCAGCTGCATATTGTAGCCGTGGGTTTTCATCACAGCCGCGATCAGGCGGAAGTGCATCGGCAGCATATTGGGGACGAGGATGGTATAGTCGCGCTTCATGTCCTCGGTAAACGGGACAAACGATTTATCCTGCATGATGCTCCCCCTCCTCCAGCGCGCCGAGCAAGCTGCGCAGACGTATTTTCACAGCGCCGAGATTGGTGATCTCGTCAATCTTGATCTGGGTATAGTGTTTGCCGCGGCTTTCCAGAATATCGCGCACCTCGTCGGTGGTGATTGCATCAATGCCGCAGCCAAACGATACCAGCTGCACCAGTTCCACGTTCGGGTTTTGTGCGGCAAAATACGCAGCGCGGTAAAGTCGCGCATGGAACGTCCACTGATCGAGCACCTTAACATACTGCGTGGGGGCCAGATGGCACACGCTGTCCTCGCTGACTACAACAAAGCCGAGCGAGTTGGCCAGTTTGTCAATGCCGTGACCGATTTCCGGGTCGATATGGTAAGGCCGTCCGGCAAGAATCATCACACGCTTGCCGTGCGCTGCGGCATAGGCCAAAGCGCGCTCGCCCTGCGCCTGAACCTGCGAAACATAGTCGCTGTATGCCGCAAAGCCGGCTTTCACCGCCCGCTTCACTTCACTGCGCGTAATGCTCGCATCCAGTGCGTGCAGGCTCGGATAAATGGTTTTCACCAGTTCCGCCGGCGTATCCAGACATACATACGGATACAGATACTCCGCCGTGCGCAGTTCCTCCATGTTGCCGCGGAGCAGTTCGGAATAATAGGCAACCACGGGGCAGTTGTAATGATTGCTGCTGACACCCTCGTCCACATTATATGTCAGTCCGGGGTAAAAAACGCGGCTGATACCGCGGTCAAGCAGCTCAAGAACATGGCCGTGCATAATCTTTGCGGGGTAACAGGCGGTATCGGATGCAATGGTGAACTGACCGCGCTCATAAGTTTTGCGCGTGGAAAGTCCGGATAAATGCACCTCAAAGCCCAGTTCGGTAAACATCGCATGCCACAGCGGCGCAAGCTCAAACATACCGAGCGCCAGCGGCATGCCGATTTTGCCGCGCCGTCCCTTCACGGGCTTGAGCGAAGCAAAATAGTCACGCTTCCATGCATGCAGATTCGGCAGCGGCTCGGATGCCTGAATGCCGAGCGCTTTCTGGCACTGGTTGCCGGAGATATGGCGCGCGCCGTCGGAAAAGCGGTTGACGGTCAGGCGGCAATGGTTTGCGCAGCCGCCGCAAACAGACGAAGTTGCCGTGTGAGAAAATTCGGCAAGCTCCTGCGCGGAAAGCAGCGTGCTCTCGCGCAGACGCATGGCGCGCAGCGCAGCGCCGTAAGCACCCATCAGCCCCGCAATGGCAGGGCGAATCACTTCCGTGCCCATTTCCTTTTCAAACGCACGCAGCACAGCGTCGTTGTAGAATGTGCCGCCCTGCACCACCACGCATTTGCCGAGTTCGTCGGGCGAGGCAGCGCGAATCACCTTATACAGCGCATTTTTCACAACGCTCATGGAAAGGCCTGCGGAAATATCCTCCACACCGGCGCCGTCTTTCTGCGCCTGCTTCACGGAGGAATTCATGAATACCGTGCAGCGCGAGCCAAGGTCCACAGGCGCCTTGGCAAACAGACCCAACTTCGCAAACTCATTGATATCGCGTCCCATTGCGCGCGCAAAAGTCTCGATGAACGAGCCGCAGCCGGAAGAGCAGGCCTCATTGAGCATGATGCTGTCAATCGCACCGTTCGGATGCGGAAGCATTTGATGTCCTGCCCGCCGATATCCAGAATGAAGTCCACATCCGGACGGAAATGACGCGCAGCGGTATAGTGCGCAATGGTTTCCACAACGCCTTCGTCCACACGGAACGCGGCGCGGATCAGTTCCTCGCCGTAGCCTGTAACGGCACTGCCGCAAATCGTAATGTGTTCGCCGCAAAGGGCGCGCAGCGCAATCAGCTGCTCATGAATCAGCGCCACGGGATCGCCGCGGTTGGAGCTGTAGTGGGAATACAAAATTCCCCCGTCCTCGCTGAGCAAAACAAGTTTGGTCGTGGTGCTGCCGCAGTCAATGCCCAGCCATGCCCGTCCTGTATAGGTGGCAATATCCTGTGCGGCAACGGTTGCTTTTTCGTGACGCGCGCGAAAAGCGGCATATTCCGCCTCGCTTTCAAACAGCGGCGGCGTGCGCAAAACGCCGCTGCGCTCGCTTTGCGCAGCGTTTTCAATCCGTGCAATCAGCTCCGAAATCTTCAGTTCCGCCTTGTCGCGGGCAAACATTGCCGCGCCCATCGCAACCGCAAAGCGACCATAAGGCGGAAACAGCGCAGTTTCGTCCGTCAGCTTCAGCGTTTGGCAAAAGCGCTTGCGCAAGCCCATGCAATAGTGCAGCGGCCCGCCGAGGAACATGACTTTTCCCTCAATTTTGCGGCCCTGAATCAGGCCGACAATGGTTTGGTCCACCACAGCCTGATAGATGCTCGCGGCAACATCCGCCTTGCGCGCGCCCTGATTGAGCAGCGGCTGAATATCGGATTTTGCAAACACGCCGCAGCGCGAAGCGATTGGATACAGGCGCTCCGCTTCAAGACTCTGCGCATCCATCTCGTCCACGCTCATGTTCAGCAGCACCGCCATCTGGTCGATAAAAGCGCCCGTGCCGCCGGCGCAGGTGCCGTTCATGCGCTCGTCCAGACCGCCGGCAAAAAATATAACCTTGGCGTCCTCGCCGCCAAGCTCAATGACCACGCCGGTGTCCGGCGCCGTGCAGCGCACGACCTCCGCCGTGGCGTAAACTTCCTGAATAAAATCAAGCCCTGCACCCTCCGCAAGGCCCATGCCCGCCGAACCGGACACCGCTGCCGAAACCGTCAGGTCGCCGCGCTCCTCAACGAGGGCGCGCAGCATGTCCAGCGTGGTCAGCCGGCTGCGGGAAAGGTGGCGTTCGTAGCGCTCATATGTAATTTCATCCCCTTCCATCAGCACCAGTTTTGCCGTGGTGGAGCCGATGTCAATGCCAAGGGTGATTTCTCTGCTCATGTGGTTTCCCGCCCCTTCCGTTCCGTTGTGCATACGCGTAATATTCTACTGCGTTCGACAATCCTGCGCAACCGCGAGATTGTGAACAATTCGTTAAAAATCACAGCGGATGTTTTATATTCCGCACCGCTGCAACTGCGGCGCAGCAGTAAAAAAGTTCGCAACGCGCTGCTTGAAATCCGGTGCTTCGTCATTGAGCGCATGGCCGTAATCGTCATACATATAAAGCTCACAGCCGAGCTTTTCGGCAAGTTCTGTCATGCCGCAGGGCGAAAGCGTTCTGTCGTGCAGCGAACCGATGGCGAGCACCGGACAGTCGATCGCGTCGAGCGCATCATACGCATCAAATTCCCGACACGCTTCCACGAGAACGCCGAAACGGCGCACTTCCTCTGCCGTTCCCTCGCCTTCCAGCATCTGAAAAGCGCGGCGGTAGCGCTGCAGATAAGCATCGGAATACACACTGCGAAACACCTCGCGGTTAAGCGCACGAACATCGCCGCTTTGCACCAGTGCGCTCCATGCAGCCAGCGTTTTGCGGCTGGTTTCATTTTGCCGCGCCAGTGTGGACACAAGGCAAAGCCTCCCCACCAGCTCAGGACGCAGCGCCGCGATACGCTGCGCAATCATTCCGCCCTGCGAAAATCCGAGCACATCGGCGTTTTTTACGCCGATGCAGTCCAGTGCAGCCGCCGTGTCCAAGGCCATATCATCTACGGAAAGCCCCGGCTGTATGTTCTTTCTCCGGTCTATCATATACACCCTGTGGCTCTCACCAAAGCGAGCATAGCCGGCGCGCATCACCGGGGCCGATACTGCCAAAGCTCGCAGGCTGACGCCGTTTAGGATCACAAGCGGCGTTTTGCCCGTGCCAAACGCGATATAGTCCAGCTCACAGCGCCCGGTTTTCAGCGTGAGAACATCAGACGAAATATGCATGGTTCCTCCGTAAAAAAACAATTCAAAAAGCGCGTACACCGCGCTTTCCACGCGGTATTATACCACGCTTATGCCGACAGATGCAAGCGCGGCAGATGCATGCAAAAACGCAAAAGCCGGAGCGCGCTCCGGCTTTTCAACATACGTTTATCCTGTTTTGTTTTCGCAAAATTCCGGTCTCAGCCTTTTCGCCGGTCTTGACCGGTGCGCTTATAGTAGGCAGTTTTGTCCGCATACATGCGCTTATCTGCTTCCTTCTGGAGCGAATGGAAGTCCAGCTCCGGAAATTCCGCCGACGCGGCAGCACCAACGGAAATCGTTAGAACTTCGCCGGTTTTTTCCTGCCATTGCTCCGTGCTGCGCTGCAAAACCTCAAGCGCCTGCCGGAGCTGCGTTTCATCGCAATGCAAAATCGCCGCGAATTCATCGCCGCCGGTACGGTAAACTTTTCCGTACCGGCAAAGGGAGGCGCGCATGCAGTCCGCAGCGGCAAGAATAAGACGGTCGCCTGCTGCATGGCCCTTCGAATCATTCACGCGCTTCAAGCCGTTCAGGTCCGCAGCAACAACGTAAATATCTTCACTGAGACGCTCGGCATACAGCGCGGTAATATCATCAAGGTAAGCGCGGCGGTTGGAAAGTCCGGTCAGCTGGTCCGTCACGGCAATCTGCTGCAAATGCTGTTCTCGCTGCTTATCTTCCGTGCAGTCGGAAAACAGCAGGTGGCAGCTGCCCTTGCCCCATTTGGTCTCCATCGGCTGAACGGACACTCTGTAAAAACGTCCGTCTCGCGAATAATCAAATTCAGTGTCGCCGATCCCGCGCGGCGCAGACAGCCATTTGCGAAGCTGCTGCAGCTCAGGTACGTTTTGCGGAATTGCCCAGTCAACGCACAAAGACTTCAGTGCGGGATAGCACTCACACGCAACTTCATCGCAGCCAAGAAAGCGGTTGGCCCTGTCAAACGACGCAACGCCCATTCCGGAGCGCTTGAGCAACGATGCAACAAAAATTTCGTCAACATCGTAGAGAACCAGACGGTTTGCAAACAAAAGCAGCAAGCCCTGCGCCAAAACATAGCAAGCCGGCATCAACTCAATATTGCTGATCAACCGTCCGAAGAAGAACGCAGCCAGCGTAATCATATCCGCAAGCAGCAGGAGCAAAACACTGTTGAGTGAAATGCTCTTGCGCTTGATAATCGTATACACCATAGCAATAACGCCAAAGAGCGCATAGCAGATAATCATCGGATAATACAGGGCATGCATCGGCCCGTATTCTTTTACAAGGAAATAAACTCCGTTTTCAAAACCGAGCGAAACATCTTTATAGTACCAGTCGTAGTGCCCGATGGAAAAAACGCAAAGCAATACAAAGAACGTGAATAAATACAAAAACAGTTTTACGCCTTTGTGCAGGTGAATCTTACAAAAAGAAAAAATCGTAAGAAGGAGCGTGAGGGGTATTAAGCAGCCGCCAATGTAGATAATTTTGTTAGCCAGGATCGCATGCGGAAGTGTGGTCGCGAGGGACATCTGCCAATAGCCAAAGTTTGCCAGTAAGACAAAAATAAACAGCGTAGACAAATGAACATTGTAACGCGAATTCTGTTTAATCGAGTAAAAAATAAGCACCAGCGACGAAAGCAAAAAACACACAAAATAGTATGTCATTCCTCACAACCTCCTTTCAACGCAACTATATATTGTTATCAATATAACACGTTCAGCACCATATTACAATACAGAAATGAACACATATTTCATATATAACAAGCAGCTTGATACAATTCAGATATGTAAAAAGCACCACTCAAAGAGTGGTGCTTTTGGCAGGGGTTGAAGGGATCGAACCCTCGGCCTACGGTTTTGGAGACCGCCGCTCTACCAGCTGAGCTAAACCCCTATATTCTGATGTAATTTGGTGGGCCTTCAGGGACTCGAACCCGGGACCGACCGGTTATGAGCCGGTTGCTCTAACCAACTGAGCTAAAGGCCCATATGAGGCGCAGCGCAAATAACATATCTGCACAGCAAAAGGAAAATGCCGCCGCGATTGCGGCGGCATTACCGCTTGATGGCGCCTCCTGTAGGACTCGAACCTACGACACCGCGGTTAACAGCCGCGTGCTCTACCGACTGAGCTAAGGAGGCATATGCGAGACTGCGCTGTTTAAGCGCAGTCTCTTGTGTTGGCATTGACCTATCTTTCCAGTCCGTCTCCAGACAAGTATTGTCGGCACTGCTGAGCTTAACTGCCGTGTTCGGAATGGGAACGGGTGGACCCTCAGCGTTAAAAACACCAACTATATGGTACACCTTCAGGGACTCGAACCCTGGACACCCTGATTAAGAGTCAGGTGCTCTACCAACTGAGCTAAAGGTGCATATGGTGACCCGTGGGAGAGTCGAACTCCCGTTTGAGGCGTGAGAGGCCTCCGTCTTGACCACTTGACCAACGGGCCTTGGAAGTGGGGCATTGCACCCTCAAAACTGAACAAAGGGAAAGAAAGAGGAAGGAAGGCAGATGCCTGCATAAATATTGTAGGTCAAGCCCTCGGGTTATTAGTATCGGTCAGCTGAATGTGTT
>SVMK01000022.1 GCA_015067465.1 Oscillospiraceae bacterium
GTCAAATGTTCCCGATATGGGCAGTTGTGCTGCTGGAGTTTATTCTTGCCATTACGCTGGAGTTGACATTCGGCAGTCCTCTCTCGTTTAAGCTGGCGTGTAAAGTGTTTGACCCTAGAACTACGCACCCAGTCCTCTTTGAAACGGCTATTATTTGTGCAACCGTGGGCCTTATGTGTCCTGCAATGAGTTTTCTAGCCGCCATTATCTATTATCCTTATTATATGGACTTTGATATTTTTACCTTCCTGGCAAATTGGCTGAAGCTGATTTGCTGTAATTTCCCCTTTGCGTATTTTAGTCAGCTGTTTTTCATTCAGCCCTTTGTCCGCACTGTTTTCAAAATGATCTTTAAGCCTGCTCTTACAAATGCTGCGCACTAACTTACCTATTAAATCCCCGATGTCCATCATACGATGAGCATCGGGGATTTTCCTATCACGCACTCTCTTTGCGGCGCTCCACGCACTGTGGGGCGCTTTTTTACAGTTATGTTACAAACAGTTTATGGGCTTTGACAGCCAAACGTTCATGGAGGTAGAATGCCTTCACCGAATCCGATGTGCAAAAGTCATTGTGTTTTGTCCGTATTTTTGTAAAAATCGCACAAAACGTCTTTCTGCCCGCGGCTTCGTTTACATATGGTCTACTCTCGGATATCCCTCCAAAGTTCTCAAAAAAAGTTTGGACAGTGATAGGAAAAATACTGCAGTTAACTCCCCGAAGGTGGACAGTTAGAAATATCTTAACTTGTAGGAGCCGATAAGGCAACTGCATGACCGAGGTCAAAAAATTAAATACGCTCGTCCTGCGTTGTGCACCGCAGGCAGCAGAAAGGAGAAACCGATGAAGTGCTATGTGATAGGTAAAAGAAAACTTGATTTTACCGCTTCCGACGGCAAAGAAATCAAAGGATTATCCTTATTTCTTGGCTGGAGCTCCGATTCTATCGAGGGCATGGAAACTGCACGTTTTTATGTATCCGAATCTAAGCTGCCAAAGCAAGACATTCAAGTCGGCGCCGACATCGAAGTTTATTTCGATCGTCGTGGTAAAATCGATTCCATTGTTGTTGATTAAAAGTTAATTTAGTGGGCAGGGGTGACGGATCAGTATCCCCGCTTCTGCCCTTCATTCTAAAGAAGGAGGATGTTCCGATGATTAAATCCTATACAGTAACGGCAACAGACCTCTACTGGCTTATTATTTCCGTTACCTTCCTTATTGCAAGCGTGCTGTGTTCCTGCTGTTGGTACGCAAAGCGCCAGCACACTTCGTTCAAGACCGCACTGCTCGTTCTGTGGAACGATGGCATCGTCGATGGCTTCAAGTGCGGCGGTCGCTCATTTCTTCCAACGGTAAAGACGGCGGCTTCGGTAACGTGGTCATACACGAAGCGGTTGGCGCTGGCATTCTTGGAGTATATCAAGCCACCTCCACCGAAGCACGTCTTTGCTCCGGGGTTATACCAAGAGATTTTCGAGATAGCCCAAGACTACGCTTACGCTGGTTTTCAGCCTGTAATCAAGGCAATCTACACGCCGCTGCCCTCGTATCTGTATGTGTCCTTCTACACAAAAAGTGCTATCAGTGAGGAATTAGCGGCGGAAATCACTTGGCACATCGAAGCCAAGTTCCAAGAGTACCAAGATATCTATGGCCTGTGCTTTGATTCAACAGCGATACCTTATGTACTGAATAACTATTATGAACTTAGGCTATATTACGTCGAGCACCCCGCAGAGTACACTTTTTACCGTACCGTCTGCCGCCAGGCGATGCTGTTGAGGGCTGCCCCCGAGTTTCGCCCACTGCTCGAAAGCGATGTACCGCCGAGTACCGACTTGGTGCTTGGCTACCGCTACGAGTCGTGGCGCGACTCCGGGCAAATAGTGCCTATCGTGTGGGATATGGGAACGGCTCCTTTCGCGCTAATTTCCGGGCCCACGGGTGCGGGTAAATCGGTTTATCTAAAATCGCTTATTGAGCAGTTGCTCCTGAGCGGTGCGGAAATCACGATTTGCGATTTCAAGGGTTATGGCGACCTTCGCGGTTTTGTCAAAAACTATGCCGAGGGTAAAGACTGTGACGCTGCGCTGATGGCTTTCTGCGACGCTTTTGAGCGTGATAGAGAAGCTGGCAGACGGCGTGAAACCCGCAAGGTCCTCGTGTTCGATGAACTCAACAGCTTTATGCTCTCCAAGTCTAAGCGTGAAGCTGACGAGGTAATACGGAGGATATCAAGCCTTGTCTTTCTTAGTCGCGCCTACGGCTATAACATTATATGGTCTGGTCAGCGTTTCGGTGTCGATGTGGTCCCGTCAAGCATTAGAGACCAATTTAATGTAAAGGTCTATTTGGGGTCGAGTATTTCCGTGCAAGCGGCGACGATGCTTTTTCCGAATTCCGAAATCGACAAAAGCGTCCGCCTACCACCGTACTGCGGCTACATTTCCACGCCGAAGACTGATTGTGATGTGCTGATTACGCCCAAGCTTGATATCCCCGCTCTCAATCGGCGACTGAAAACCTTGGGCAACGCCAACAGCTAACAATGCGTGGGCCGCGCCAAGCGGCCCACGCCGGGAAGGCTACCATTGCCCTTCCCGACTTCCGTAGGAAACCATTTTGGTTTGAAAAGTCTGATTAAAAATAAGACTACATTCGATGTAGTAAATAACTAATAAATTATATAAGGAGGATACCTATGACTTATGATGATATAATTGCTATTCTTGCGGCTTTCGATGGAAAAACTGTAGATCCCTCCCCAGACGAAGACTTGTTCGACGACGAGTTCGACACCCTGCACGACGACCATCTTCTGCCGTTCGGGTGTAGAAGCTACGACGAGTACGCAGATATTGACGATGATGAAATGTATGCCTTGCTCGGAAAAGACTAATACACAAAGCCAGTACAGGCGCGTAATGATCACGATAAACAATCCCGCGGAGAAAGGCTTCACTCGCGATGTTATAAAAAGCAAGATCAAGGAGTTAAAGTCCACCGTGTACTACGCGCTCTCAGAGGAGGTTGGCACCGAAGGAACCCCGCATTTCCATCTGGCAATATTTTTTAAGTCGCCCGTCCGCTGGCAGACTATTCAAAAAAAGTTTGAAGGTGGGCATATCGACGTTCTTAGGGGTACCCCCCAAGAAATCCGAGATTATGTTGCCAAAGAAGGTAAGTGGCTGAACTCCGAAAAACACTCTACCTTAGTCTCTTTTGAGGAGGAAGGCACGCTCCCAAGCCAAGGCGCACGTCATGACCTTGATTTTCTATATCAGCAAATCAAGTCCGGATGTAGCAACTATGAGATTTTAGAGAGCAACGCATCTTATATACGCCTAATAAATCACATTGATAAGGTTAGAGAATCGGTCACAAAGGAAGAAGTAAAAAACTGCTTCAGGTGCTTGAAAATCTACTATGTGTTCGGCGAATCAAATTGCGGTAAGACAAAATCCGTCTATGACCGTCACGGCTACAATGCTGTGTATCGCGTCACCAACTACAATGGTCGTGGAAGTTTTGACGGATATGCAAATCAACAGGTCTTGTGTCTGGATTCATATGCCAGCGGCTTCCCTATTCGTGATCTCTTGACCTACCTCGACGGCTATCCACTTGAGCTGCCTTGCAGATATGCAAACAAGTGGGCTGCTTATGATACCGTCTATATTCTCTCCACTTCACCGCTCTCCGATCAGTATCGCGACGAGCAATTTTCCGACCCCGCAGTTTGGCGGGCGTTTCTCCGCAGGCTCACCAGTATTATCCAATATCTCCCGGACAATCAACGAGCCTACTACAAGGTCGATAGCGACTTCAACATAGTACGCGCCGACCTCGACGACACCAACCCCGACTTCCCCGACGGAAGGTCATCTGTATAATATCGAGCGGCCAAGGCTTAAACCTTGACCGCTCTCTTTTTACCCACGCAGATGGTACGTAATCAGCACACAGTTATACCGTCTGTCTGGACTGTTGTCTTTCGCCCTCGCACATAAATCAAGACAGTTCCTTTTAAAAGGGTACAGGACTTAACCGTCCGAGTACACTTTGGAGGTAACTTCCATTATGAATAACGATGTAGATACGTCAGATATAGGTTTTCGCCCCGCCATAGGGCCTTGCAATAATTCTTTCGAAGAGTTAACATTCAAAGTAGCCCACCTTGACGCCAAGGTTGCGTACCTTGAAAAGTTAATCCCTATCCTTACCCCTAATTTTGTGCCAGCTGGTACAACAGATATGGCATACAAAATCACCCGAACTGTAACTATCAACGGGCAACAGCGATGGATCCGCGCTAACTCCGAGCAGGAGTATGCCGAAAAGTTGCTGAAGCTCTACGCCGGTGACACCGCCCCTGTTACCGTCTCCGCTGGCAAGCACGATTTCGCCACCTACGCTATGAGCTGGTTTGAAATCTACTCCCGTCCTAATATCGCCACCGCAACTGCCTCTACTTACGAGCGACAGCTGAAAAAAATTATTCTCCCCCATTTTGAGGGTATCTCTGTCGAAGATGTTACCATCGACCATGTACAACTACTTTTCAACGGTATGAGCGGCGCTAAATCCTCCAAAGAGAAGACGAAGACTGTTCTTGGTATGGTGCTTGATATGGCTGTGGAAGATGGATTGCTGCAACGAAATCCGCTGAAATCAAAACGGCTCAAGATCAGCGGTGCAAGCAGTCAGACCAGGAAGCCGTATACAGTCGAAGAGATGCAGTACATTGTCGGCCACCTTGGTCAAGTACAATCTTTGTCTGACCGGAACTTCTTGGCGCTAATTGCTCTCCACCCTCTACGCCTTGAAGAAGTCCTTGGTTTGAAATGGGATGACATTGACTTAGAGCAGATGGTAATCCATGTTCGTCGGGCCGTCACCCACCCTAACCGTAGTTCAGCTGAGATCAAAGAAACTAAGACGGCTGCCAGTATGCGTGACGTGGCCTTGACCGTTACTGCTCTCCAGCACCTTGTCCCCGGCAAACCCGGCGACTTTGTGTGCGGCGAGCGCGCCCCCTATTCCTACACCCAGGTGCGTCATATGCGTACCCGCATAGCAAAAGATATTGACTTCACAACCGGGATAACCCCCGCCCGTTTTCGCCCCACCGTCTTAACTGACATTTACGAGCAGACAAAGGATGTCAAGAAGACCCAAGCGGCTGCAGGGCACACAACCGCTGCTATGACTTTCAAACACTATGTGAATGGGCGTAACACCGCCTCTGCCGTCACCGCCACCGCCATAGACAGCATTTACGGCTCTGTCCCTTGCTAATTTGCAAGTAATTTGCAACAGGTAACCCCTCTATATCCCTTGCGCCCCAACGGTTTGAACTGCCTATATGGTCAAGGTTTTTTGCAGACCATTTTGCAAAACAGCCCGTTTTACCCGTTGAGGCCTTTCCTCAAGTATAGGGAAAAACCCAAAAAGTTATAAAAAGCAAAAGAAAACACCCGAAATCCGAAGATTTCAGGTGTTTTTCTTGGAGCTGCTGGGCAGATTCGAACTGCCGACCTCATCCTTACCAAGGATGCGCTCTACCTACTGAGCTACAGCAGCATACTTGCCCCCTGTTGGGGGCAAGTTGGTGGCGACCGAGAAGGGGCTCGAACCCTCGACCTCTAGCGTGACAGGCTAGCGTTCTAACCAACTGAACTACTCGGCCACAAGCGCTTAATTAAGATAACAAAAAATCACGTACATGTCAAGCGTTTTTTTAAAATTTTTCGGATTTTCAGAAATCATCTCGACTTGCGGCAGATTTCGGGGTATGATATAGTGCAGAGAGAATCTGCGGAAAGGAGAAAAAGCCTGTGAAAAAACGCATTGCGGCGCTGATTTTATGCGCGGCGCTGATGCTTGCGCTGTCCTGCTCGGTGCTGGCGGACGAAAAGCTGAGCTTCATTTCCGTCAACGATACGCTGCCGCCGGAGCTGATTAATGTGGCCACGGTTTATTCCGGCGTGACCTATGTGCCTTACTGGCTGTTTACCAACTACGGCCTTGGCGTTTACTATGCGTATTTCAGCAGCAGCAACGCGGCTTATTTCTATAATGCCGACCGCCAGCTCTATTTCAGCCTTTCCGACGGAAAAACCTATGACGAGGACGGTTATCAGTATACCGCCCCGGCGATTATGCGCGGCGGCACGGTGTATTTGCCGCTGGGCTTTATGAGCAGCTATTTCGGCGGCTTTTCCTATTCCAACATCGGCGGAAACGAATACGGCAGCATATTGCGCATCAACACCGGAAACGCAACACTGACAAACGAAGAATTTCTGCGTGCGGCAAAAAACGCCATGCGCACATATTATAATGCTTACAACAAAAACCTGCAGGACACACCCGCCTCCCCGGAGCCGACGGAATCCCCGTCGCACGAAGGCGAAACCGTTCGGCTGGGGCTGCGGGGGTTGCCCGGCGACGCAATGCTTGAGCGCCTGCGCGCGTTTCGGATGAAAGCCTGCTTCTTCCTCACCGCGGAGGAGATTCGCGGCAATGCCGACCTTGTCCGGCGCATCGCCTGCGAGGGCCACGGCCTCGGCATTGTGTGCACGGAGGGCACCGCAGTGGAATTTCAAACCGGCACCGCACTTTTGAGCGAAACGGCGCGGGTGCGCAGCCTGCTGTGCATCACACCCGACGGACAAGCGCCTGCGAAAGGCGCAGCGGTGTTTGACTGGGAATACGGCACGATGGAGGCGCAGGTGCGTCCGGCCGCGCTTTACACCGTGACCGCAGCGCTCGATGGCGGCAATGACGACGCCGCGCTCTTGTTTCCCTGCGGCGAGGATGGGGAAAACGCGCTGTCAGCGCTGCTGTTTTTCCTGAGCGAGAGCGGCTTTTCCGTGGCGGTCCCGCGCGAAATCGACTGAAAACCGCATGATTTTCCCGTAATCGCCAGCCAAATACGCACAATATAGCGGCAACCCGGTCGGCAGACGATCTATCGTCTGCCGACCGGGTTGCTTTCCGATGCCTGGTGCTTGCAAAACCCGGCGGAGCGGGTATGTGTGTCAGAGAATGAATCCGCCGTCGGCGGTGAGCACCTGCCCGGTGACGAAAGAAGATTCATCGGAGGCAAAATAGCAGATCGCGGCGGCAATGTCCTCGGGCGTGCCGAGTCTGCCGAGGGGCGTCATGTGCGCCAGTTCGTCCAGCGTTTCCTGACCGAGCACCTGCACCATATCGGTATTGATCACGCCGGGGCACACGCAGTTTACACGGATGCCGGTAGGGGCAAGCTCCATGGCCAGCGAACGCGTGAGGCCGATGAGGGCGGCCTTGGTTGCGGAATACACCACCTCGCAGCTGGCGCCGCGCAGCCCCCACATGGAGGACACGGTGACGATGCTGCCGGCGTGGGCGTGGAGCATGTCGGGCAAAACGGCCTGCACGGCGTTGAACGCGCCCTTAACATTGACGTCGAAATAGCGATTCCACTGCGCTTCGGTCACGTCCTGAAACTGCATCTGCCCGGCAATGCCTGCGTTGCTGACGAGCAGGGAAATTGGACCGAACGCCTCGCGCACGGCGTTTGCCATTGCACCCACGGCCGAAGCGTCGGCAACATCGGCCTGCCAGGTCATGGCGCGGCAGCCCGCGGCAGTCAGTTCATCGCAAAGCTGCTCCGCTGCGTCACGCCGCTCGCGGTAGTTGATGCAAACGGCATAGCCGGAATGGGCAAGTCTGCGCGCGGCGGCGCGGCCGATTCCGCGGGAGCCGCCGGTTATAATTGCAACTTTATCCATGAAAATCACCTCACAGCTCGGTATTTTACCACATACTTACGAAAAAAGATACAGGAATTGAAAACTGTGCCTGCCAATGTTATAATCCTCCTGTTATCAACAGCTTCGAGGTTTTTTTGCAATATGAAAAACAACATCCTTCGACAGAATGTTTTCCCGGTTCTGGCTGCGGCGATCTGGGGCACGGCGTTTGTTGCGCAGAGCGTTTGCACGGACTATGTTCCGCCTTTTGCGTTCAACGCCCTGCGCTCCGTAATTGCTTTTGTGCTGCTCATCGGGGTTTCGCGCATTTTTGACGGCGCTGCACACCGCGCGGGCCGTACCCCGGAAAAAACCGACCGCCGCGCGCTTGTGCTCGGCGGCGTTTGCACGGGCGTGTTTCTTGCCGTGGCGTCCAATTTACAGCAGGCCGGTTTGGCGGACACCAGCGCGGGCAAGGCCGGGTTTATCACGGCGCTGTATGTTGTGCTCGTTCCCGTGCTCGGCGTGTTTCTCAAGCGCCGCGCCAGCGCCCAGACCTGGGTTAGCGTTGTGATCGCGGTTGCGGGGCTTTACCTGCTGTGCATCCGCGGGGGTGAGCGCTTCAGCCTGCAGACTTCGGACGTGTATCTGCTGCTGTGCGCGCTGTTTTTCGCATGCCAGATTATGAGCATTGACCATTTCGGCGCGAAGGTGGACGGCATCAAGCTCTCATGCGCGCAGTTTTTTGTGGCGGGCGTGATCTCAACGGTGCTGTCGCTTTTGTTCGAAACGGTTTCGATGGCGAATGTGCTGCGCTGTGTGTGGCCGATTTTGTATGTCGCCGTGTTTTCCAGCTGCGTGGCCTACACGCTGCAGATCCTTGCCCAGCGCGACAGCGATCCCACGGTGGTGACGCTGCTGCTGAGCCTGGAAAGCGTGTTTTCCGTGCTTGCGGGCGCGATTTTGCTTCATGACCGGCTGAGCGGACGGGAATATTTCGGCTGCGTGCTGATGTTTGCGGCGGTGGTTCTGGCGCAGATCCCGCTGAAGCGCCGGAAACGCGGTGGCCTGCGCTGAGGCCGGCGGCGCTGCGGAATCGGATGCCGCTGTGCGAAATACATTGCAATCCCGAAATGTCCGTGATAAACTAATCAAGTTACCAATATTACACTCTGCGGCAAGCCAGTCGTGGAGAAAGGAGAAATAACATGAACAAAGCAGACAAAACAATGGAAAAGATCGTTGCCCTGTGCAAAAACCGCGGTTTCGTTTACGCAGGAAGCGAAATCTACGGCGGACTGGCCAACAGCTGGGACTACGGCCCCCTCGGCGTTGAATTCAAAAACAACGTCAAGAAGGCATGGCTGAAGAAGTTTGTTCAGGAATCCCCCTACAACGTGGGTCTGGACGCAGCCATCCTTATGAACCCCACCACCTGGGTGACCACCGGCCACGTTGCCAGCTTCAGCGATCCCCTGCTGGACTGCAAGGCCTGCAAGGCACGCCACAGAGCCGATAAGCTCATCAGTTCTGCCTGCCCCGATGTGAACACCGATGCGATGACCTTCGACGAGATGGATGCTTTCGTTGCAGAGCATGAGGAGATCGTTTGCCCCATGTGCGGCAAGCACGACTTTACTCCCATCCGCAAGTTTAACCTGATGTTCAAAACCGCCATCGGCGTTACCGAAGACAGCAGCTCCGTCTGCTATCTCCGTCCCGAAACCGCACAGGGCATTTTTGTCAACTTTGCAAATATCGCACGCACCACCCGCAAAAAGCTGCCGTTCGGCGTGGCCCAGGTCGGCAAGGCGTTCAGAAACGAGATCACCCCGGGCAACTTCACGTTCCGCACCCGTGAGTTTGAGCAGATGGAGTTGGAATTCTTCTGCAAGCCCGGCACCGACCTTGAATGGTTTGCCTACTGGAAAGACTATTGCCAGAAGTGGCTGCTCGACCTCGGCATCAAGGAGGAGAATATCCGCCTGCGTGACCACGAGCCCGCAGAGCTGGCATTCTATTCCCGCGCCACCACCGACATCGAATACGCCTTCCCGTTCACCGACTGGGGCGAGCTGTGGGGCATTGCCGACCGTACCGACTATGACCTTGGCCGTCATCAGGAAGCCAGCGGCAAGGACCTCACCTATTTCGATCAGGAAAGCAACGAGCACTATATCCCCTACGTCATCGAGCCGTCCCTGGGCTGCGACCGCGTTGCGCTCGCATTCCTCTGCGAGGCTTACGACGAAGAGGTTGTCGGTCAGGACAAAAACGGCAAGGACGATATCCGCACCGTTTTGCATCTGCACCCCTACCTTGCACCCTACAAGTGCGCCATCCTGCCCCTGAGCAAGAAGGATGTGCTGACCGGCCCCGCCATGGAGCTGTATCAGGAACTGAGCAAGGAATTCATGTGCGACTACGACGAAACCGGCTCCATCGGCAAGCGCTATCGCCGCGAGGACGAAATCGGCACGCCGTTCTGCATCACCTTCGACTTCAACACCGTCGGCACCGAAACCGACGAGGCTGACGGCTGCGTCACCGTGCGCGAGCGCGACACCATGACCCAGGTTCGCATCCCCATCAGCGAAGTGAAGAACTATATCTCCGAGCGAATCAAGTTCTGATGAAATATACCAACAAAGCGGAGGGCAAGGGACCGGGTCCCGCCCTCCGCTGGTCGCTATGCGGCCTGTTTATGCTGCTTTGGTCGGTCGGCATTGGGCTGGCAGGGCTTTATTTTGCCGCACGGCTGAACGGCTATGAGCTGTTTTTCAGCTATCTGCGTTCGCCGCTGCTGCTGGTGCTCAACTGCCTGCCGGGCCTGCTGCTGGTGCTGCTGGTGTTTGGCATGACAAACCGCGTGTGGGCCGGTGTGCTGGCAGGCGGAGCGGTTGTGATCGGCGGTGCGCTCGCAAATTATTTTAAGCTGCAGGCCCGGGCGGAGCCGCTGCTTGCGGCGGACCTGCGCTATATCACGGAAGCGGCGAACATCAGCGCGCGCTACACCCTCACGATTACGCCGGCGATGATCGCGTGCTTTGCGGCCGTGGCGGTGGCGGGTGTTTTTGCGGCAATTTTTCTGAAAACGCGCTTTTCCGCCGGAAAGCCGCGCTGTATTTTCGTGGCGGCGGTTTTGCTTGCCGGCGCGGTGCTTTACTGCGGCGTTTACCGCAGCGAGCGCGTTTACAAAGCAACGGAAAACATCGACGTTTCCTTCCGCGACGGTCACACGCTGAACCAATGGCACGACGTGGACCAGTTTTGCAGCCGCGGGTTCTGGTATCCGTTTTTGCACAGCACGAAAACGCTGGGGCAGACCCGGCCGGAGGGTTACCGCGCAGAGGAAGCGGAGGCGCTTTTGTCCGCTTACGAAAGCACGGCGCTGACCGATGGGCAAAAGGTGAGCATTGTGTCCGTGATGCTGGAGGCCTATGCGGATTTTTCCGCCTATCCGCAGCTGGAATTCACCGCAGACCCCTACGAATTTTTCCACGAACTGCAGGCAGAAAGCATCTCCGGCGAACTGAACACAAACACGTTTGCCGGCGAAACCATCGACACGGAGCGCTGCTATATGACAGGCTCCACGCAGCTGTATGATTACCGCGCGGCGGCGGATTCGTATGTCCGCTGGTTCGGCACGCAGGGCTACAAAACGCAGTTTTGCCATCCCGGCTACCCGTGGTTTTACAACCGCAGCAACGTCTGCGAATATCTCGGCTTTGACGAGCGCTATTTCGGCGGGGACTATTTCCCCATCTATGACGACGGGATCCCGATTCTCGACGAGAACTTTTTCCCGCAGGTGGTTGACCTTCTGCATGAGGCCACGGCAGACGGCTCGCCCTGCTTCAGCATGAGCGTGACCTATCAGAACCACGGCCCCTACGCGGCGGACTATCTCTACGACGAATCGACGAAGTTTGTTGCGCAAAACGATCTGAGCGAGGCGGCTTACTGCATCCTCAACAACTATTTCTGGGGCATCAACCGCACGGACGCAGCCCTGCGCACAATGGTGGAGCGTCTGCGCGATGACAGTGAGCCGGTTGTGCTCGTTTTGTTTGGCGACCATAAGCCGTGGCTGGGCGACGGCGCCTCGGTTTACACCGAGCTGGGCATCGACCTCACGCGCGAGAGCGAAGCGAGCTTTTACAACTATTGCCGCACGCCCTATGTCATCTGGGCGAACAACGCCGCGAAGGCGGCGCTGGGCCGCGAGTTTGTCGGCGAGGGCGGCGATTTTTCGCCCTGCTATGATGATGAAGGTGTTTGACGCATGCGGCTTTGTCGGCGATGCGTACACAAACGCGCTGCGCAACGCATATCCCGCGGTGGATCTGATCAGTCCGCGGCTGAACCGCTTCCGCAGCGGCGGCAGCATGCACACGGCGCGCGAAACGCTTCCGGCGGATGCGCGCAATGCGCTTGAGGCGCTGGAGTATATGTCCTATTACAGAATGAACGACGCAATGAGGTGATAAGCGTGAACGAAAATGAAATTGATTCCCCGCTGCTTGAGAAAAAGAAGGAAACCGGCGGCGAATTCCTGTTCCGGGTTTTAAAACCTGCCGGCTGCATTTTTGTGCTCGTTTTGTTTGTGCTGTATATGATTTTCTGCTTCACCTACCGAAACGATCCCGGGCTGCCGGAAGAACCGGCTGCCGCGGTGGCAACCGCTGCGCAGGAAACGGAATAACACGAAAAAGAACCGCACGGAGGCGTCTCCGGGCGGTTCTTTTTTGTTATCATGTCGAAGCGGCGGGTGTGTCTTGCGCAGGTAGCGTGTCACGGCGGCTGAAGCGGCAGCCGCACCAGTCCTGACGGTAAAGGCCGTATTCCTTTGCAAGCTGGATGCTGCGCAGATAGCCGCCGCGCTTTTTGAAATCGCTCGGCAGCCAGGCAACGCCGTATTTTTCGCCCATTTCCGCGCCGATGCGGTTGATGCGCTCGGCGTCTTTGTGGGGGGAAACGGTCAGCGTGGTGCAGTAATAGTCAAAGCCTGCGGCAGCGGCGCGTTTTGCCGTTTCTTCCAAACGCAGCAGGAAGCAGCGGGTGCAGCGGGCTCCGCCTTCCGGTTCTGTTTCCAGCCCGGCGGCTATGGACTCAAATGCCGCACCGTCATAGGTGCACTCCATGATTTTGGCGTTGATACGGCGCAGCACTTCGCGCTGGTGGAAAAGGCGCTTTTCATATTCCGCCTCCGGCTGGATATTCGGGCCGTAAAACAGGACGGTGACGTCGAAATGCTGCGTCAGATATTCCAGAACATAGCTGCTGCATGGGCCGCAGCAGGAGTGGAGCAGCAGCGTCGGGCGCGTATCGGGCTGCAGCGCGGCGATGAACTTGTCGGTTTGAAGCTGATAATTTGTTTTCATAACGGCATTATACCATAAATTCATTTGACTTTGAAGCGATATTTTATTACTATGAAAGCGTTGATTACGACAAAATTACGGAGGTGCCGACCCATGGATGCAAGAACCAGCAAGGAAAACTATTATCTCGACATTGCAGATGCCGTTCTGGAGCGCTCCACCTGCCTGCGCAGAAAATACGGCGCGATCATCGTGCGAAACGATGAGATCATCGCCACGGGCTACAATGGCGCACCCCGCGGCCGCCAGAACTGCTCCGACCTTGGCAGATGCACCCGCGAAGAGCTGCAGATTCCGTCCGGCCAGCGCTACGAACTTTGCCGCAGCGTGCACGCGGAGGCAAACTGCATCATCTCCGCATCCCGCCAGAGCATGATCGGATCCACGCTGTATCTTGCCGGACGCGACGCCAAAACCGGCGAATGCCTGCATGACACCACCTCCTGCTCCATGTGCCGCCGCCAGATCATCAACGCGGGCATTGCAAAAGTGGTTGCCCGCACCGGCGAGAGCGACTTCACCGTTACCAACGTGCGCGACTGGGTTTTCAACGACGATTCCGCGCCCGTTATGCCGATCTGACCGCACCCGAAACTTTATACATAACCCGACAGGTTTCCACACACCCTGCCGGTGCGCCAAAACGGCGCAAAAATAAAAAATGGAGGCGACCCCCCAAAATGAAAAAAATATCCACCGACCGCTTGACCTTTTGTGCGCTGCTCGCTGCGGCGTATACCGTTTTAACGGTGGCCACCGGCTTTATGAGCTTTGGGAATATCCAATGCCGCATTGCCGAGGCGCTGTGCGTTCTGCCGTTTTTTCTCCCGGTGACAACGTGGGGATTGTTTGTGGGCTGCGTGCTGGCCAATCTCCTGGGTCCGAACGGTATGCTGGATGTTTTGCTCGGCTCGCTGGCCACGCTGGCGAGCTGCACCTGCGCGGCGGCGCTCGGCCGCGGCGGCCGGGGAATGGGCCGCTGTGTTGCTGCGTGCGCGATGCCCGTGGTATGGAACGGCGTGGTGATCGGCGGGATGCTGGCATGGATTTCGCAGCCGCTGCCGTCGCAGTTTCCGCTGCTGGTTGCCGTATACGGCGGCGAGGTCGCGCTGGGCGAAGCGATCGTGATGTTTGCCCTCGGTTTGCCGCTGATGCGCTGGCTGCAAAAAGGCGACCGTTTGGCTCGCTTTGGAATTGGGGCTTGACAAACCGCGATGGTGCGAGTATAGTCTGTTTTACAATCGAACAAAGGGGAGCTGGATGTGTTTCCGGCTGAGAGGAGGGCGAAAAGCCCGAAAACCCAGGAACCTGATACGGATAATGCCGGCGTAGGGAAAGAAGGAGAAACACCCCGCGATAGGTATATTTGCGGGGTGTTTTTCGTATCTTTCTCCGGAAAGGAGAACAAAAAATGAAGTACAAGAAACTAATCACAATGTGCGAAGGCGCTGTGTGCGTCGCGCTGAGTCTGGTCCTGAGCTATATGAAGATCCCCATCGGTGCGGGCTTCGGCGGCTGGGGCGGCAGCATCGATCTGGTGATGATTCCGCTGATCGTTTATGCGCTGCGGCGCGGCACAGGCTGGGGCCTTGGCGCCGGACTTGTGTTCGGCACGCTGAAATTTTTCCTCGCGGGCGGCGTTGCGGTGAACTGGCAGAGCATGCTGCTGGACTATTCCGTGGCTTACATGTGCGTGGGATTTGCCGGCGTGATGCGGGGCAGCCGGTTTGCGCTGCCGCTGGGTGCGCTGCTCGGCTGCGCGGGCCGCTTCGCGATCCATTTTATCAGCGGCGTGACCATTTATGCCATTGTGGTGCCCACAGAGATTATGGGAATCGTGGCAGGCGGTCCGGCGCTGTATTCGCTGCTGTATAACGGCACCTATATGCTGCCGAACACGGTGCTTGCCGTTGCGGTGTGCGCGCTGCTGCGCATCCCGCTCGCGCGCATTGAAAAAGCCAGGACTGCGGCCTGAGTCCGGCGAAGCGCAGCAGACTTCGCGGCAAAGAAAGCGCGGTGAAAAGGCAGAAGCCTTTTCACCGCGCTGTTTTGTTTTTTATCATGCTTCCCGGTGTGCAGCGTGTAAAATGCGCAGGCGCGCGCCCCACGTTGCGCATCCCGCGCCGTGCGGGGCGGATTATTCGGTTTCGCTGCGGCTTTTCACCAGCGCCGCAATGGCGGTGGCCAGCGGCTTGATCTGCAGGCCGGAGGTGTTCACACCGAGATCGTAGCAAAGTTTGTCGTTCAAATCCTCGCCGGTGTAGAAGCGGTAATACTGCGCGCGGGCTTTGTCCACAGCGCGGATTTTCTTCTCCAGCTCCTTATCGGTCAGGGCGTTGCCGTCCTCGCCTTTTTCGCGGCAGCGGGCAACCTTGCTGGGCATGTCGGAATAGACAAAGATGCGGAAGGGCTTATAATCCTGCAGGATATGGTCGGCGCAGCGGCCGACGATCACGCAATCGGACTTTTTCGCCATTTCTTCGAGGATTTCTGCCTGCGCGGCATAGATGCTGCGGTTGATGGCGTAGGTGGAATCGTCCGGCGTGGCGAGGAAGGAGGCGGCGATGGTGATGGGGTAATAGCTGCGGATGCGGCGCTCCACAACCTGATTGACATAGTCCTCCGCAAGGGCACTGCGCTGCGCAATGGCGGCAACGATCTCTTCATCGTAGTAGGCGTAGCCCAGCAGCTCGGCCAGGCGCTTGCCCAGCTCACGTCCGCCGGAGCCGAATTCGCGGCTGATGGTGATGATGTTGTTACTCATGGATAGACACATCCTTCCCGAAATAATCTCTGCGGCGGTTCGGCGGAAATTGCATCCGCCAAATCCCTTGTGTGTTCATTTTAACATAACTTCCCGGAAAATTCAAGGCGAATTTTAGGATAGATGCACATTTTTCAGCGCGAGGTTGATTGCATTGAGCACGCGCTTTTTATCGCCGCACCATTCCGGCGCGAGCAGCAGGCGCTTCGGGCCGTCGCCCGTGAGGCGGTGCACCACCATGTCCGGCGGCAGGAGAGATACACAGCGCGCGAGCAACTGCGTGTAATCTTCCAGCGACATTACGGGAACTTTGCCCGCTGCCCAATCGTTTGCAAGATCGGTGCCGCGCAAAACCTGCAGCAGCTGCAGCTTGATTCCCTGCGCGCCGCTTTGCGCCACATAGCGCACCGACTCGAGCATGTCATCCTCCGATTCGCCCGGCAAGCCGAGGATGAGATGCACCACCGTGTGTATGCCGAGGGCGTGCAGCTTCGCAACCGCTGCGTCAAACACATCGAGCGTGTAGCCGCGGCGGATGTATGCAGCGGAGCGGGGGTGAACGGTTTGCAGGCCGAGCTCTACCCAGACGGGCTTGATGCGCGCTAAGCGCGCGAGCATGGCGCAAACTTCGTCGCCGAGGCAGTCCGGCCGCGTTGCGATGGAGAGCGCGGCGATGTCGTCGCGCGCGGCGGCCTCGGTGAATTGCAACTCCAGCTGTGGCACGGGGCCGTAGGTGTTGGTGTAGGCCTGAAAATAGGCAATAAAGCGGCTGCCGCGGAACTTGCCTGCCACGCGGGCTTTCTCGCGCTCAATTTGCTCGGAAACGCGCAGCGCGGCGCTGCCGGCAAACTCGCCGGAGCCGCCCGCGGAGCAGAAAATACAGCCCCGGGTGTCCAGCGTTCCGTCGCGGTTGGGGCAGGTGCAGCCGATATTGAGGCAAAGTTTATATAGCTTTTCGCCAAACTGTGCAAGGCAGTAGTCATTGAGTGTTTTCATGAGCGGGGCTCCTTTTTTGGCAGCGGCCTTTGTCCCGGCGGGGTGCAGGCGCGGGATTTGCTGCGGGGGGAGAGAACAAAAGCGCCGGAGGAAGCTCCGGCGCTTTTGCAATGACGGCTGGTATCATTCTTTGGGGCTGCCGTCGGGATTGAACAGCGGCAGGGGCGCCAGCGTGATGATATCGTCGCGGCTGATGGCGTCGCCCTCGGCAAGCACTGCCATGCGACCGGCAACGATGCCGCCGGCTTTTTCCACCAGCGCTTCCGTGGCGCGCAGGGATTCGCCGGTGGAGATGACGTCGTCGATGATGAGGATCTTCTTGCCGTTCATCTGGGCGGCGTCTTCAGTGTCGATCACGAGGGTCTGCTCGCCGGCGGTGGTGATGGACTGAACCGTCACTTCAAACACGCCGGTCATGTAAGCTTTTGCCTTTTTGCGGGCGAGAAAATATTTTTCCGCGCCGCTCTGGCGGGCCATTTCGTACAGCAGAGGGATTGCTTTTGCCTCGGGGGCGATGATGTAATCATACTCGGGCGCGCGCTCAAGCAGCGCAGCGGCGCAGTGGACTGTGAGCTCAACATCTCCGAAGAGGACGAACGCGCCGATGTAAAGGTCATCGGTAACCTTGCACAGGGGCAGGTCGCGCTTCAGGCCGGCGATGTCTATCTCGTAAGTCATTGTAATGTTCCTCCTAATAATGTTCGCAGTTTCGCGTAAAATTGACAAAACCATTATAGCCGATATTGCAGGAAAATCAAGGGGCAACCGGCAATCCGCTCAAACGGCGGCGCAGCATATCGAGCGCGTGGTTGGCGCTGAGCGTGCGGATGCGGGAACGGTCGGACTTTTCTCCGAGCTGCAGCGCGCGGACATAGGTGGTGTCTGCGTCCGCGAGAGAAACGAACACGGTGCCCACGCAGTGAACGCCGTCGCTGTCCGGTCCGGCAACGCCGGTGACGCCGATGCCGTAGTCCGCGCCGAGGTTTTTCCGTACGTTTTCCGCCAGCTCAACGGCCACTTCGCGGCTTACGGCAGTGTAAGCGTCGAGCGTTTCGCGCTTTACGCCGAGATACATCTTCACGTCGTTGGTGTAAACGGTTACGCCGCCGCGGAACACGGCGCTGGAGCCGGGAAGGTCGGTGATGCGCTTGGCGATCAGGCCGCCAGTGCAGCTTTCCGCCGCGGCAAAGGTTTCGCCGCGCGCTTTCAGCGCCGTCAAAACGGCTTTTTCCAGCGAATCAATCTCGTCGCAGCCGTAGATTTTGTCGCCGAGCACGCGCTGCACATCGGCAAACACAGGGGCGATCATCGCGTCGGCCTGCGCGCGGTTGGCGGCCTTTGCGGTGATGCGCAGGCGCACTTCGCCCTCTTTGGCGTAGGGGGCGAGCGTGGGGTTGGTCAGCGCGTTCATTTCCTCGCGCAGCAGCGACTCGATGGCGCTCTCGCCCATGCCGAAGGTCATGATATTGCGCGAGAAAATCGGCTCGTCCGAAACGCTGCGGAGAAAGTCGATTCCGCCGTTTCGCATCATGGCGTTCATTTCCTTGGGCGGGCCGGGCAGGATGACAACCACGGTGCCGTCCGGCGCTGTGAAGCCGCAGCCGGGCGCGGTGCCGCAGGTGTTGTAAAACGGTGTGCAGCCCACGGGGAGCCAGCACTGGCTCAGGTTGTTTTCGGTCATGGCGCCGCCTTTGCCGATGCGGAAAAAGGCGTCCAGATCGCGCTTGGCACGCTCGTCAAACGCCATTTCCATGCCGAACGCGCCGCAAACGGTCTGGCGAGTGAGATCGTCGCAGGTAGGACCGAGGCCGCCGGTGGTGATGATCAGGTCGGCGCGGCTGCGTGCGAGATCCACCGCGGCTTTCAGACGATCGGGATTGTCGCCCACAACGGTTTGCCAGAAAACGTTGATGCCAAGCTCGCTGAGCATCACGGAAAGGTCGCGTGCGTTGGTGTTTACAATATTGCCGAGCAGCAGTTCGGTGCCAACGCAAATGATTTCTGCGTTGCGGCTCACAGCGAATCGCCTACCTTCAGTTTGATATGCTCCATGCCGCGGATTGCTTCCTCAACCAGCGCGTCGATATCCAGCGCGCTTTCCGCTTCTTCGGCATGGGCCACGGTGGGGCGCAGCTCCGGATGGCGGGGCGTGAAAACGGTGCAGCAATCCTCATAGGGGAGGATGGAGGTTTCAAAGGTGCCGATTTTGCGTGCGGTGCGGATGATTTCTTCCTTGTCAAAGCCGACGAGCGGGCGCAGCACGGGCACGTTAGTCACCGACTCGGTGACCGCCATGGCGCGCATCGTCTGGCTGGCGACCTGGCCGAGGTTTTCGCCCGTCACGATCGCGTCGCAGTCATTGTCGGCGGCGATGCGGTCGGCAATGCGCATCATAAACCGGCGCATGATGATGGTGAAATATTCCTCGGGGCAGTGGTCGCGGATCTCTTCCTGAATATGGGTGAACGGCACGATGCAAAGGCGCATTCTGCCGCAATAGTCCGTGAGCGTCTGCGCCAGCTCAATCACCTTTTCCTTGGCGGCCTCGCTGGTGTAGGGGAAGGAGAAGAAGTGCACAGGGATCAGGCGCACGCCGCGCTTTGCAATCATATAGGAAGAAACGGGGGAATCAATGCCGCCGGAAAGCAGCGTGACCGCGCGGCCGTTGCAGCCAACGGGCATGCCGCCGGCACCGGGCACGGGTCTGGAATGGACATAGGCCGCAAGATCGCGCACTTCGACATGCACCACGAAATCCGGCGTGTGAACATCCACGGGCACATGGGGGAACGCCTCGTTCAGTTCGCCGCCGACATACTGGCTGAGCTGAATGCTGGTCATGGGGAAGGCTTTGTCGCTGCGGCGGGTTTCCACCTTGAAGCTTTTTGCCGCGGCCATGGCGTCGCCCAGATATTCAATGGCTTTTTTCGCGATGGCGTCGGCGTCCTTTTCGCAGGCGACGGCGCGCGAGAGCGCCACGATGCCGAAAACGGCTTTCATCGCGTCAAATGCGCCGTCCATGTCGCAGCTGTCGTTTTGCGGTTCGATGTAAACGGTAGACTGGATGGCGTAAACGCGGAACTGTCCGTAGGGCTTGAGCCGCCGCGTGACATTGTTGATCAGGCATTGTTCAAAGCGACGGCGGTTGAGGCCTTTCAGGACGATCTCGCCCTGCTTGAGCAGAATCATATCATTCATGGGGGTGTTTTCTCCGTTCGAAATAGTCATACACAATTATCATAGCATTTTCACACGCGAAAAGCAATCACACGCATTGACCGTGCGGCGCGTTTTGCCCGTTCGGCGTGCGAAAAAATGAAAAAACTGCCGCAGCAAAGCGGAGCACAAGCGGTGCCCGCAGCGCTGCGGCAGCGATTTTTTTGTGCGGGATGGGGCTGCGCGGTGTGTGTCAGTCGGCCATCAACAGGCCGTCGAGAACCTCCCAGCTGAACGCGAAGCCGTCCGGCGTTTCCAGCATAAAGCCGCTTTCCGGGCTGCAGTGCAGCCAAACAGGAAGCGCGCTGCCCGGGGCCTCGCAGTAAATCCATTCGTTGTTGTCGGTGGCGAGAACGGTCAGGTTCACGCCGGTCTCCACGGTGTAGCGCTTGCCGTCGACGGCGTCATACGCGCTCAGCGGTGCCAGCGTCGTCACCGAAGTCGGGGCGGTTGCGTAGTAAAGCGGCTGGGGAACAAGGCTGAGCAGCCCGGCGTTGCCGATTTCGTAGCGAACAAAGCCGAACCATGTCTGCAGAACACGGAAGCGCAGATAGGTGTCAACAAAGCCGTCTTCCTCAAACGTGACATCGCCGCGCCGGAGCGATTCCGACCAGACGAGGCCCTGCATGCCGCCGAAATAGTAAACCTCGCCCGACTCAAAGCGGTAGAAGTTGGTGTAGTAATCGCTGCTGGGGCCCCAGTCCTGAATGGCGATTTCCAGCAGATTGTCCACAGAGTAAACGTCGGTGATGGCCCAGAAATCGGGATCGGGGCAGTCAAAAAACGCGCCGTCAGCATACAGGGCGTCGGAGCAGTCCACGCCGTTGATGCTCAGCTGCACAAGCGTCATGCCGTCGCCCTGTGGCTTGAGCGAAACGCAAACGGCCTCCTCGCGGCCGTCGCCGTTGAGATCAACGTGCGCGGTTTCACCCATGGGGATGAGCTTGGGATAATCGGGCGAAGAGGGAGCGGGCGTTGCCGGCTGCGCGGGCGCTTCGGTGGGTGCGGGATCTGCGGGTGTTTCGGTGGGTGCGGGGGTTATGGGCGCTTCGGTGCCGGCAGGGGGTGCGGTTGGTGCGGCGGGAACTTTGGAGCCGCCGCAGGCGCCGAGCGAAGCAATCATGAGCACTGCCAGCAGGCAGCAAACAAATTTTTTCATCAATTATTACCCTCCGGATTGAATGTGCGGTACTGAACCGCCTCTGCGATGTGTTCCGGCTGAATTTCCGCGCTGCCTGCAAGGTCGGCAACCGTTCGCGCAACGCGCAGAATGCGGTCGTAGCTGCGGGCGGTGAGACCAAGGGCGTCAAAAGCGCCGCGCATCAGACTTTCGCATGCGGGGGAAAGGGTGCAGTATTCGCGCATTTCGCGCGGCTGCATATAGGCGTTGCAGGAGGTGGCGCTGCCGGAAAATCGGCTGCGCTGCAAGGTGCGGGCGGCGTCCACACGCGCTTTGATGTCGGCAGAGCGCTCGCCGCACGGCTTTTCTTTCAGCTCGTCAAAGCTGAGTGACGGAACCTCCACAATGATGTCGATACGGTCGAGCAGGGGGCCGGAGATGCGGTTTTGATACTGGCGCACTGCGGCTTCGGAGCAGGTGCAGCGACGCTCCGGATGGCCGTGCCAGCCGCACTTACAGGGGTTCATGGCGCAAACGAGCATGAACCGGCTGGGGTAAGTGAAGCTGCCGGAAACGCGCGAAATGGTCACGCGCCCGTCTTCAAGCGGCTGGCGCAAAACCTCCAGCGTTTCGCGGCCAAACTCCGGCAGCTCGTCGAGAAAGAGCACGCCGGTGTGTGCCAGACTGATCTCGCCCGGTTTGGGGCTGCTTCCGCCGCCGGAAAGGGCAACGGAGGAAACCGTGTGGTGCGGGGAGCGGAATGGGCGCGCGGTGACGATCGGGGCGTGGGCGTCGGTCAGGCCGGCGACGGAGTGGATCTCCGTGGCCTCGGTCATTTCCTCGCGGCTCATGTCCGGCAAAATGCCGGGCAGGCGCTTGGCAAGCATGCTTTTTCCCGCGCCCGGCGGGCCGACCAGAAGAATGTTGTGTCCGCCTGCGGCGGCAACTTCCAGCGCGCGCTTCACGTTGTCCTGCGCTTTCACGTCGGAAAAATCGGGAACGGCGGTTTGCATTGCGCCGAGGTCGGGCGCCGATGCCGGGGCGATGGGTGATTCGCCGCGAAGGTGCGCGAGCAGCTCCGTCACCGTGCGGACGGGACAAACCTCCAACCCCTCGGCAAAAGCGGCTTCCGCCGCGTTTTCCGCCGGGAGATACAGCGTGCGGATGCCCTGCCGCCGCGCGGAGAGCGCCATCGGCAGCGCGCCCTGCACCGGGCGCAGTTCGCCCGAAAGACTGAGTTCGCCGATGAAAGCGGCGTCCGCGGCAAGGGGCTGCAGATCGCCCGTGCAGACAAGGATACCAAGGAGAATCGGCAGGTCATACACCGTGCCGACTTTGCGCGTGTCCGCCGGGGCGAGGTTGATGGTAAGACGGCTGACGGGGAATTTCAGCCCGCTGGTTTTGATTGCGGCGCGCACGCGGTCGCGCGCTTCTTTCACGGCGGCGTCCGGCAGTCCGACAACGTCGAAACCGGGAAGACCGTTGGAGAGGAAGCATTCCACCCCAACCTCATAGCCGCCGATGCCCTGAAGTCCGAGCGAGCGGACTTTAGATACCATGGTCAATCACCGTCCTGATCTGTAATTGGATGCCGCCGCGGCTCAGCCTTCCTCGGCCTCGCAGGTGCAGGCAATGTGCAGCTCGGCCAGCTGGGCGGGTTCCACGGTGCCGGGAGCGCCCATCATGACGTCCTGCGCGTTTTTGTTCATGGGGAAGGGGATGATCTCGCGGATGGAGTCCTCGCCGGCGAGGAGCATGACCATGCGGTCCACGCCCGGGGCAATGCCGGCATGGGGAGGTGCGCCGTAGCAGAAAGCGTTATACATGGCGGGGAACTTGGCCTTCACGTCTTCCTCGCCGAGCTTGACCATCTCGAAGGCTTTGATCATGATCTCGGGGTCGTGGTTGCGCACCGCGCCGGAGGAGAGCTCCACGCCGTTGCAGACCAGATCGTACTGATCGGCGGTGATGGAGAGCACGTCGATCTCGCCGCGCTCGGCCTTGCGCAGGGTTTCCATGCCGCCGCTGGGCATGGAGAACGGATTGTGGCAGAATTCCAGCTCGCCGGACTCCTCGCCCATTTCATACATCGGGAAGTCCACAATCCAGCAGAACTCATAGCGCTCGCGGTCCATGTGGCCTTCGCAGGCGGCACCGAAGGTTTTGATGGCAACGCCGGCGGCTTTCTGCGCTGCGCCCAGTGCGCCCGCGGTAAGAACAACGAGCGTGTTGGGCGCGAGGGTGAGTCGGGCGTTCAGATCCTCGGCCTTCGCGGTGACAAATTTTGCAACGCCGCCGGCGATGGCGCCGGTTTCGTCGGTTTTGAACCAGTAAAGCTTGCTGCCGCACTGCACTTCGCAGTCGGTCAGCAGCTTTTCGATCTGCTTGCGGGTGAGCGCGCAGTTGGAAACGGGGATGGCCTTGATGCGGTTGCCGGCGAAGGGCTCAAAACCGCAGTCGGAAAGCAGGTCGGTTACGTCGCAGGCGGTCAGGTCAATGCGCAGATCGGGCTTGTCGCTGCCGTAAAGCTCCATGCTCTCAAGATAGGGGATACGCTTGAACGGGGGCGTGGAGGCGATGTTGTAAGTGCCGTATTCGGCGAAGATCGGGGGCAGAACGTCCTCACAGATGGCGAAAACGTCTTCCTGCGTGGCAAACGCCATCTCCATGTCCAGCTGATAGAATTCGCCGGGGCTGCGGTCGCCGCGGGCGT
>SVMK01000023.1 GCA_015067465.1 Oscillospiraceae bacterium
TGCGCGCCCTTGCTGCGGAGCCCCCCATCATTCTCATGGACGAGCCGTTCGGTGCGCTGGACCCCATCACGCGCGAATCCCTTCAGGACGAGATCATTGCCCTGCAAAAAAAGCTGCACAAAACCATTGTGTTTGTAACGCACGACATGGACGAGGCACTGAAAATTGCCGATGTGGTTGTGCTGATGAAAGACGGCGTTGTTCATCAGGCGGCATCGCCGAAGGAACTACTCAGCGCCCCGGCTGACGAATTTGTTGAGCAGTTTATCGGCAAGCACCGCCTTTACAGCGGCAAGGTGGACAGCGTGCGCGATGTTATGAACGAAACGGTTGTCTGCGTTGAGCCGGGCATGAGTCTTGTGGAAAGCGTGGCGCTCATGCGCCGCAAGCGCGTTCCCTCCCTTTTTGTCACCGACGATAACCATCGCCTGATCGGCCAGATCTCCATTGAGGATATACGCGATATCTACAAAGACAGTGAACTAACGGTCGGCGACGCGTGCCACTGTGAGGTAAAATCCGCCGCACCGGATGATCCCGCAAACGGAGTTTTCGACCTGATGATGCGCGACCATCTGGACGTTTTGCCCGTTGTGGACGAGCACGGCGTGATTATCGGCGTTGTCACCCATACCAGCATGGTCAGATCCCTGGCGGACGTTGTATGGCGGGGTGATAAAAATGCATAATTTTCTCCATGAAATTGTCAAAAGCTCCGACCAGATCATCACCGCACTGGGACAGCATATCACCATCAGCGTCACAGCACTCATTCTTGGCATCATCGTTGCGGTTCCCGCCGGAATACTTCTCAGCGTGAAGCGGAAAGCAGCGGCGGTTGCTCTCGGCGTCTTCGGCGTTATCAACACGATTCCGAGCATCGTTTTGCTTGGCGTTGCCATGATCTTTCTCGGTCTCGGCTTCACGCCGGCCGTGGCGGTTTTGTTTCTGTATTCCATTTTGCCGATCATGCGCGCAACCTACACCGGCATCTCGGAAGTGAACCCGAAATATATCAAAGCGGCAAAGGGCATGGGTATGAGCCGCCTGCAAATTCTGCGCATGGTGCAGTTCCCGCTTGCACTTCCCGCCATCATCACAGGCATTCGACTCAGCGCGATCTACATTATCTCATGGGCAACGCTCTCTGCCTTCATCGGCGGCGGCGGACTCGGCGATTTGATCTGGATGGGGCTGCAGAGCTATAATTTCAATCTTGTTCTCTGCGGTGCCGTTCCCGCAACGCTGCTCTCGCTGCTGGTCAGTGCGCTGCTCAACCGCGTGATCAAGCTGGCATCCCGGCATAAAAGCGAGGAGGTGGGCGCATGAATATGTCCAGCGTCCTCTCCGCTGCGCTCACGCATCTGGAGATCACCTTTCTCGGCGTGCTCCTCGGCTGCATTGTCGGCCTTGCACTGGCCGTTTTGCTTGTGCGCTTTCCACGGCTGAGCAAAGGCGTTTTGTCTGTTATTGACGCAATCCAGACCGTGCCGACACTTGCGATGCTTACTTTCGTAATGCTCCTTTTCGGACTCAATAACAAGACGGTAGTTGTCTCAATTTTTCTGTATGCACTGTTTCCCATTGTGCGCAACGCGCACGTGGGCCTTACTTCCATGGACCCGGGCATGATCCGCGCGGGCCGCGGCATCGGCATGAATCCCGTGCAGATCTTCACAATGGTGCGGCTGCCACTTGCAATGCCGATGCTCCTCGCCGGCGTTCGCCTTGCGATTGTTGCGGCACTCGGCATCGCCACAACCGGCGTTTTCATCGGCTCCGGCGGACTTGGTATGCTCATCTGGCGCGGCATTCAAACGCGAAACACCGCCATGATGCTCTCCGGCGCTGTTCCGGTCACAGTTTTGGCGGTTTTGTTTGAATATCTTCTGAGCTATATTGAAAAGCGTTTGAACAAAAAATATAAAACGGAGGTTAAAAAATGAAGAAAAAGCTTGCCATCGTCCTTGTGGTTTTGATGCTTGTCGCCGCGCTTGGCGGCTGCGGCGGCAAAAAAGGCGGAATTACCGTAGGGTCAAAGCAGTTTACCGAAAACATTCTCCTCGGCGAGATTTATGCGCAGCTGATTGAAGCGAAAACAGACATTCCCGTCACGCGCAAGCTCAATCTCGGCGGCACTTCCGTTTGCGTTCCATCCATGGAAAAGGGTGAGATCGACCTTTATTTTGAATATACCGGCACGGCTTACAACGAAATTCTCGATCATGAAATGCGTCCCGGCACAAGCTCCGACGAGATCCTCAATATCTGCAAAACCGAGCTTAATGCGCGCGGATTCACCATGTTTGACCCGGTTGGCCTCAACAACACCTACGCCATCGCCGTGAAATCAGCGCGTGTGAACGAATTCGGTGTTTCCGCCATTTCCGAACTCGCACCGCTCTCTTCCGGTCTGAAGTTTGGTGCAGGCCACTCTTTCTATGCACGAATCCACGACGGCTACGACGGAATCGTTTCCACCTACGGCCTGAACTTCAAGGATTCTCTGAAAATGGACACTTCCCTGCTCTACGAAGCTGTTGATACAGGCGATCTCGATGTGATTGTCGTATTCGGTACGGACTCACTGCTGAAAAAATACGATATGACCATTCTTGAAGACGACAGAGGCGTGTTCCCTCCCTACCACGGCGCACCGCTGTGCAAAAACGAAACGCTTGAAAAATATCCCGAGCTTGCCGATGTGCTCAACAGCCTTGCCGATGCCATCGACAACAACACCATTCAGGAACTGAACTATCAGGTTGATGTTGAAAACCGTTCAGTGGAAGACGTTGCCAAGGAGTTTTTAACGCAAAATGGATACATCTGATCATAAATCTGTGGACTGCGGTGATCGCCACTCATGGCAGCGAATTCGCTCGGAACCGCCGCGGTATCAAAAAATTGCGTGGGATATCGCTTCAAAAATTGTGGAGGGTGAATACAGGGAGGGCGATAAGCTCCATTCGCGCTCCAATCTGACCAGTCAGTACAACGTTTCCAGCGAAACTGCGCGCCGAGCGATCTGCATTCTGGACGATCTCGGCATCGTCAAGGCCGTTCAAGGCTCCGGTGTTGTGGTTGTTTCAAGCGAAAAAGCAGCGCAGTATCTGCGGCAGTATCGCGAGTTTGTCAGTCTGGGCGATATGCGCTCTTCCGTTTTATCCAAGATCACCGAATTGCACGAAAACGCAAACGACCTCTGCGCGCAGCTGGGGCGGATCGTTGAGCAGGTGGAGCATTTTAAGGAGTCAAACCCCTTTGTGCCTTACCACATCGAAGTTCCTCCCGACTCATCCCAGATCAGCAAAACACTTCAGGAACTGAACTTCTGGCACAACACACAGGCCACCGTTGTCGCCATTGAGCGCAACGGCGAACTGCATCTCTCCCCCGGCCCCTACTTCTCGCTTCAGGAGCTGGACATTGTTTTTTACATCGGCAACGACGAATGTGTAAACCGCGTCGCCGTGCTTTTGAATACTTAAAACGCCAACATCCCGCACATCACAACATGATGTGCGGGATGTTGGCGTTTTCTGTTTTTTCGGATGCGCGTTTTACACTCAGTTTTCGGTCTTCCCTTTTTTCAGCAACGCGGCTTTCCAGCGGTCAACACGCTCACGCGGGAGCAAGCGGTTAACCAGCAATGCAATGGCAACGCCGATTCCGGTGTCAATCATGCGGTTGACAGAGTAAAAAATATAGTCATCCACCGGTGTGTTGAAGAGAATGATGCAAAGCACCACGCCGCCGGGCTGAACAGCGCCTACCCAGCGAAACATCTGGCTGGTCAGAATCAGAAGCACCACGCCCACAAACAAAAACAGCAGCATCAGCGCCCGAAATTCCCCACTCGGCACAAAGCAGATATAGATTCGAAACAGCAACATACCGAGCACGCCGCCGATCACCGTACCGAAAAATCGGTTGCCTCCGTTCAGAATGGAGTCCTGGATATTGCTCCCCATGCCAAACACCGTGCCGATGCAGGCAAAGGTTGGATTTCTTCCGCAAAGCAGATACAGCAGCGCACAAAGCGTGGCTGCAAGCGCTGTTTTGAGGTTTCGCTGTCCTATATGAATTTTGAACTTGTTGTCCGGCATTGTTCTGTCTCCGCAGTTAAAAGATATCTCACGAAATCAGATTATATGTGACAACCGCCGCGCCGTCAATGCCTGATAGGAAAAAAAGGGGGGCGGATTGTCCGCCCCCTTGAATCGCTTTTTTGCTCAGAAGTATCTCTTCAGCAGACCTTCCAGAGCCTTGCCGTGACGGGCCTCGTCGCGGGCCATTTCATGCACGGTATCGTGAATTGCGTCGAGATTGTTCTTCTTGGCGCACAGTGCAAGGTCAAACTTGCCCTGCGTTGCGCCGTATTCACAGTCAACACGCCATGCAAGGTTGGACTTGGTGTCGGCCTTCATGTTGGCTTCCAGATCCTCGCCGAGCAACTCTGCAAACTTTGCGGCATGCTCTGCCTCTTCATAAGCGGCCTTTTCCCAGTAAAGTCCGATTTCGGGATAACCCTCGCGGTGGGCGATGCGTGCCATGCAAAGATACATGCCAACCTCGCTGCATTCGCCGTTGAAATTAGCCATCAGCTGATCAAAGATATACTTCTTGTCCTCGGCGCTGATGTCGGGGTTGTTCTTGACGGTTTTGGCATAAATGCCGTATTCATGCTCGGCGGCCAGCTTGATCTCACCGGTCATTTCCTTAAACTTGTCCGCGCCAACGTGGCAGGTGGGGCACTCTGCAGGTGCCGCATCGCCTTCATAAACATAGCCGCAAACAGTGCAAACAAATTTTTTCATAAACAACTCTCCTTTTTCATAAAAATATTGTTACATGCAATATGTACCAGCACTCACAATATAGCATAGTTTCAGAATGAATTTCAATCCCCGCGCCTTAAAAAAACAAATTATGCAAGCTATAATTATTTCATATCAGATTGCATTTTTCGACAGTGTTTGCTATACTGAATGGGCAAAAAAGTAACAGAAATTTGGTGTCAATTCAAATGCATAAAAAACAAAATTCCATCAGCCTGTACCGGGTGATCGGTATTATCGTTCTTATTGTTTTGCTCGGCATTCTGGGCTATATGATATACCTGCACAAATCCGCGGATATCGCTTCGCGTATCCCGCCCGAAACGCCTGCGCCGACCGCAACCCCGGAACCGACACCCGAACCCACCCCTGAGCCCACACCGGAACCGACGCCCGAACCCACTCCGGAGCCCACACCGACGCCCGTCCCGGAGTTTAACCCCTATTTTATTGAAGAAACCGATCCTGAAAACTATGTCAAGGACCTGGCGATCAATGTTTTGGGCAAAACCCTCGGCAAGGACGAAGTGTATGAACCGGAAGTACCGATCGACTTTTTGACAGGCGATGAGTATACCGATATGGAGGGCGTGATCACCTTCCGCGGCAACAACTTCCGCGACGGCGGCGCCTACGGCTATGCCAACCTCACCGACTATGACTTCACCTCTTCCTGGTATCATAACACAGGCAGCCTTACCTCCGGCGGTGAAACATGGACAGGCAGCGGCTGGGTTGGCCAGCCCCTGCTGGTGAAATGGCCCGCAGAAACCAAAGCAGTTATGAATATGTACGACTGGGCAAAGGAAGATGACGACCTTGTGGAAGTGATTTACGCCACCATGGACGGCAACATATACTTCCTTGATCTGCGCACCGGAGAGAAAACGCGCGATACGCTCACAGTCGGCTTCACCTTCAAAGGCGCAGGCTCGCTTGACCCGCGCGGCTATCCGATCCTTTATGTCGGCGCAGGTTACGACAGCAACCTCGGCGCAAGCAGAGCGTTCATTATCAGTCTGATCGACTTTGAGATCCTCCACACATTCGGCAACGGCGACAGCTTTATGCTGCGCTTCTGGCCGATGTTTGACGGTTCGCCCCTTGTTGACGCAGAAACCGATCAGCTCATCTATCCGGGCGAGAACGGAATTGTTTATATCATCAAGCTTAATACCGAATATGACGAAGAAGCCGGCACACTTTCCATTGATCCCGAAACCGTGAAATGGCGATATTTCGGCAAAAACACCACGTTGTATCAGTATTGGGTTGGCATGGAGGACAGTCCTGCCATCTGGCGCGGACACCTGATCGTGGCGGATAACGGCGGCAGACTGATGTGCCTTGACCTCAACACGCTGCAGCTCGACTGGGTACAAAATATTCTCGACGACTCCAACAGCACGCCTGTTATCTCCATTGAGGACGGACACCCCTACGTTTATGTCAGCACCTCGTTCCATCTCGGCTGGCGCAGCTGGACCACAGCAGACATCCCGATTTTCAAAATCGACGCTGAAACCGGCGAAATCGTGTGGCAGACCAGCTACAAATGCTATTCCGAAAAAAGCCTTTCCGGCGGTGTTCAGTCCACAATTGCGCTAGGCAAAAACGATTACGAGGGCTACATCTACGTCACCGTATCCAAAACCGACAGAAACAACAACGGCGTTCTCGCCTGCATCGACCGCGAAACCGGCGAAGTTGTTTGGGAGCACAAAGCTTACTACACATGGAGTTCTCCGCTGCTGGTTTATAACGAAGACGGCAGCGGCGTGCTGATTTACTGCAACTATGCCAACATCATGTATATGCTCGATCCGCTCACCGGAAAGGAGCTGGACACCTTCAATCTCCTCGGCGGCGTAGAGGCTTCCCCGGCCGCATATGATAACTATGTTGTTGTCGGAACACGGCAATGTAAAATTTGGGGAATAAAAATGTCATAATTTTTCAAAAAAACTATTGCATTTTGTTTTCAAGTATGCTATTATAATCGGGCTGTGAGTGATAAGCTCATATCCGGGTGTAGCGCAGTTGGTAGCGTGCTTGAATGGGGTTCAAGAGGCCGCTGGTTCAAATCCAGTCACTCGGACCACGTCGTCGCGGACTTTGTATCGTTCGCGACGGCGTTTTCTTTTTAAAAACGCCATCGCTCATTCACTCCGTCGCTCCTCCTTTCCAAATCGAACCCGCTTCGCTGGGCTTCGATTTGGGTTTTAGGACGGCATCTATAGTGTTGGGATTACACATTTGAGGATAATCCGAACGTATTTCAGATTGGAGATGCGTTCGGATTTCTCATCTCTATTGAGAACATCTTGTAGCTTGGATTGGCGGGAGGCCGGATTTCGGTCTCCCGCCAATTCGCTCACAGGGACCAAATCCGCAATTCCAAGGGCCGGAAGGGTTTCATACTACCCCTGACGGTTTCGTGCGCTGGAAGCCTTGATATTACCGGCCTCGTGAGGCTCTATTTGCGTTACTTCTTCTACATGCAGGAGAACAGCAGATTCCACTGCCGGTCAACCGCCACAGTTCTCGCAGGCTGTAACTTTTGACCCTTGACAGAACAAGGATTGCAAATCATCGGAAAAAAAGTTATACTGTCTACAAACGGCTTTTTGCCGGATGGAGAGAGCTTGGGATATGGCGGACAAAGGCGCAAAATGGAAAAACAGCAAATAAGGAATATCGGGAGGAAACCACAACATGAAAACGAAACGAGCCTTTACGTTTCTTCTGGCGCTTTGCATGGCGGTAAGCCTCCTGCACGTCGGCGTCCTGGCGGAGGAAACTATGCCGACCGGGTGGGAGAGTCTGCGGGAGCTTCTGCGCGACACGGAGGGAACCGTCACGCTGACGCAGGACTACACGGCGACCGCCGACGACAGCTACCTGGAGGTCCCGGAGGGCCGGACCGTCACGCTGGACCTGAACGGCCATACCGTCGACGGCTCGGCGCTGTCGGAGCTCTTTGTCGACGGCTCGGCGCTGTCGGATTTCACCCTGTACGTCCGGGGCACGCTGATCCTCATGGACAGCCAGGGCAGCGGCAAGCTTGTCGGCAGCAATAACGGCGCTATCTATGTGGGTGACGGCGGCAGCTTCACCGTGACCGGCGGCACGATCACCGCCGATAAAACGGCGTACGGCGCCGTGTACGTCGGCGGGAACGTTGAGGCGCCCAGCAGCTTCACCGTCTCCGGCGCGCCGAGAATCAGCAGCGTGTATCTGGCAAGCGGCGCCGTCATCACCATCGGCGGAGAACTGAAGTGGACAGAGCCGCTCCCCGTCAAGACGGAAGTCACGCCCACCGCCGAGGCTCACGTGACCATCACCTCCGGCCTGGGCGGGGTAGGCCGTGATGAGCAGTTCGCATCCGCGGACCCGGATTACGCCGTTTATACGAACGCGGTCGGCGAGGCGGCGCTTCGCCCCTCCCTGACGGCCAGGACCGACGGCACGATCATTGTCGGCAATAATGATCCGGTAACGCTCGGCAAAACCTATGCCTTCATCCCTGAGGACGACGGAGAGTACGTTTTCTATTCCGTCGGGGAAATGAATACGATGGGCACGCTTTATTTGGGCGATAATGTGATCCCGAACGACGACAACAGCGGCGAAGGCAACAACTTCCGCATTTCCGCGTTTCTGTACGCCGGGCTCGGGTACAAGCTCTGCGTCAGCGGAAATAATAACGGCGACTGCACCGTCGTCGTGGAGTACAGGGCGGTGCAGACGATCTCCTTTGCCTCCGAGACGCAGACTAAGACCTACGGCGACGCAGACTTCACCGTGACCGTCACGGGCGCGGAGACGAGCGTGAGCTATCAGGTCACAGCCGGCGACGCCGCCACGGTGAACAGCGACACGGGCGCGGTGCATATCGTCAAGGCCGGCACAGCAACCATCACGGCGACCGCCGCGGAAAGTGACGACTACCTCTCCGCGACCGCAAGCTATACGCTGACGGTCGTTCCCAAGACCGTGACGATCCCCACAGCGGCGACCGGCCTCAAATGGACGGGCAACGAGCAAACGGGCGTTGCCACCGGCGAAGGCTATAGCGTAGCGAACGGCGCAGCGACGGCGGTCGACAGCTACACCGCGACGGCGACGCTGACCAGTACCGTCAATTACAAGTGGAGCGACGGCACCACGGGGACGCAGTCCATCCCGTGGAGCATCGGCAAGGCAACGGCGCCGTCGATTTCGAACGTGACGCTGAACAAGGTGGCGGGAACGACGAGCATCACAGCGTCCGTCGCCGGGAAGATGCCCGTGGACGCCGGGACTCTGAGCTATTCAAAGGGTGGTGCGGAAAGCGTAACGGGCGGCAAAGGAAGCTCTGTCTCCGAATGGAGCGTTGTTAGTAGCACGGGTGCGGTATCCGCCTCGGTTGTCACCGTGGCCGGCGACACCATTACCCTGCCCGTGACGATCAGCTCCACGAACTATGAGGATTCCACGGTCAACGTGGTCATAACGCTGATCGATTTGGCGAACCCCGTCTATACCGCGCCCACGGCGAACACGCTGACGTACAACGGCGGCGCGCAGGCGCTCGTCTCGGCGGGCGTCGTCACCACGGGCGGTACGATGCGGTACAGCTTAGACGGCACGAGCTGGAGCGACAGCGTCCCGACCGGCAAGAACGCGGGCAGCTATACGGTCTATTACAAAATTGATGCGACCACCGAGGTGAACGGCGTCGATTCCACCCCTGTCAACGTCACAATTGCGCGCAAGGACGCTACGGTCAAGGCGGACGACAAGAGCAAGGTCGTGGGCGCGACCGATCCCGCGCTGACCGCGACGGTCACGGGGCTTGTCGGCAGCGACCAAGCGGGCGTTCTCACGTTCAACCTCGAATGTAAGCATGACGAAGCGGCGGGAACCTATCAGATTACGGTGAGCGGCGATGCGTTGCAGGGCAACTACGCCGTGTCCTATGCGCCGGGGACGTTCACGATCTCGGCGACGCCGATCAAGTACACCGTGACCGTCACGAGCGGCACGGGCGGCGGCAGCTATGCTTCGGGCGAGACCGTGACGATTACGGCGAACGCCGCACCGAGCGGTCAGACGTTCGACAAGTGGACGACGAGCGACGGCGTGACCTTTGCAAACGCGAGCAGCGCGAACACCACGTTTACCATGCCCGCGAAAGCGGTCACGGTCACGGCTACTTACAAAACTTCTTTCTCTGGCGGCGGTTCCAGTTACGATGACGATGATGACGACAGCGGAAACAGCGGCAATACCAATAGCACGGCTCCGGCTGTCACAGTCCCGGTGACTGACAGCGACACGGAAACGCTGCATCTGGAGGTGACCGTTTCCGGAGCTGCGGTCACAGCCGACGCGATGACCGATAGCCAGTTCAAGGAGATCGCGGCGTCCGACGCGCCGGTGGTGTTCGATCTGAGCGCCTTGGGTGAGGATGTGACCACGGTGAACCTCCCGGCGGAAACCTTCGCGGCGCTGGCCGAGGCGCTGGAACAGCGGGCCGACGGCGCGGACAAGACCGTGACCTTTGAAACCGCGCTGGGCAGCGTTAGCTTTGACGCGGCGGCGGTGCAGGCCATCGCTGCGGGCGCGGTGAACGGCACGGTGACGCTGAACTTCGCGCAGACCGGTGTGGACGAGCTGCGCCCGGCGCAGCAGGCGGCGTTTGAGGGCAAGCACGCTCTCACCACTTACTCCCTCTCGCTTTTGGCAGGCGGCGCGACGGTCAGCAGCTTCGGCGACGGCGGCGTGACGCTGGAGTTGCCGCTGACCCTTGCGCCGGGGACCGAGGGCCGGTTCTGTGCGTTTTACTTCGTCGCGGACGACGGCAAAACGGAGCGGATGCCGACGCGGTTTGAAAACGGAAAACTGTTCGTCGGCCTGCGCCACTTCTCCGACTACGTTCTGGTCTACGAGCCGCGCCCGTTCGCGGACGTTGCCGAGGGCGCTTGGTATTACGACGCGGTGTACGATTGCTACGACCGCGGCATCATGGAAGGCGTGAGCGACGATACCTTTGACCCGGATGGCGAGATGAGCCGCGCGATGGTGGTCACGATGCTCTGGCGTCTGGCGGGCGAGCCTGCGGCGGACGGCGCATTGACCTTTACCGACGTTCCCGCCGGCGAGTGGTACACCGAGGCTGTTCGCTGGACGTTCGGCGCGGGCGTCGTCGATGGGTACGAGGACAACACGTTCCGCCCCAGCGACAGCGTAACCCGCGAACAGCTCGCGGCAATTCTGTACCGCTACGCCCAGACAAAGGGCGAGGGCTTCAAGGGCATGTGGTACTTCCTGCTGGATTACCCCGACGCCGCCGACGTCAGCGATTGGGCGGATGAGGCCATGCACTGGATGGTGATGCATGAAATCATCACCGGCACGACGGACGCGGACGGCGAAACGGTCCTCGACCCGCAAGGCACGGCCACGCGGGCACAGGTTGCCGCGATCATGACGCGGTTCGTGCGAAACGTGAAGTAAACAGAAATTGGAAACAAGGCCGCTTTGCCGATCACCGGCAAGGCGGTCTTGCTGTACCATAACGACCATACGGAGCAGCGGCTGGACGAGTTGGAGGACAGAAAGAAGGAGATCGAGATGAGCATCGTCCGGGAGGAAATGCAAAAGCCCATGTACTCCCGCGAGGACGTTGTGTACTGGCTGTGCCGGTTCCGCACGCTGGACGTGGAGAAGCTGGACGAGCGGCGCAGGCGGATCGACAGCTTTGTAAACTCAGTCACGATTTTTGACGATCACATCCTGATCGCGTTCAACTATAAGGACGGTACGGAGACAGTGCCTTTCTCCACTGTCGAGGGTTCGGATTTATCATCGATCGGGGGACCAAACAAAAAAATTACTCCCATTTATGGGAGTAATTTTTTTATGCGTTTAACGCGCTACTATTAAATACTACACCGCCGCGTAAGCACAAAAAAACAGGAAAACCGCCCTGCTGCTCTTTCTTAAGCAACAGGGCGGCTTTATGATTCAGTTTAGTCCGCAAGCATTGCGGCGCACACGCAGAGGGAAAGGTAAACCTGCTCGGGTGCACTGCTTCGGGAGGTGATTGCAGTGGGGACGCGGGTACCTGCCAGCACGCCGCAGCAGTTAACATTGGCGGACATGGAAAGCACCTTCATAACCGTGTTGCCTGCCATAACGTTGGGCATCAGCACAGCATCAAACTCGCCGCAGTAGGGGCAGTCATAATTCTTGTGGCGGGCAGCCTCCTTGCTGACGATGAGGTCCCAGGGAATGGGACCAACCAGTTCACAATCAGCAATGGGCTGATGCTGGTGAGCGCGGACGATATTCTGCGCCTCAACTGTGTCGCGCATGTGGAAGCTGGGCTTTTCAACCAGCGACAGCACCGCCACCTTGGGGTGCTCAATGCCCAAATGGTTCAATATGGAAACTATGTTTTTGACGATCTTCTTTCTCTGACCTTCGGAGGGATTGATAAGTACGGAAACATCGGACAGAGCCAAAACCTTGTCGTAATAGGGAACCTTCAGGAGGGACACTTCGCTGACAAGACCATCGACGATATTGAACTTCTTATCGAGGATGGGCATAAGGAAATTGCGGGTAGAGGTGTTGCCGCGCAGGAGCATATCCGCCCTGCCCTCGTTGACCAGGGAAATTGCCTTGGTGACATAAACGTGATATATATCGTCAGTCTCTTCGTCAGCCACATGGACAATTTCGTAGTTGCGGTCCTGGAGGTTCTGCTCCTCCAGCACTTTGCGAATTCTTTCCTCGTTACCCACAAGGAGAGGCGTGCAGATGCCATGGGATTCCGCTTCAAAAACACCGCGCAGAATATTTTCAAGGTCTGCTCCGGCAATTGCTACGCGGGCAGGGCGCGCAAGGGACTTTGCACGCTGGATGACAAAATCAAATTCTTTTTCGTAAATATGCATTTCAGAATCCTCCTAAGAGATTGTTTACTGCAAACCTGCGCCCTTGTTAATGATCAGGAACAGGATTGAAATTGCCAAGGTTGTGTTAGAACTTCAAAAATTCGGTAAGCGCTGGGATTTCCGTTCCGGTTTTGTCCTTGTGCTTGATTGCATCCAATTGAATCAGCTGGTCGTTTTTCGCGGCATAGAGTGCGATTGCACAGTGCAATGAATCATTGCTTTCTTCGTTGGTTTTTGGGCAGAGCGTTGCCGCTTGGTCAGCCCAATACAGCGCGAAGTGAGTTGAAACTTTTGCACTTTGCTTCTGCGTTCAGTATAGCATTTATGGTGAAGTTTTTCAAGCAATATCCATAGAAACCCGTACTTTTCATCGCAGCAACAATAAAAACTCCCTTCATTTGAAGGGAGTTTTTGATTGGAAAAAAATGTTTACTGCTTGTTTGTGTTTTTCTCCAGCAGCACCTGCAGCGCCTCTTTATCCTTCTCTGCCTGAATATTTACAATCTGGCCGACAATGCAGTAGGCTTCGCCTTTTTCGTTGCGAATGCACGAGCAGTGGCCGCGGCTCCACTGCCAACGGTCCGCCCAGAAGCGCGACAGAAACTCCACCGTTGCAATCTGGTGATTGGACCCGTGACGGGAAAACTCGGTAAGCTCGTCGTAGATTTTCGTCATGCCTTCCGGGTGGATGTAATAAAGCTGGCGCCGTCCGTCCGCCAGAGAACGAACCTGTTCAAACACTTTTCCGTCCGGCGCACGCATACGGAAATGCAGTTCGCCGTTGGGGATAAAGTATTCAAATGTGACCGAATTCATCTGCTTAACGATAATTTCAGAACGCACAAGATCAATCTTACGCTGCTGCTGCGCCGACTCCTCCGCGATGTGCTCGCGCGTGGTATTCGTCGTTTGCATATAAAACAGATACCTGTCGTTGTTGCGCGCAATCATGCGAACCGTTGCACGCAACCAGGTGAATTCGTTGGAAACTCCGAGATGGGAGTTTCGGGTTTCGCACTGTGCCTCCTGCCCTGTTTCAATCGCTTCCAGCAGCATATGCACAAACTTTTCGCGATTTTCCTCGTCGTAGGATGCAAGCGGATCGCACATAAACTCGGCGCATTTCTCCGGGTCCACTCCCAGTTCGTCAATAAAGCGCGGATTGGCACGCACGATTTCCGCAGCGCCGTTGCAGTATTCCACAATAGCCGCGCCGCCGATAAAGGAGTTAAACAGCAGCGTGCTCTGCGCATCCGCATTCCAAAACTGTGCAACGCCTTCAAGCGAAACATCGTGGAATCGCTTTGCATCTTCAAAGGAATTTTTCGCAAGCAGCTCCTCAAACTCCGCCAGCGGCAGCGGCTTGGAAAACAGGAAACCCTGCATGTAATAGCAGCCGATGCTCTGCAGATAGTCAGCCTGCGTTTTCGTCTCAACGCCCTCTGCAATCACCGGAAGCTTCAGCCAGTTTGCCATGCGTACAACGGAGGTGAGGATATTTGCGCCTCTTTCGTTGCTTTCCGCATCGCGGGGCAAAAACTGCATGTCAAGCTTCAGGGCATCCACCGGAATGTCCTTGAGCGTGTTCAGCGAGGAATAGCCCGCGCCAAAGTCGTCCATCTCAACGGTGAATCCGGCTGTCTGCAATGCCTGCACGGTTTTGACGAGATTCACCGAATCGGAGATAAACGCACTTTCCGTCACTTCAAGGCGCAAACGGTCGGGCGTGAGACTGTATTTTTTGATCAGGTTGGAAAACACCCTCACAAGCGGCAGCGTGGAAATGTCAATACGCGAAATGTTAACGGAAACTGCCATTTCAAACGCGTCGCCGTATTGGTCGATCCATTTTCTGAGATACTGACAGCATTTTTCCCAGACATACATATCCAGCGTGCAAATCAGGCCGTGGCGCTCCAGCGCGGGAATAAACATGCCCGGCGCAACAATGCCCATCGTGGGATGGAACCAGCGGACAAGCGCTTCCGCACCGATATAGCGCTGGCGCATATAGTCAACCTGCGGCTGGAAAAACACCTGAAACTGCTCCTGCTCAATCGCCGTTTCAAAATCGGAGAGAAGATTTTGAATTTCGATCTCCTGACTGAGCATGGGCGCTTCGTAATAAGCAATCAGGTGCTTATAATCGCCCTTAATCGACTGCAGTGCCAGCTGCGCACGGTAGCTCATGCTGTAAGAGTCAACATCCGGCTCGCAAAGATCGTAAACACCGGCGTGCAGCGTGGTGCGGTATTTGCTGAGAAATTCAAAATGACAGCTGATAAATTTATCGTAATACTCTTCCGGCGTGGGACTGTTGTCAACTGCGCAAAAACGCGCAAAATGGTCCGCACTGAAATGGCCGCAGAAGGAATCTTCCGTGGAATTCGAGCGCATATGACGCCCCATTTCGCGCAGCAAACGGTTGCCCTCTTCATAGCTGAAAATGCCGTTGATGTTGCGGAATCCGTCGAAATCATACTGAATCATACGGTAGCGGCGGCCGGGGTTGCGCGCAATCCACTCCTGAACGCGGCGGTGGAAACCTTCTGCGTTGTGCAGTCCGGTCAGATCGTCGATTTCCTTCGAAATCAGCTCGGTCACGTCCTCGCGCGTCATCATAATCAATTCGCGCGAATCGTCGAGATAAGCATAGCGCAAGCGCTTATAATGCACCACACCGTTCTCGTCGGGCGTAACCTGAAACATCAGCGTGTACGCCGAATTATCCTGCAGATTTTCAATAACCGCATCCAGCGAAGCATGACGCTCCAGATACATCAGTTCGTGCATTCCCATCAGTTCCTGACCGACCTCAAGGCCCTGCACATGATAGAAAAGCTCTTCCCTGCCCAGCTGCTCAAGCTCAAGAGGGGTTGTTCCCTGAAAGGCCGTCATGTGCCCTGTGGAAGAATCAATCAGGCAGAGGAATTCATAGTTCATCCCGACAAGGCGCTCGGAAATGCGTTCTTTCAGCTTAGCGGTGTTGATGTCAACGATGCTGAACGTCATTTCAATTTCGCCGGAAAACGGAAGCTGATAAACCTCCGAAGCAACGCGAAGGTAGGAATAGTGATGGTCATAAATGCGCATGCGGAATTCATCGCTGTATGCGGAAATGCCGGTTTCGTACGCATTCAGGAGCGCGCGCAGAGAAAAGCGCTCATGAAAGCGCGCCGTCTCCGCAGGATGAACCAGCTTTTCCGCCGCAGCAAAGAATTGCTCTGCCGTTGTTTCACCCGTCGCCAGACCCGACAGCGCTTGATAGCTGCTGAGCGCATCAAAGCACCGGTCATGCGAGAGATTGAGATGGAACGAAGCAATCAAATTGTCCGTTGCAAGCTTTTTTTCATTATCGCCGGATTGCGAGCCGGAAATATTCAATACCTCGCTCATGGCGGAGGCATCATTTTCCAGTCTGCCGGCAACAGAGATGCTCTCATACGATACCGCACGGTTTTTTCCGGACTTTTTCGCCATATACAGGGCCTTGTCGGCCTTGTCAATCATCTTTTCGTAGCGGGCGTTATCTGTCGTATAGCCGATGCTGACGGTGAGATAGCCCGTTTTGGAGCCCTTGTGCGTAATTTTCAGCGCACGGATTTCATCCAGCAGCTCCTGTGCAAATTTTTCCGGATCCAATGCCACATCAAAGCATATGCCAAGGATTTCCTCGCCGCCGTAGCGGTAAAAGCGCGCATCCCGGTTCACGGAAAAGCGTTTGAGAGATTCACCGATCATCTGCAGGCATTGATCGCCCGCAACATGTCCGTAGAAATCGTTGAACAGCTTATAATTATCAATGTCAAGCATAAACATTGCAATGATCGGACGCGCGGCGCCGGACAAAGAGTCCTTGATCATTTCAAACAGGTCAAAGCGGTTGTAAAGTCCCGTAAGAAAATCGCGGCGCAGATCATAGTCAGCCTGCTTATACTTCTTAACAGCCTGTTCAAGGCGGCTGGCACTGTCCATACTCGCGCGCATTTCGCTGTCAACATCGCGCAGTGCGAAAATAACATAGTTCTCCGCATCTTCGTGATAAAGCGAAAAACGCATCTCGATATGCACAAATTCGCCGCTGCCGTCATTCATATAGAAAACATGTTTCAGCGTGCCGTTCTCTTGCAGTTCGGCCGTAACGCGCTCACGGCTGAAAACGGACTGATAAGAGGTTAGGGCAAACTCATGCATCAGCGCAGGAAAAACTTCGCTGAAAGTGCGCTCAATCTCAGGCTGCTCGCCGAGCAGGTCGGTCAGCGCGCAGTTTTGCTTCACGAAATACGGCTCCATAATATTCTGCGCATCGCGAAGAATATAGATGGCATAGTAATCGTCGTTAAGCGCACGCATAATGCCCATTCCGCTGTGCTGTGCAGTTGTGTTGTCGGAATTGTTGTTAAAAGTCATTGTAAGTATTCCCCGTTGTGTATCGGCCCGCCCACAATCCTGCGCTGAGCAAACCGGCACAGTATCTATCAGAGTCTGTTCCTCTGAACATACTCCTATAATAAATTATATCGGCATTTTAAAAGTAAGTTTAATTCAAAACTTTAACAATATTGTATTATAATTTTATACATTTTTCAAGCATTATTTACAAACACCGATTCGTTTTGTAACAAAAAAACAGTACAGATAATACCACCAATGGCAAAAAATGCAAAGAATTCCCCGGCAGCGCTTATAAAAAGCCATGCCGGGGAAAATTTTGAATTTAAGCGGAAAGCAAAGCGGTGAGTTCCTCACGGATTGCTGCGAGGAATTCGTCGGTGAAAACACGCTTTACCGGCGTTCCCGGCTCTGCCATATTGGCAATATCCGGGGTCATAATGCCGCGGGCAATCACGTTCAGCGTTGCCTCGCCAAGCTTTTCGCCAAAGTTTTCAAGGGCTTTGTTTCCGTCGAGTTCGCCGCGCTTTTTCAAGCCGCCACTCCATGCAAAAATTGTTGCAACCGGGTTTGTGCCGCACTTTTCGCCTTTGAGATACTTATAATAGTGGCGCGTAACGGTGCCGTGCGCAGCCTCATACTCAAACTTTCCGTCCGGCGTTACAAGCACAGAGGTCATCATCGCCAGTGAGCCGAACGCCGTGGAGATCATATCGCTCATAACATCGCCGTCATAATTTTTGCATGCCCAGATAAAGCCGCCTTCGGAACGAATCACGCGGGCAACCGCGTCGTCAATCAGGGTGTAGAAATATGTAATGCCAAGTTCCTCGAATTTGCTGCGGTAAGCTTCAAATTCTTCCTCGAAAATCTCTTTGAATCTTCCGTCATACACCTTGGAAATCGTATCCTTGGAGGAAAACCAGAGATCCTGCTTCTGGTCAACGGCATAGTTGAAGCATGCACGGGCAAAGGCACGGATGCTCTCGTCGGTGTTGTGCATACCCTGCCAGATGGCGCCGCCGTCAACTTTCTGAACGGAAACCGTCTGCTCCGCGCCGCTTTCGCCGCGGAACGTCAGAACACATTCACCGGGCTCGTTGCTTTTGAGCTCAACCGCTTTGTAAACATCGCCGTAGGCATGACGCGCAACCGTGATCGGCAATTTCCAGCTTTTCACCGCGGGCTTCACAGCGTCAATCACGATCGGCGCACGGAACACGGTGCCGCCAAGAATGGAGCGGATCGTGCCGTTCGGGCTTTTCCACATCTCTTTCAGTTCGGGATACTCTTCCATGCGCTGCTTGTTCGGCGTAATGGTGGCGCATTTCACCGCAACGCCGTATTTCTTCGTTGCAAGCGCGGAGTCAACCGTAACCTGGTCATTGGTTGCATTGCGGTTCAGGAGGCCAAGGTCATAATAAAGACTGTTGAGCTCCACAAAGGGCAGGATCAGTTCATCTTTGATCTGCTGCCACAGAATTCTTGTCATCTCATCGCCGTCCATCTCAACAATCGGCGTGGTCATGATAATTTTTTCCATTATATTTCCTCCATTGTAAGCGGTAAAGAAGGCATCAGTTTCCGGCGCGCTGCGCTGCATAGTAGTTCATCAGGCAGCCTTCCGTGAGGATTTTGCGCTCTTCGGGAATCAGGCCGCGGCAGCAAAGCGTAATATCCGCAACGGTCTCGCCGGAGATGACCTTCGCGGCAAACTCCTCTTTCCCCTGCAAAATCCCCTCGCGCAGGTTCGGGATGTAAATCCAGTCACCGTCGCTGTAATCAAACTGCACACCGCCGGGCAGTGTAAACGGAACGATACCCCAGTTGATGCAGTTTGAGCGATAGCGCTTGGTTGCATACTCATAGCAGATATTCGCAAATCCGCCGAGGACCTTCTGGCAGGAGGCCGCCTGCTCGCGGGCGGAGCCGTCGCCGGGGCGGCGGGCAAACACGCAGCTGCCAACGCTGGTGGCATCGGCTGTTTTGCCGATTTTCGCCAAAACCTCCACGACCTCAGCAGAGTCCTCCCCTGCAAGATGCGCCTGCTCCAGCGCGCGAACAGCCTTGCTGCGTTCAACATATTCCGGCACGCGGCGGGACAGGGCAAATTCGGAAAGACGCACGGGATTGGAGCGGTAGCTGGAAGTTTCCCCGGAAGGGATCAACTCATCGGTTGTGGTAACTTCGTCGTGGATAACAGCGCACAGCTTCACAAGCAGATTTTCTTCCAGCTTCGGCATTTTCGGCCAATCGGTAATGTTGGGACCAAGCTTGAGCTGCGCGTCGGTCTGAGGCTTGCCAAAGCCGTTGTAGCAGCGCTTTTCGTAAACTGTGTCGGTGTAGTGGTATTCACGCGCTGCCACGGTGTAGTCGATATCGGTCGCCGCAGTGAGCACGCCGCCGTTTGCGGCCGTGGCAGCAATGGATCTGGCATCCATCAGCGCAACTGCGGCAATCTGTCCGTCCGCGGGACGCGAGCCTTCACGGTTTGCAAAATTGCGCGTTGCGTGGCGGATGGAAAGCGTGTTGTGCGCAGGGGTGTCGCCCGCGCCGAAGCAGGGGCCGCAGAAGCATGTTTTCATCACAGCGCCGGCTTCGATCAGTTCCGCCGCCGTGCCGTCGCGCACAAGGGCAAGGTTGATGGGTGCGGAGGACGGATAAACGGAGAGGTCAAAATAGCCGTCGCCGATGCTCTTGTCTTTCAAAATCGCAGCCGCGGCAAGAATATTTTCATACATGCCACCGGAACAGCCCACGATCACGCCCTGATCGCAGCGCACGCGGCCTTCCGCATCAATATTGCGGCAAAGGTCGAGGGTAGCCTCACCGCCGAGCTGGCGGTTGCATTCGGCTTCAATCTCGCGGAAAATGCGCTCAGGCTCAGCCTGCAGCTCATGAATTGTGTAGGCCTTGCTGGGGTGGAACGGCAGCGCGATCATGCTTTCCATCTCATCGAGATGCACAGTCACCATGCGGTCGTAATAAGCGCCGTCCTCCGGGGAAAGCTTTCGGTAGTCCTGCGGTCTGCCAACGTCCTCATAATATGCACGAACGCATTCGTCCGTTTCCCAGATCGAGGTCAGGCAGCTGGTTTCCGTGGTCATAACATCAACGCCGATGCGAAAATCCATGCTCAGCGCCGCAATGCCGGGACCTGCAAACTCCAAAACGCGGTTTTTCACAAAGCCGTCGGGGAATGTTGCGCCCACAAGCGCGATGGCCACGTCGTGCGGGCCGATGCCGTGCGGCACGTTTCCGTCAACCCAGACAAGCACCACCTCGGGCTCTTCCAGATCCCACGTGTTGCCCAGAAGCTGCTTTGCAAGCTCTCCCCCGCCTTCGCCAACACCCAGCGTGCCGTAGCAGCCGTAGCGGGTGTGGGAATCGGAACCCAGCACCATTTTGCCGCAGCCGGCAAACTTTTCACGCGCATACTGATGGATAACTGCCTGATTGGGCGGCACAAAAATGCCGCCGTATTTCTTCGCCGCGGACAAGCCGAAGGCATGGTCGTCCTCATTGATGGTTCCACCCACGGCACAAAGGCTGTTGTGGCAGTTTGTCAGCGCATAAGGAATGGGAAATTCCGTCATACCGGAAGCGCGCGCGGTTTGGATCACGCCGACATAAGTAATGTCATGGGAGATCATGGCGTCAAATTTGATACGCAGCTTTCCGTCGTTGCCGGTTCCGGTTTCGTGGGCCCGGAGAATGCGGTAAGCCATCGTTTTCTCTCGCGCTGCCTTATCGGCAGATGCAGCGGCAACGGGAACGCCGTTTTTAAGATAGCAGCCGTTCGAAGATTTCTCGATCATTGCCATTTGAACGTTACTCCCCTTTCGTTTCGGTCTGTTTCAGGCGCGGCAAACGGTCCCGCGCACTGGTAACATGGTTGGTCATCGCCCGCTCGGCAGCGTCCGCGTCGCGGGATGCAATCGCCTCATAGATCGCACGGTGCTCCGCAACGGACTCAACAGCACGGCTTTTCGACTCTATATTTGCTTTGCGGTATTTCTGAATTTTTCTGTGCAGCGGTGCAAGGGTGTCAAACAAAACGGTTGTGCCGCTGCAGCGGTAAACCATCAGATGAAACTCGCTGTCCATCACTTTCACATGCTCGCTGTCGCCTCGGGTGGCATAAAACTCCTGAAGATCAATCACCTCGCGCATCTGAGCAAGGTCGTCATCATTAATATTTTCCGCACAGGCACGCGCCGCAAGGCCTTCAATGCGGCGGCGCATTTCATATATGCAGGCAGCATCGTCTGCGGTAATGCTCAAAACACGCATTCCCTTGCCGCAGTCTTCGATGATGTGTTCCTGCTCCAGGCGCTTGAGCGCTTCGCGGATGGGCGTGCGGCTCACGCCGAGCGCTTCGCAAAGGCGCATTTCCGTCAGGATTTCGCCACGTTTGTAAACGCCGGAAAGGATCTCCTCTTCCAGACGGTTAAACACCTGATCCGCCAGAGAAATGGTTTTATGAACAATCACTTTGTCACCTTCTTACAGTCTTTTCAGCTTTCCGCCGGAAAGCGCTTCAATCTTCGTTTCAAGCTCATGCACGCTCAGCGTTGTCTGGCGTCCGTCTTCATACTGCGCGTCGATCCATTCTTTCAGCTCAACCACCAGCGCGTCCTTTTTGCTGACCGCTTCCGTGGCACGCAAACCGTAGTTTTCATTGATCCAGTACGCAATGCCGGAAAGTCCCGAAGCTTTGCCGATCATAACGGAGGGACGGCGATTGAGAATCTTGCCGGTATCGAAAATGTTGTAGATACGCTCGTCTTTCATCAGGCCGTCGGCGTGGATGCCGGCGCGGGTTACGTTGAAGCTGCGGCCTACAAACGGCGTCATATCGGGGATCTTATAGCCGATGTTGTGCTTGAAATAGTCCGCAATTTCGGTGATTACGGTGGGGTCCATACCGTCCATAGAGCCGCGCAGCGAGGCGTATTCCATCACCATGGCCTCAAGCGGCACATTACCGGTCCGCTCGCCGATACCGAGGAGCGAGCAGTTTACTGCGCTCGCGCCGTAGAGCCATGCGGTTGTGGCATTGGAAACGGCCTTATAGAAGTCGTTATGTCCGTGCCATTCGAGCATGCTGCTGTCCACATCACTGTAATGCTGCAGGCCGTAGATGATACCGGGAACACTGCGCGGCAGCGCAACCTCGGGATACGGCACGCCGTAGCCCATCGTGTCGCATGCGCGGATTTTCACTGGGATTCCGGCTTCCGCGGCAAGCTGCGAGAGCTCATTTACGAACGGAACAACAAAGCCGTAAAAATCGGCACGGGTGATATCCTCCAGATGGCAGCGCGGCATAACGCCGGCATCAAAGGCCATCTTCACCGTATCGAGATACTGCGCCATGGCCTGACTGCGCGTCATCTTCATCTTGTTGAAGATATGATAATCACTGCAGGAAACCAGAATGCCGGTTTCGCGGATACCAAGGTCTTTTACAAGGCGGAAATCCTCGCGCGTGGCGCGGATCCATGTGGTAATCTCAGGAAACTGCAGCCCAAGTTCCATGCACTTTTCGATTGCGCGGCGGTCTTTCTCGCTGTAAACAAAAAACTCGGTCTGGCGAATGATGCCGAACGGACCGCCAAGCCGGCTCATCAGCTTATATAGATCCACAATCTGCTCCACGGAATACGGCTCAACCGATTGCTGTCCGTCGCGGAAGGTTGTGTCCGTAATCCAAATCTCCTCCGGCATCCCGATCGGAACGCGGCGATGGTTGAAAGACACCTTGGGAACTTCCTCATATGCGAAAAGATCGTTATATAAATTTGGCTCTGCAACATCCTGCAGAGAGTATTTGTAATTTTTCTGCTCCAGCAGATTTGTTTTGTTGGATAGCTCCAGCATAGCACACACTCGCTTTCGGTATAATTGTATACAATTATACCGAAAGTCCGGAAATAGTCAAGTCTTTTTCAACGGAAACATGTATATTTTCAATAAGAAAACTCGTTTTTTTTAGTTTAAAAAGAAAAAGACAAGGGAACCCCTTGTCTTTTTCCGACACAAAACCGTGTTATTTGATTGTTTTACAAAGCTCAATCAGTTCCTCCGGCGTTCTCTCGCTGCCGAGGAGCAACATATAGGAATATTTCCCGTTCTCCCAC